>JAGWFW010000003.1:61430-73211 GCA_028867735.1 Nitrososphaerota archaeon
CGGCGCAGCTGGTCAGCAGAAAGATCTTGCTTTGCAATGACTATCGGGCCGTATCCCTTGCCAAAACTTCCACCGCTTCTCAGTACTGTATAATTTTTGATGTATGCGCAGGCATGGGCAGAGACTGCCGTAACGTCAAGCTCGTGGTTGAGGGCCCTCTTGTTGAGCGTCTCAATGTCTTCTACCACCTGTTTGACCTTAAAGTGAGGAGAGGTGACTTTGCCAGTTAGCATTGCATAAAACATGAAAGCGTCATCAGAATCAGGCGTATGGCCCACTGTTATTTCCATAGACTTGGATTTTTGTCCCTGTTATAAATATCAGATCTGATGCGGGGAACTGGAAACAATTTCCGAGTCTGACTATCCGGTATGCTGAAAGTAGAAGATGTGGCAGCTCTGGATACCATGTACCGATTGATCTTGAAAAGAAAAAGAGATCAAATTACTATTTTCGGAAAATCCAACCGTATTTTGTGTAATCATAAAACCAGTTTCTACAAAAACAGGTTTGAGTATGTTGCAGTTGCTGTAAATATGTCAGCCGTGGATTTTTGGACCGAACTTAAC
Source organism: Nitrososphaerota archaeon (assembly GCA_028867735.1). GTDB lineage: Archaea > Thermoproteota > Nitrososphaeria > Nitrososphaerales > Nitrosopumilaceae > Nitrosotalea. Next base: position 62,000 of record JAGWFW010000003.1, read on the forward strand.
GTTTAATAGCGGCTAGAAAAGGACTTAGCTAAAACATGAAATTCAAGGCAACAGAGCAGATTCTCAAAATTATCGGAGACAAGAAACATATCAGAAACTTTGGTGTGATAGCTCACGTAGATCACGGCAAGACTACAATGAGCGACAGTCTTTTGGCATCAAGCGGTATTATCAGCCCATCTGTGGCAGGCCAGGCTCTTGCACTTGATTCAATGAAATTAGAACAGGACAGGCAGATGACAATCGTCCAGGCAAATGTAACTTTACTCTATGAAAAAGATAATGAAGAATATGTCGTTAACATGATTGATACTCCGGGCCACATTGACTTTACAGGACGTGTGACCCGTAGCCTCAGGGCAATAGATGGGGCAGTCGTGGTGTCAGATTCCGTGGAAGGTATCATGACACAGACCGAGACAGTAACCCGCCAGGCGCTCGAGGAGCGTGTAAGGCCCGTACTTTACATCAACAAGATTGACCGTCTCATAAAGGAGCTCAGGCTGACACCTGAAAAAATGCAGGAGTGGCTCGTTGAAATCATAAACAACTTTAACAGGCTGATTGAGATTTACGCAGAACCAGAATACCGGGACAAGTGGAAGGTAAGCATTCAGGACGGAAGTGTCTCGTTTGGTTCTGCAAAGGACAAGTGGGGATTCAATGCCGATGTAATGAAGAAAAAGGGAATCTCGTTTAAGGACATTTACGCCGCATATGCCGAGGGCGGGGATGTCAAGGCGCTTGCAGAAAAGGCGCCGCTGTATGATGCAGTTCTCGGAATGGTGGTAAAGCACCACCCGCCGCCAGATGTTGCACAAAAGTACAGAATTCCCAAGATCTGGAAGGGTGATCTAGAGTCCGACATTGGAAAGGCACTGCTAAACTGTGATGACAACGGTCCTGCCATAATGATGATTGTAAACATGACTGTAGACCCGGCAGCGGGACCTGTTGCAATAGGAAGGCTGTTTTCTGGAAGGATAAAAGACGGTGACCGAATCCACATTATTGATACAAAGAGGGAGGGCAGAATCCAGTCTGTCAACTTTTTCATGGGAAACCAGAGGGAGATGGTAGGCGAGCTTGCTGCTGGAAATATTCCGGCACTACTTGGACTTGAGCATGCAAGGGCAGGACAGACAATATCCACGATACCCGGCGTTCCGACGTTTGAGGGAATCCAGTACGTGTCAGAGCCTGTCGTGCAGATTGCAGTAGAGCCAAAGCATCCAAAGGACCTGCCAAAACTTGTCGAAGCTCTGAACAGAATCACAATAGAAGACCCCAACCTGCAGGTCAAGATTAACGAGGAGAGCGGAGAGACTGTGATTGCAGGAATGGGCGTGCTTCACCTTGAGATTGCAACTGCGCTGATTGCAGATGCCAAGGTGGAAATTGTAACGTCGCAGCCCTTGATAAACTACAGGGAGACAATCCGGGGCTCTGCAGGACCCATCATGGCAAAATCTCCAAACAGGCACAACAAGATATTCATGAAGGTTGAACCTCTCGACGAAAAGGTTGCCGAGATGATAAGAAATGGCACGCTAAACGAGTACAAGGACAAGAAGGAGGTCCAGAAGATACTAAAGGACGCCGGATGGGACGGCGATGATGCAAAGCGTGTAATGAGGTTTGATACTAGAGGAAACGTCATGGTTGACGGCACAAAAGGTGTGCAGTTTGTACAAGAGTCAACCGATTCGATACTTTCAGGATTTGATGATACGATGAAGGAAGGCCCGCTAACCCGGGAACAGGTAAGGGGATGTAAGTTTACATTCCATCATTTTGTACCTCACGAGGACCCGGCACACAGGGGCCTCTCGCAGCTTGGCCCTGCATCAAGGCGCGCATGCATGGGGGCAATGCTTCTTGCACAGCCCGTGCTGCTGGAGCCTACGCTTGGAATCGAGGTGAGAATTCCGCAGGAGCTAATCGGCAACGTGGCAGGCGTGATATCAGGAAAGCGTGGCAAGGTGCTAAACATGGAGCAAAAAGGCGTGGTAAACATTGTTACCGGAGAGATTCCAGCATCTGAAACATTTGACCTGTCCGAGGTAATGCGCGGACAGACTGCAGGAAAGGCAATGTGGAACACGCACTTCAAGGCATGGACACCGGTTCCAAACTCTATACTTGGAACAATCGTGGGTGATCTGCGAAAGAGAAAGGGACTCAGCCCAGAGCCTCCGACAGCCGACGAGTTTGTGGATAAAGAGTAAAAATGATTAGCCCCCATTTTCAAGCCAAAAACATGCTATTGTCGTAAAGAATAAGAATTAAGCAAGATCTTGAAAATTTGTGAAACGTAGTTACATTGTTTTGATTATTCTAATCGGTTTTGTAGTTGCCAATTTTTCGTTTATACTTGTAATTACAAGCTTACTTGGTGAGCTTTTTCCATCATTAAACTCTAGTTTCATGTATCCAAGAACTCCGTTATCTGATCTAGGTCAGCTACGACCTGCCTTATGGCAGATTGAACAGTATCTTATTTTGATACTATCTGTATGGACTGTAATTGTTTTCAGACATAGGATAATGCGGTATCTAAGATGATTCTGAAAGGCAAGAAAAACCATGTGTTTCTATTATTGCTTATTCTTGTAACTATTCCGACATCTCAACTATCTGACGCACAAAAGTCTACAACAGGTCCAAATATTATAATCACAACCGACAAACCGTCTTACATCTTTGGCGATACAATTGTAATTTATGGTACTGTCAAAACTGTCATACCGGGAAACACCATAGCTGTCAGAATTTTAGACCCATATAGCAATTTGATTCAAACAGGCCAGCCTACTCTTGGTCAGGATGGCTCGTACATTTACTCCATAGGGATAAGCGGCTCCCTTTGGAAAACAGGCGGTGTTTATACCGTACAAGTTCAATACGGTCCTGCCATACAAACCCAAACAACTTTTACATACACAGCAACAACGGCACCAATAACTGGAACCTTCAAAGTACAAAATCCAAATACGCAGCAAATCTTTGACATACCGTATACTATTTTCGGAGGTTCAGTAACTAAAATGGCTGTCAATCCGCCAAACTTTTCACTAACTGTATCAATACATTCCATCAATTACGGCTCTATTACCCTCTCACTTCCAAGACCATTGCTTGATGCCAGGTCAAGTGGTGGTGAAGATATTCCTTTTACCATTTTAGTTGATGGCGAGCAAGTTACACCTCAGAGGGAGCAGGCGACTTTAAGCGACAGAGCTCTGACAATCCAATTCCTGCAAGGTGTCCAAAGCATCCAAGTTATCGGCACCAATACCACACTTCAAAACAACCCTACTAATGAATCAGGTGAACAAAACGCTGACTTGTCAAAGCCGGTTTCCAGCGTGCCAGAATTTCCTCTGGCAACGCCGATGTTGATTATTTCAACAATACTGGTAATTTTGTTATCTATGAGAATTCATTTTCGGTTCTCATAAGATCTCTTTCTACTATACCATTGCCTTGTATTCTGCACCAGATTATTCTTTTTTTGGTTGGTGAAATTGAGAGTATTGATTCTAGAATTATGAATGAGTCGATACCTGTATCAACGAATATCTTTATTATGTGTGGAGATTCATTTGTGGAGTAATATTTCACCTGTGAGTTTTATTAGGTGACTTGGTTTAATCTATCTTAAAAGATATAGTGTGCTCAGTTAATTCGAACTCTGCTTGTACTCTTAACAGATTTTTTAAAATAATTTCCCAAATATGTGATAAATATACAGACCACTTGTATCCCATATTATGATATATTAGATAATAATGAGTGTCAGAATTTATCATATCATGTTTGTATTGATAACCAGAAATCTTAAGCCAGTTATCCAACCAATTAAGGGAAGAGACAGAATCAAACTCGTTTTTCAAAATCAATAGAATTTCTTTACCTTCAATGTTTGCCACATGACGAGCAATTGCTATCATTTTCTTATCAGTTGTTTCTTCTAATAGCTTAGACAAGACAGTTCGCCTGATACCGATGAAACCGTTTCTTGAAATGTCAGATTGTAGATCAGTATGTTCATGTAGTATGCAATTTACCAACTTGTTAAGAGAAATCTGTTTTTGTGTTGCTTCCCGGCTTAATTTTTGTAAGAGCGCATTGTCTAGCCTAAAACTTGTAACTTTATCCAAAGCCATGTATACTTTTTTTAATATTATGGATAAGAACCTGTTCGTCTTATTAGGACAAACGAGTATTATTGTAATACAATGTATTTAGATGTATTCATGAATAAAACCATAATGGCAAGTCTCGCAGTCCTTGTCTTAGCCATAGGTATAGGAAGTCACATATCATTTCATTCAGCCGAAGCAAAAGGCATGCCAAAGTGTTGGCTAAATTCCGATGGTACTGTGAAAAAACAATATCTCGAAATACTGAAAAACACTCCAGCAAACAAAAAGTTTCCTATTCCGATAGGACTGTCATATTGCCAAAATAACCGCAATAATAACTAGACATCCTTGCTAGATTAAATAAAAACTACATATCTTAGCAAGACATTTTTTTATTTTCAACTAAACAAAAATATTCTGTAGATATGCGCTCCAACAAATCATCCAACGATTCAAATCCGAACATAATTTCAAAGAAATAAGCCATTTCAATTGCCATAAATGACAGTAGTCTCACACAACAAGAACTTGATAGTGATGTAATTGATGCTGAATTATTGCAAGCAAAATTAAGCAATAAGGTACTTTGTCATCAATTATCCTAAAATGACATTATCGTCTTTTCCCAAATTTGAATCCCTAGGATCCGTATCCATACAAAGAAAATCACTGTTCTGGAAAGTCTCAATAAAGCATTACTTATCTCAATACGAATACAAGCAATGGTTTTTCGAAATAGACGCAACAAATGATAATGCTAATTCAAAGATTTACTCCCGATGGATAAAACGACCTCAAAGGTCATCAAAATTATGAGATTTCTAAAGGATCATTTTTGTTTCAAATATGATCTTCCCGATTCATTACTGTCGTGTCTCGTTTATCAGCTAACATTATGATAAATCAGCTTCAATGTTGAATTTGAGTAATTAAGTGACCACGATATATCTGGTTTATGCGCATATCGCAAAAAATGGTGCAGCCGATTCAAACGGCGTTTGTAATGGTCAACTGCGAGTACGGTCATGAAAGCGGCGTCATTGAGCAGTTAGGATCTATTGAAGGGATCAAAGAGACTATCAGAACGAGCGGTTCTTATGACATACTTTGCAGTATTGAAGTATCGACAGTAGAGTCTCTAAAAGAAGTCATTGAACAAAAAATTCGCAAGACTCCTCATACGATATCGACTACCACGCTCATCAAGTCACACTAACTACCCATTTTTTCATTATGGGAACCTTTAAGGTTACTGAAAAAGTTATGACTGTATGCAGCGAGGCATAATAATAATGATAGTTGGAATCTCCATGCAAATCATAAACTGGACACTGTCAACAACTCTGTCCAATTCGCCAAGCTTTCAGCCATACAAAGGTACGATGGGAACGGTAACAATTTTTGGCTGGATTTTGTTTTTTGCAGGTTTTGCGATAAGACACTTTGACAAAAAGAAACTGCCTCTGGATGACTCGAAAAGAAAACCAAGACGCAGATAATGATAATACAAAAAGCTACAGTCTCTGACGCAGAGGAAATATTGTCGCTTCAAAAAATATCCTACAAAAGCGAGGCTGACCTTTACGACAACTATGGCATACCTCCAATGACTCAGACCATGAAAGACATACAAAACGAGTTTGAACACAAAACATTTCTCAAAGCTGTGGTGGATGAAAACATAATAGGGTCTGTTAGGGCGTTTGTGCAAGGTAACACTTGTTATATCGGAAGACTAGCTGTACACCCAGATTTTCAAAATCAAGGGATTGGGTCACAACTGGTAAATGAGATTGAAAACACGTTCAAAACCTGAAAGAGATTTGAGCTATTCACTGGACACAAGAGCGAAAAGAACATTAGACTTTACCAAAAACTGGGATACGAGACATTCAAGACAGAAAAAATAACTGAACAGATAATTCTAGTCTATCTAGAAAAAATTCGGCATGAACACAATTTCTGAAATTGATTGAAAATGTGCCTAGTTTGAAATTCTTGTGTACAACACTAAAAACCGATCATTGGTAATTGTGATATGTGCCTGTCTTGACCCTATCTTCATAAATGAAACTGTCTGCTATCACGGTGGTTGCAAGTCTTGCCATATTGTCAGTATTGACTGCAAGTTCAACGCCGCAGTCGTTTGCCGATGGATTCCAGCCGACGCTATTCAAGTGGCTCTACAAGCCTGCAATCTGTGTCTTTGAACCGTTTGATCCTCAATTTCCAGGCCTGGGGAAAAAGATGTATGCCATGACATACGATGCCGTGCTTGACTGGCAGACAAAGCTCAACGGGGGCAACGCAAATGGTGTGTGGAACCTGAACCTGGTCGACGTTCCACCTTCAGAAGCAAGCTCCTACAACGCAACCGGCTGCGACATTACAGTCAACTTCAAACCGTCCCCTGACAATCCGGACGAAAAATTCAGCGAGGCAGGAATAACAGTATACAAGAACTTTCCAAAGATATACGTCACAATATACTATTTGGGAGTAAATCTAAAAGAGCAATACCTGACATTTTGGCAAAACGGGACGCTCTACTATACGTACCAGCCCATCCCGTATTTCACAGGACATCTTGCAAGCGACCCGCAGCTTGAGATGACCATACGGCACGAGCTTGGCCACTCTCTTGGACTGGGACATTTCATTGTACCTGATATGGAATTGACGAGAATAGTGCAAGGCTATCAGGACATGCCGTCAATCATGGTTACAACAGTGTTCACTTATGGAGTGACGCACTTTGACATCACCACACTTGACACAAAGGAGATCCAATCAATTTATGGTATGCACGGGCTGCCAACCAAACAGTCTCTATCAAATCAGAGTACTATGCCAGACGCTACTGCAGATATTGTTCCAACTCAAGTTAACGCCACATCGCAAACAAGTCAAACCGCTGTACCGACTGCAGGCATGCTATCGCAGATACCATCATGGATAAAAAATATTGCCAAATGGTGGTCTGAAAACAAAGTCAGTGATGACGAGTTTGCAGGAGCAATGAAATATTTGATCCAGCAGGATATCCTGAAAGTTCCTCCGACTCCAAGCGCCTCCTCTTCTGGACCGATTCCGTCCTGGGTAAAGGCAGATTCCGGATACTGGGCAGATGGCAAGATATCCGACTATGAGTTTATTCGCGGAATCCAGTACCTGTTAAGCACTGGAATAATTCATCTGCAATAATCTTTTCAGCGTTTCTGCCTTTTCATTCTGTCAAGCACCGTGACAAATACCCCTATTGCAAGAACAATTATCCCCCACTGGCTGATTGCTGTCATCTGGTTACTCCAGTCAAGCATGTGGTACTGGGCATCTGCCATCATAGATGAATGGGAGGGATTGATTGTAGGTATGCCGTCTATTATCCACTGGGAAATAAAATGTCCAATTACCAGCATGCCGATGCCAGCTGTTATGATACCGTACCCACGCCTCATGGCATGTCCCCTAGTGATGTGAAATGCTCGAGCTCAATTGCTAGTACGCCCATGCACAGAGCGAGGCCGGCCGACAATTCAAGTTTTTCTTTTGTTTTTGCGCGGCTCATCAAGTTTTGCAATTTTTGATCAAGCTACTTCTTAAGAGAGAAAGATATCTATGCAGTCTATGGCAAAATTTGCATGCGCTGACTATGGATTTGAATGCAAATACGAAGTAGAAGGTGAGGAAAAAGAGGCAGTTGGACAGTTCATGCAACATTCCTATGATGAGCATGGAATCGAATATTCTTATGGCAGCCTCAAGCAGTTTCTGCTCAGAAAAACCGACTCTGTACCATTACACACAGGATTTCGCATAGATGAACAGGATGCAAAAACAATAATCTCTATTCTGGATTATGCCTCCACCTTTTTGCCATTGTCAACGATCAGTGATGGAAAGATAGACAACCAGCTGGCACAAAAGATGATTGGAAAACTGTCAAGTTCCCTTCCACATCCAATATCACAGTAATCATAAAGATAAAACTCTGCCCAGGATTCTTTTATTGCAGTTTTTAGAATCTCCTCGCCATCTTATGCACAGGGTATAATTCCAGATTTTTTTGCCAAGGAATTTATGGATACTGTACACGATCCAACATGATCTTGAAAAGATCCATTGTATCTCTAGTTGTAATTGTATCTGTAACTGCAGTGGGAGTGTTTTCAGCACTGAATTATTCGAAAAATCCTGAGTTTGCGGGGGCAGGAATAGGGCAGGCTGGTGCATCTGGAATGTACGTCTCCTTGCAGGTGTGTAATCCATCTATCATGCCTGTTACTATTGAAGGCATTGAGGCAAGGCTGCATGGAAACACGGGGGATGTCGGCTCGCTTGTGATCAAAGGCGATACAATACGGCCTTTCTCTGTGGAAACATTACAAGGAACACTTGGCTTTACCGATTTTAATGCCATGAAGACATTTGTTGACGCATCTTTGAACAATGAGACCGACACCGGCCTTGACGCAACACTTCTTGTCCGGGAAAAAATGCTGGGAGTCATTCCATATTTGTACGAGAAAAACTACAACTTGGCAGAGTTTTCAAATGTCATTTTTGGAAACAGCCGGTGGTCATGCAATACAAAACAAGATCACGCAAGCGAGATAAGGCAGCAACTGTCTCTGGTGCAGGAAAGAATGTCGGCTGCAGATCTTATCTATTCGGGCAAGATTGGGATGGGAAATGAAACACAGCCTGAAAACCAGCCAATGCCATGAAAGGCCTAATCTGTCTTTACCTTGATTTTTTTGGCATACTGCATTATCTCTGACTGGTCAAAGAACCCGACTATGTATGGGATGAATCTCTTCTTTACTATCTCGGGGTCTGACTCGCCAAGAATGACCCTGTCCCTGTAATCTATTGGATTCATCTCCCGCCTGTACTCGTTGCAGAGGCCATGTATCTGGTCCAGGGTGAATTTGCCAAGCAGAATCTTGTTTGCCTCGTGCTTATTCATAAATGGCGCTAGCCAGCGCTGACTTAAGATGTTTTTTGCTAGTCCTCTTCGGCTATCTCATAGCTGTCCGAATACAGTACGAACGTCTTTCTGCAGAGGCTTTTCCTTGCGGCGTATAACACAAAGCTCATCTTGGTAATAATTACATCATGATGAGTTTTGGGCGTTTCTATGTGTATACAGTAGGCGTTCCTTGCCTGCGTGGGTAGGGATCGTTCAGGTCATGGTGTCTTGGCCTGAGTTCCCGTCTTTCACAAACAAGGAATGTCCGCCACTGTGAAGCCTGCTGTTTTGCTTATTAGTGGTAGGATGAATTCATGAACAAAATTTTTATGCCATGAAACGTACGGTCCATTTTAACAAAAGCCGGAAACAAAAAAGTTAGGTTGGATCTAAAACTCGATCTTTTCCTTTTCATTCAGCAAAAACTTTTTTGATTTTCTTGCTCCTTTGAGATCAAACCAGCTTATCTTCAAAGTCACCTTCTTGCCTTTTACCTGGTCAATAACTATCTTGTCTGCTAGCTTGACAAGCTCACTTAGTGTTTGATTTGCCATTTCATTTCCGCTGAAATATTTTGCAATTTATTTCTTGGGAGTGAATTTTTTGACATTCTGGCTTAAACAAAATTCAACGAAGACAAGCTGAATATATTGATAAATCACGTGTAAAGATAGAGTTTTTACATTTATACTATGACAAAACCAGTAATGTTGTGTCGGAAATGCATAACTTGACAAGTTTTCACAGGATGCAACACCTGATCTGGAGGTGACAGCATCGAACCTCTCAAAATGTTATGAAATTCTTGGACTGGGGCCTGACGCATCAATGAAGGAGATAAGGCAGGCATACCGGAAGCTGGCACTTCAGTATCATCCTGACAAAAACTTATCCGAAAAAGACGGCGATCAATTCAAACTGGTCACTGACGCATACGAGACAATCAAGGCCCGGCACAAGGCTTCAGTAAAATCGCAGCACAAAAAGTTTGCAGACATGTATCCGGAAGAGGCCATCTCTTGGTACGAGAAAGCAGAGGCGCTCTTTGCGGTACGCAAGTACGATGAGGCAATAGCGTGTTATGACAAGGTTACATCTGGCCTGCCGCGGCATGAAAATGCCTGGCTTAGAAAGGGAGACTGTTTTTCCAGCCTGAAAAGATATGGCGAGGCACTAGAGTGTTACGACAGGGTTCTGGGAATAAATCAGGACTCGACTAGTGCATGGAACCTAAGGGGGATATGTCTCTCTGACATGAAAAGATATGACGAGGCATTAGAGTCGTTTGACAGGGCAACCGGGCTGAACCCGAACCGTGCTGCACCGTGGAACTTTAAAGGAGTCTGCCTCTATAATCTCAAAAGAAACGATGATGCACTGCGCTCTTTTGACAAGGCGATAAAGATTGACCCCGGCTTTGCTGCGGCCTGGTACAACAAGGGAAGCGTCCTGCTCGGCATGGGAAATGAAAAAGACGGCACCAAATGCATCGAGCAGGCAAAAAAACTGCGAAAATAATTTTGTCGCGTAACATCTGCATGAATGCCCGATCTGCTCATTGTACCATAATTCGTGTTAGCGTGATTAGAAGAAAAGATACGTCAGTCTTTTAAGAAAGATCTGAAAGGTTCCACCATGGAACAAAAACTAACATGTGGAAATCATTCCGATGAGGTAATCCTTGACCGCATAGGGTGGACCCGATTCAGGTGTCCGAAATGTGGCGGTGATTACTCGATTGGAAGAAAGATACTGCTAGATCAAAAATATTTGGCACAGCAACTGTGTTAAACTTATGTACTCCTTGGCTAGAATCTAAAAGACCTTGAGGAATTCTGGGATGTGGTTTCTAGTCATGAGTCACTTGTTTCCTGCTTGGGCGTCGCCACGAAATGATAATTCCAGCTATCAACAAGGTATCATGATTGCACTTACTATTGCAGGAAGAGATCGTGAGATCAATTCTAAAGGAATTAGGAAATTCGGTGGTTGTACTGAGAGCAATAATATGATGCCAGAACAAAGTATGATATAGCTGCGTATCATGCTGACATCATTTTGTAGTAAGGCATTCTGCACCAAATGAAACGCA
>JAGWFW010000040.1 GCA_028867735.1 Nitrososphaerota archaeon
CATGCATCAATTTCACATGCAGAAAAATACTTTGGCTACAATAGCTACAAGAAAATTCAGAAAAGAAGAGACAGGTTATGCCATAGTAAAAGACGGAATTGTGGTCGAATTCAAGGAAAAGCCCACAATAAAACTGGAAATGGCCGAGTGTTTGGGAATATACATACTTGATTCAAAAATACTGAAAATAATTAAATCAAAAAAGACCAAAAAGGAAGTAAATCTCTCATATGACATACTTCAGCCACTGTCAAAAAAAGGCGAAATTAGTGCGTATGACATTGGCAAGCAACCTTGGATTGATGTAGATTCTCCGAGCCGTGTTGAAAGGGAAAAAGACTTGGTAGATTCAATAATTAAGAAGATCTAGGATTAGAAACCTGCTTTTTTTCATACTTTGAGATAGAGTCATTGTACTTTAGCGTAACCGCGATATCATCAAGACCCTCAAGAAGAATTTTTTTCCAATACGGTTCTATGTGAAACGACAAATTCACATCGTCATTTTTTATGGTTTGTTTTTCCAGATCTATTTCAATTTCAGATTTGCTTTCAAATAACTTCTGTAATGCTTGTTCATCTACGGTTATTGGTAGTATTCCATTTTTGAAGCAGTTGTTATAGAAGATATCAGCAAAGGATGTGGAAATTATTGCTCTGAATCCAAAATCCAGTAGCGCCCAAGCTGCGTGTTCTCTGCTTGAACCACAGCCAAAGTTGTTTCTTGCAAGTAGTATCACAGATCCTTTGTACCGGGGGTCATTTAGGACAAAATCTTTGCGCGGTGTTCCGTCTTTGTCGTACCTCCAATCATAGAAAAGATACTGCCCAAACCCAGTCTTTTGAATTAGTTTTAAAAATTGTTTCGGGATTATCTGATCCGTATCCACATTGATCTTGTCAAGCGGGATTGCAATACTATGAATTCTTCTGAAAGGCTCCATCTTTAGTTCAAATCCAGATCTCTCACATCTACAAAGTGTCCTGCAATTGCCGCAGCTGCAGCCATGACAGGACTGACCAGATGAGTCCTGCCACCAGAGCCTTGCCTTCCTTCAAAGTTTCTATTAGAGGTGCTAGCACATCTCTCCCCTGCAGACAATATGTCAGGGTTCATCCCAAGGCACATGCTACACCCAGATTCCCTCCATTCAAATCCGGCGTCTTTGAAAATCCTGTCTAGTCCTATTTCCTCTGCCTGTTTCTTTACATGCTGTGAACCCGGTACGACCATTGCCCGAATTTTCGATGAGACCGTCTTCCCCTTGACTATTTTTGCAGCTTCTGCCAAGTCTTCCAATCTTGAATTTGTACAGGAACCGATGAATACACGATTTAGTTCAATTTCTGTGACCAGAGTTCCCGGTTTGAGATCCATGTACTGAAGCGCTTTGGCTGCAGCCTTTTCTTCCTCGACATTTCCTTTTGCATATTCGTCAGGAAACGGAACCCTTCCTGTTACATCTATAGTCATGGCAGGATTCGTTCCCCAGCTTACCTGCGGCGCAATATCATCCACGTGCAATGTAAAACTCTTGTCAAATCTTGCATTGCCATCAGTTTTCAAGTTCTCTTTCCAGTCCCCAACCAAGTTGTCATAATTTTCTGGAATGTACCTCCTCCCACGTAGATAATCAAATGTTTTTTCATCAGGAGCTATGAGGCCTGCCCTTGCTCCGCCCTCAATTGACATGTTGCATATTGTCATTCTTTGTTCCATGCTTAGCTCTGAGATTGCTTCCCCACGGTACTCAAATGCAGTTCCTGTTCCTCCAGCAGTTCCAATTTGTTTTATTATTGAAAGTATTATGTCCTTGGCAGTTATTGCGTGGGAATTCCTTCTTTTTCCCTCTACCCGGATTTCAAATGTTTTTGGCTTTTCCATCCATATGCATTGCGTTGCCAAGACATGTTCTACGTCACTTGTACCTATCCCAAAGGCAAGGGCGCCAAATGCACCATGGGTTGAAGTATGGCTGTCTCCACAGACAATAGTACTGCCGGGCAGAGTTATTCCAAGCTCTGGCCCTATAACATGAACTATGCCTTGATTTGGGCTGTTTATGTCAAAAAGTTCAATTCCAAATTCTTTGCAATTTCTTTCTAGTGCTTTTACCTGCATAGCGGAAGTTTGGTCTACAATGGGCAATGATCTGTTGTTTGTAGGTACGTTATGATCCATAGTTGCAAAGGTTAGGTCGGTGCGTCTCACTTTTCTCTTGTTTGCACGCAATCCATCAAAGGCTTGTGGCGACGTAACTTCATGTATCATATGCCTGTCTACATATAGCAGAGAACGGCCGTTTCCCTCATCTATTACAGTATGTGCATCCCAAATTTTTTCAATCAGGGTCTTTGTCATCTAATTATTCACCTCAAATCACAGATATAATGGTATAACAGGTAGTTTACCTAAACACTAAGATTCTATGGTTTATAGTTGAACAGTCCGCCTGCAGAAATTATTTTTCCTATCAATTCTGGAAATGGTTTCATTTTGTAAGTCTTGTTTTTTGTTAGATTTCTTATTTCATTTTTAGATGTTTCTATCTCAAGCTGATCCCCTTCAGAGATGTCTTTGTAAGCGTCTTCTTCCACTTCAATTGGCAGTAAGAATGCCCCATCAACCGCATTCCTGTAAAATATTCTAGCAAAGGATATTGCCACAACTGCCTTGATTCCCGAATAGGATAGAGCGATTGGTGCATGCTCTCTTGAAGAGCCGCAGCCAAAGTTTCTGCCCGCAACTATGAAATCTCCCGGTTTTACTTTTTTGTGGAAATCTTTGTCAATTCCTTCCATGGCATGTTTTGCAAGCTCATCGTAATCATGGATTTTAAGATACGGGCCTGGCAGTATTACATCGGTATCGATGTTGTCTCTCTCATATTTTATTGCAGAGCCCTTCATTTGAGATCCCTCGGGTCTGTAATCTTTCCTGTCACGGCAGATGCAGCTGCTACAAGTGGAGAGGCAAGATACGTTTGCGATTCAACATGCCCCATACGTCCCGGGAAGTTTCGGTTGGTGGTACTGATGCATACCTCGTCTTTTGCCAAAACCCCCATGTGTGCTCCACAGCAGGCACCGCATGTTGGAGGCCCTACCATAACTCCTGCATCCATGAAAATCTTTACCAAGCCTTCATCCATTGCCTTTCTGAAGATGGATATGGCGGCAGGAAGTATTTCTGTCCTGATCTTCACAGTTCTTCCCTTGAGAATTTTTGCAACAGCTCTCAAGTCATCAAGTTTTGCACCGGTGCACGATCCTATGTATGCCTTGTCAAGCGGTATTGATGACAATTCACGTGCAGCAGTTACATTTTCAGGCGAAAAGGGCTTGGCCACGGTTGGTTCAAGTTCAGATGCCTCATATTCATAGACTTTGGCATACTGGGCATCGGCGTCTCCATGAATTTCATCATAGTTGCTGGCTCCACGCTGTGCTAGATAATCCCGTATTTTTTGATCAGGTTCGATTATTCCACTTTTTGCCCCAGCTTCCGTAGTCATATTGGTTAGAGTCAGTCGTTCCTCGACGGACATTTCAGAGATGCCCGTGCCTCCAAACTGCATTGTCTTGTATGCAGCTCCATCCGTACCAATGTCTCCAATTATCTTCAATATCAAATCCTTTGCCATTGCATAATCAGGCAATGTTCCATTCAGCTTAAAGTACAATGTTTCAGGTACCTTGAACCAGATCTTGCCGTTTAGTAGAACATATGCCACGTCAGTGTGGCCAAGCCCTGCCGCAAAGGCCCCAAGTGCTCCCGTAGTATTGGTATGCGAATCCCCGCCGACATAAACCTCTCCTGGCAATACCATCGCTTCTTCATGGGATAAGGTATGGCATATTCCGTACTGCCCCATCCCATATTTGAAATGCTTGCTGATACCATAATCTTTTGTGAATTGTGTTAGCAATACCACGTTTTGAGCAGATATTTTATCAGCTGCCGGTACAAAATGATCCTCTGCAACCCATACTTTTTTCGGATCCCATAATTTTTCAATTTTCATTCCAGTTTTCTTTAATTTTTCAAATACTGCAATTACGCCGGGTCCTGAGACATCATGTATCATCACCTTGTCCACGTTAGCAAATACAACGTCATCTGGCGAAACCTTGTTTTTGCCCGATGCTCTTGCTAGGATCTTTTCAGTAATATTCAACAGAAGAAATGGTGTTTTTTAGAAATTAAAACGTTTGCAGAAATGAACTACTCCAAACCTTTACATTCCATCAAAAGCCATTCAAAAAATAATTGGCATCTGTGCTTTTGAAATTATCATCTTTAATCATATTTGCTTCAATACTCCAGTGTACAGTTTATGCACAGGAAGAGTCTGCCCCGCAGATCAGACTGTCAACCAAGGGGCTGGCATATGTCAACCTTTCAACCTCTCCGGCAAATCCTGTCTCCGGACAGCCTACAATAATTCTCATCCAATTTTTGGATCCGCAAAGCAAAGCTCCTAGAGGGGACATTTACTACAGGCTCGTAATAAGAAATGAGACAAGCCCGATATTTGTGATGCCAGGTGGATCCACAATAGCAGGAAAGGTAGGCATACCATACCAATTTGACAACCCCGGCAATTACCAAGTTGAAATTGATCTAAATGATACAGATATCTCAAAGGTCACTACTGCTCCACTCGACAAGGTTACCTTTCCAATGTATGTGACAAAAGGAGAGCCTCAGGAGGATAACGAGACAACTTTGAATACAACTCGGGGCGGCCCTCCAGTCAATACAGGCACTGTCAATACAGACAATGGGCATATTTTGGTTGATGCAGCACTAGTTGCAATTGCTGCAGGACTGGCAATCTTCATAGTTAGAAGAAGAGTCATTTCAAGGCAGAGAAACAGCCTTTCAGAATAAGGTTTTCCGGCAGAACGCTAAATAGTAAACTCAACCACGAAATACCAAATGATACTTTCAGTATTTCCCGTAAAGTCAACACCAAAGATGGAAAGGTTTGATCTGTTTGAGAGTCTAAAGTCAGATCTTGAAGCTAATGATGCAAGACCGCAAACTGGGGATGTAGTTGTAATATCAAGCAAGTATGTTGCAAACTCCCAAGGAAGAATAGTAGAATACGATACCGTGATTCCATCTCCAGACGCGAAATCCATTGCATTAAAATTTCAAATCAAGCCAGAAATGGCTGAGATCATACTAAGAGAATCTGATGTAATCTTTGGAGGCATACCGGGATTTGTCATAACATCGTCAGACTATATCATGGCACCAAATGCAGGTATAGACAAATCCAATGCAAAAAAAGGCTCGGTAATTTTGTACCCGATTGATCCCTATACCGTATCAGAACAACTCAGGCGCAAATTTCTTCTCACATATCAGGCTCATGTAGGAATAATCATAGTAGACAGTAGGCTGATGCCTGCCAGGGTTGGAACGGTAGGTGTTGCAATTGCATGTGCAGGAATAGAACCGTTATCAGACCTCAGGGGCCAGAAAGACATGCATGGAAATCCACTCAAGGTTACACTGCAGGCCGTTGCAGATAATTTGGCATCCATTGCAAACCTCAAGATGGGAGAAGGAGCAGAGGCCATTCCTGCTGCGCTCATAAGAGACTCTAACGTCAAACTCACAGACAGGCAAATTCAAGAAAATGAGATGGCTATCTCTTATGATCAATGTGTGTATGTTCGTGGACTAGGAACAAGAATCTGATACAACTATAGTTTTAATAGAGGTAAATTTGACGGCAGATTATGGAGTTCCTCACGCGATATCCAAAGACAGTGTCGCTTCTAGACGGTATGAAGTCCATGGTAAAGGTAGACACAAACGGGGTGGAGCAGCTTACGATTGTGGTAAAAAAGAGCGTGGAGGAGATGCTAAAGATCTTTGCGCATGAGGGCTTTACGCATGTCAAATTCGAGCACAAGCAGACAACGCAGATAGGTCATGGTCTGTCATTGAAGCTGAAAAAGCCCTGGGAAATGCACGTAAGACTGCTTGAAATGAAAAAAGGCCTGGTTGCAATACATGCAGAAGTAGAGGTCTCACGAGACTATCTTCAACACCTGTTCTGCCAGCGCACACCGGTATTATACGAGATTGAGGTAATGCTCAAGAAACATCAAATTGAATACAAGATCTGGAATGAGAGAATTAGAAAGTATGTTAAAACAGTTGTCGATAATTATCTGGTCCAGCTCAAGACCCCTAGTTTTCCAGTTTTGGCTTGGAAGCCCATGGTGTTTTTCATAGGAGCTACAGGCGTTCTATACCTCTTCAAATATCTACTAACGATCTAACTCTTAAAATAGAATAATCATACATTCAATTCTTAAATCAATGTTCTGCCAATACAATACATGGCAATGTCGCATAAGGACAATGACCATATTCCAAGTGTGCATGAGTTAGAATACCTTAACAAAATTGACTGGCTATGGAATCGTCTTTCTCCCCAACAAAGATCCAAGATAGAATCTTCAGTGTTCAGCAATACATTAAGACAGGAAAACAGCAAACATTGCCTTATTGGGGAAGCGGTTGGAGTGAGTAGTGCAGATACAATTCAACATGATAGTCTTATTCTAGGTGTGATTTTCGGACTTGTCAAGACCATATTTTACGATGGGCCAAGTTATGAGCACTTGCTTGGCAGAAGAATAACAAAAGAGGAGAGGAAGATTCTAAACGACATTTACTATGCAAAGATAGGAAATAGAGAGCATCAATACAGGCGTGCAAACGAGTTGATTAGATTCTACATGACAAACCATGTTTCTATATTTTAGATGTTTTTTACGCACAAAGACGAACAGATGATTCTTCACAGAGTTGAAGCTTTAATTAGAATTTTTTAGAATGAGATATGAATGAGTACTTCCAAGCTTCCGCTCTCATTAAGATTCTACGGCGTATCTCCCTGGGAATTAGAAGTGCTATACAGCCTTCTTAATAGTCTCTTTCACGTAGAAGAAGATCCGCAAGAACAGCCAGACGAGGACTTCACTACGTTAATTGATATTGTTTTTCCTCTTGCTTTCAATGATGCTTTTTTCAAATGGTTTGGAAGAGCCAGGTGGGACAAGGCCAAGGCAATACTGAAGGAGTTCAAAAGAAGACGCGGGGGAGGAAAGGCTCTTCGGGTTTACATCAAATTTGTCGGAAAACCAAGCATAAATTTCGTGCTGGATATAGGCGATAGAGGCCTGTTTGATTCTGCAATGGAAAAGATGGACTTTGTTTTGGAATTACTTCCGTATCATCTAGATCCACAAAAAATGCCCAAAAATGTTTCCGAAGTGACGTATCACTTTGATGAGAGAACACAGAGATGGAATATTGACTATGGAATGCCGGAGGATGGCATATAGTGGATTTTTTCCAAAATAGACAAAATACTACTTGATTTCCTTTTCTAGAGGTTCAAGCATGGAGTTTAGTTCACGATATTTTTTTTCTATAAAATCAAGAGATTCTTCAAGTTTCTTTGATTTGCCGTATTTGTATCTGATAAGTTCCCTGTGTCTCCAAAAATTCTTTCCTTCACCTACAGACATTGTGCTAAAGTAATCCGGGCCTTTCAGGTTGTCAGGAAGCTTGAGATTATGAGGAAAGAGGAACTCAGCCATGAACCACTCATCACCATCAGGGTAATCAGAGCCTGTATCAATATCAAAGAAAAGATGAAGCAGGTTTGTCTGCATAAGGCCGTCGTCTCGTATAGTTGGATGCTTTATGCCTGATTTTTTGAAATCAAGATTCAAAAGACTGGGCTCAAAGTATCCCTTGATAATTGATTTACGGAATATCTTGTTAACTTCCTCTAAATTCAATGTAGGACTACTCTTCTGCACATCATGCTAATAACTTATATCATTACTTTTACAGGACTTGACAAATTCGGTTCTTAATGTGAAAGAATGTTCCCTAGACCTGAAGTGAATCTAGAATTTTTGATATGTCAGTTATGGGTTTGCCATTAGACGAAATTTCTTGATAGGCAGGAGGATTTTCCACATAATTTGGAATCCTGTCAGCTATTCGTTCGTCATATGGCGCAATTATTTCGTTTTTGTAGAATATTCCAGTTGGAATTTTGTTATCCCATTCATTTGATTTTATGAGTGCTTGTGTTAATTTTTCATTCTCCTCATCTGGTGAATCAATGTGTACAACAGGATCATACCCTGTGTCTTCCAACTTGTAAATTCTTGGTCGCGGTTTTTTGGTTACCTCATCAAGATGGTCCATGCCTGCAAACCAGTCTCTTGTGTTAATGTCGTTATAGGTAGGACAGGGCTGCAGAACGTCAAGGAAAGAAAGCCCTTTGTGTTTTACTGCTGCAATTATCAGATCTTTTAGTTGCCTGACATCATATGCATATCCTCGTGCGACAAATGTGAAACCGCTTGCTATTGCCAGAGCTATTGGGTTTACGGACTGGTTTACATTTGGTTCTGGAAGTGATTTTGTTTTCAGCCCAAGTTTTAGCGTTGGTGAAGCTTGCCCCTTTGTAAGTCCGTATACCGCATTATTGAAAATGAGATAAGTCATGTCCACATTCCTTCTTCCTGCTGCCACAAAGTGGCCAGCGCCTATCCCAAGGCCGTCGCCGTCTCCTCCCGCTGCAACCACCGTCATCTCCGGATTTGCCAGTTTTGCGCCTTGTGCAAATGTCAATACTCGTCCATGCAAGGTGTGTATTCCATAGACATTTACATAGTGAGAGGTCTTACCGGAACATCCTACGCCTGAAAATATCGCAGCCTTGTGTCTTGGTATGGCCATTTCTGCCAGCGCCATCTGAATTGCACTTACAATTCCGAAATCACCGCAGTTGTGTAGGATTGCGTTTTCCGACACATAACAGTTTACGTCGTCAACCTCAAGGTTGTAAACGGGACCGTCGTAGTCAAAACTCTCAATCTCTCGCACCGGGATCATAACATAGTCTGGAGTTACAATCGATGAGGGCGGTTTGCCAGTGTGTACGTATGGATCTGCTTTTTCCTCCATTATATTGCACAGGACAGCAAAGTCCCTGTCATTGACAATCTGGATTGAATATGATTCTCGGTGAATACCGTGTTTTTCGCTGATGGAAATTGTCGGTACAGCGCCCTGCCTCAAGAGGAGTGTCTTTACCTGCTCGCTTAGCATCTTTGATGTGGTCTTAAGGTTGCCCCGCATCTGCTCTGTGCTCATCCACCCATCGCCCCTCCAAAGACCCTTGATGAGACTGCTCTGTTTTTTCACAGGGAGAAGCATTGCAAAGTGAGGTATTTTCTTGTTGTATGACTTGTGTCCGAACCAGTTCATGAAGACCCTTCCAAGTGGCGCAGAGTTGAAGGCAACAGTGGTTGTGTTTCTCTTGGTTGCTCTGGTGCCGGAAAGGCCGAATGTTTTGTGCATAATGTCTTCGACATCGTCTAGAAACTCGGTCTCGTTGGAATTGAATGTGAAAAGTATCCCGCGGTTATGCACGTAGCCCTCTGCTATGTAGTATCCCATCAATCTCAGGACGTCCTCGTTTATCGGTATCTTGTCTGGCAATGGTTTTGACACGGTATCCTTGTTCCTTAGTTGGTAGTCTACCTCGATGTAATCTCGGTCTTCTTCCTCCTTCTGTATTGGATAAACTAGGTAGTCCCTTGTCTCTATCTGGTCAGCCCTTGTCCATATTGCATCAAACTTTTGGTTGTGTCGTTTTTGATTCTCTCGTTTGACTATCAGTACCGGATGCTCATCCGTAAGGTATGTGGTTCCAAAGCATTTTGTGACAAGCTTGAATATCTTTCCTTTGTGGATGTGTGTTATTATCTCGCTTACTTTGTGGTAAAGGCCGTCTCTGCCAAGGACCCTTTCGCCCACCTTGAGCTGCTGGATCTGTTTTACCGACGGGTTGCAGTGGAGTAGCGTATCCGGTAGGACACATCCTGGACACCAGTCGTTATGTACTTCGGTCTTGTAATCGGATAGGTTAGACGCCATATGATAACACCTGTCTTTTTTCAGATTTTCCGTCTATGATCTTTTTTATCGACTCGTACAATTCCGAGCAAGTCATTGCCCTTCCGGTGTACTTGACAATATAATAATCAACTTTACGATCTAAATGTTCGTTTAGCAGTTTTCCAAGTTGTGCTGAATAGTTCGCCTCTACATCTATGATAATTTTGACATTTTGAAGCAGGGACTTGACATGAGCTTCTGGGAATGGTTCCAATAGTTTCACCTGCACAAACCCGACGTTATAGTTCTCTTTTTTTAACATCTCAATTGCGTCAAGTATTGGCCCTTTGGTGGAGCCCCAGCTTACAACACAAAAGTCAGAAATGCCATGATTTACTGCCTGGTCCTCCTTTGGAATGGATTCCAATGCGACTTCAACCTTTTTTGCCCGTTTATCCATCTTGTAGATTCTATTTCCCGGATCTTCAGAGATATGCCCCTCCTCATCGCTTTCATCACCCGTATTCCAGAATATACCATTTTCAAGTCCCAGCCTAGACCGCGGGGATATGCCATCCTGAGATGGAGTGAAACGCTTGTAGTTGCTGTCATCGATTTTGTCCAAGAGTTTTCCTCTCTCAATTGTGATCTGCGTCGGATCAAATCTTTTCACAGTAGCTACAGTACTAGCAATAAATTTATCCATCATGTGTATTACTGGCATTTGAAACTTTTCTGCAAAGTTGAAACATTTTCCAGTATCATAAAACCCCTCTTCAATGTCTCCCGAAGCGTAAACAATCCTAGGAAAGTCGCCATGCCCTGCGTGTATTGCAAAAAGCAGATCATCTTGCCCGTGTCTTGTAGGAAGTCCTGTTGACGGACCGCTTCGTTGGTAAAGTGTGACAACTATTGGTACTTCATTTATTCCAGCCCAACCTAGTGCTTCTGCCATGAGAGAAAATCCCGGTCCCGAAGTGCTGGTGGCAGCTCTTGTACCTGTTAGCGCTGCACCTATCATCATCCCTATTGCCGAAATTTCGTCTTCAGTTTGTACAATGATAGTAGAGCCAGGTCTGTTATTTTCAACGTCAAATGTTTCATGCGATTCCAAGAAAACACTCTCGTCTGACGCAGGAGTGATTGGATAATACGATTGGAATCTACAGCCAGCTGCCATTTTTCCAAGACCCGTAGATTGAAAGCCCTGAACAAGAATAGTATCTTGAGTGTTTTGTACTGGAGATAACTGACGTTTGAATTTTTGATACTTGGCAGTTGCAAAATTATACGCATAATTTGCTGCATGTTTGTTCATCTCTGCAATCTTTGGCTTGCTTGAAAATACTCCTTCTACTGATCGTAGTAAGGTATCAGGCGGCAAGCCTAAAAGTCCGATTGACACAGATACAGACAGGACATTTAACATCCTAAACATTCCTCGAATTGCAGGGTTTTTCATCTCATCTGCCAGCGTAGAAAGAATTGTCTTAAATGATACAGGATAAAGAGTGACTCCTCTTTCTCTTGCTTCCTCGAGGACTCCCTTTACAGTAAACGGTTTATTTTTTGACGAGAGATATTTTTCCAATTTGTCTTTGAACGGTTTGTCAAGGGTGGGCACTTCGTCCGTTTTAATCGATTCAAGATCAGATTCGTATACAATTGCACCATCATCGTATACGTCGTCTGCGTGTCTGAATAGTGTTTCTGCATCAAATGCAGCAAGCATTGTAATTCCATTTACATTGGAGTGAACTGGCTTGTCAGATATTCTAACCCCGAAATAGCTATGTTCGCCCTTGATGTTTGAGTAATATTCTCTTTTTCCAAAGACTTTCAATCCACAGCCCGCACATGCTCCAGCAAATATGTTGGCAGCAGATTCAACTCCTCCACCCTGCGGGCCACCGATAACCCACGTTAGATCTATAGAAGTCATGCTGGACCTAGACTTTCATCAGATATTAACAATGCTATAATTCCTGATTTAGTCTAACCGCCGGTAGCTGCGTCAAATAGAGCGCATTCACATTTGTCTCGTTCGCCACAGAACGGGCATACGCAAACACATTTTTCAATGGGATTCCTACATTGAACACAAACTGCAAATTCTTCTTTGTGTTTCAATTGGATATAACTACACAGAGTTATTATAAATGAGTTATCATAATCGATTTGAGTGTCTTTCTGAATGAAGGTTCTTCTTACACGACGTTTGCACGACTTTGCAATAAAAGAGCTGAAGAAAAGGTATCAGATTGAGATCCATACCGGAAAGATTCCCATGCCTAAAAATTTGCTCATGTCCAAGATAAGAGACAAGGATGGATTGATTTGTTATCCATATGACAGGATTGACGCAGACGTGATAGATGCCGGAGTCAAGCTCAAGGCAATATCCACTTTTAGCGTTGGATACGATCATGTTGATGTCAAGACAGCAACACAAAAAGGAATTGTCGTAAGCTATACGCCCGAGGTTCTTACAAGGGCCACAGCAGACCTCACTGTAGCTCTTATGCTAGATCTGTTTCGCAGGGTCAATGAGGGAGACAAGATTATCCGGGGAGGAAAATGGAAGACGATACTTGGGCCGTATGAATTTCTGGGTTCGGACCTACATGGAAAAACTCTCGGAATATTTGGAATGGGGAGAATAGGCATAGCAGTTGCAAAAAGGGCGCAGGGATTCGAGATGAATATATTGTACCACAATAGAAAAAGAATTTCGCCTCAACTGGAAAAAAGCTTGAATGTAAGATATGTTTCGCTTGAGGAACTATTCAGAAGAAGCGATGTTGTGAGCATTCATGCACCACATACTTCAAAAACACATGAAATAGTAAACCTGCAATTACTCAGAAAAATGAAAAAAACTTCATTTCTAGTGAACACCGCTCGTGGTAAGATAATAAATGAGAAAGATATGGTCATTGCCTTAAAACGAAAAATCATTTCGGGTGCAGCGCTAGATGTATTTGGCAGGGAACCAATAAACAGTTCCAATCCTTTGACAAGGTTGGCAAATGTTGTGATAACTCCTCACATTGGAAGTGCTACGATAGAAACTAGGAGAAAGATGGCTGAAATAGCAGTTCAAAACCTAGTTCTATCACTTTCAGGAAAAAAACCAATCTATCAAGTCAGAGCTGAATCAAGTCGTTCGGATCTACCTTGATGCAGCTTGTACCCACTGGCTTGAGTTCTCCAAAATGAATAGAACCTTGCGGAACCTTGCCTTCTTTCTGCAGAGACTCTAGTTTATCCCCGAACATTTTTTTGTGGCCGTCACACGTGACTCCTACCATATATTCATCAGAGTCTGATTTCACAGAAATGACAAACTCTGGAGGCATCGGACAGTCTTTGCCATTTTCTCTAACAGAACAACGTTCTGGAAACACAATCTTGCTGTATCATTTAACAATATTAAGTTTGGTCAACATAAAATATAGAATACACTTTTGGATTTCATTCTTCAAATTAGGTTTTTAGAAAAGGCGCCGGGAGTGAGTATAAACGTTTTGCATTCTCACAATGAATAAAATTTATGGTATATGACCCCAACCACGTTCTATCAACACCTGAGCAGTATTAGGCCACACACATGCAGGAGAATCATCCTCGGTTTTTAATACGAGAGTCAAACCGTTGATACATTGCACGTTTTCTGCTGATATTCCATAGTTT
>JAGWFW010000041.1 GCA_028867735.1 Nitrososphaerota archaeon
AACGGATTGATAAGCAGAAAGGATTTTGCAGAAAAACTTCCAAGGACCGAATACAGGTTAACTGAAGACGGAATAAAGTTGTACCACTTGATTGTTCCACTATTGCAGTGGGCGGCGTCAAGAAAGGGCGCTGTCATCACAGAATGTTCCTGCAAGGCAAGATCAAAATAAAAAATGCTACATCTTACAAGCCATCTTCACATTTTTTGTTGTATAGTATAACGTAACTCCAAGTGCAACTATTGCAATTGCTTTCAATTCCAGCCCCTGGAATGGCAGGAAGGCCAAAGCTCCACCAAGTCCAAAAACTCCCAATAGTGGAGCAGTACAGACCGGACATCCTGAAGCTATTGCCCCTGTAAGAGCACTACATGCACTGGAACCCGCACTCTTTTTGAAACCCAAGGAACCTGTCATCTGTTTTCTGCAAAGAACTAGGGCAGTATTGACTCCTGTGAGTATTGCTATGGCAAATCCCATCATTATGGTGGTAAGAGTAAAGGAAATGCCATACATTTGGATATATTTGGGCAGAGGTGTCGGTGTAAAATCAAAGGTTAGTGCCCAAAACAGAGCACCAAGACCTACTGATACTATGACAGTCACAATAGCTAATGTTGGTCTCTTTAGAACCTGGCCCACAGTGTTGATGTTACTCATTTTTCATCTCCTTTGATTTGGAGGGGCAAGCAACGAGCCACGGCAGTCCACCCATAGCACCACATGCAATAGGACAGAATAACAGTGGAGGAATTACAAAGAGCAAAGATACAAGAGGATTTTTTACAAAGAATAATGCTACAAATGCTAATCCGCCCATCCCAAGCGATAACATTATGATTTTTCTGCCGGTATTCATACTGGACCCGCAACAGCCATCTTTCTTACATTCATTTTGTAATGACTTCCTTTTGTAATATTGAACTCTGTGATAGGCAGTCAGAAATGGTGGCAAGTAGTTTGTCAAGTTCTGCGACAAGTTTTTCTCTTGTCATGTATCCCACAAGCTCGCCAACGTTTCTTCCCTTGCAAAACATTTTCAAAACTGGTATCCCCATCACGCCATTTTTCTGTGCGATCTCATCTTGTTCCTCGACATTTACCTTGCCAAAAATGAGTTTTCCGTTGTACTCTTTTGATACCTCTTCAAAAATTGGCATTAGCTTCATGCACCAAGGACACCAAGGAGCCCAGAAATCAACAATTACTAGGATTTTGGATGATAGTACTATATCCTGCCAGTCAGTTGTGGTTATATCAATAGTTGTCAGCTAGCAACACCTCACAGCATACTTTGTAATCTCACGCGAACAGCTCTGGTGCTTGTTGCAATAATCCTCACACTGTTGAGCAACTTGTGATTCTTTGTATGCAAATCTGCAGGCTTCGCACAAGTATAACGTCTGACCAGATTCTTTTACCTCTTTTACCATGGTATCACTACAGATTTGAAAGTATTTAAGATACAAAGTTCGTAGTAAAGTAGTTACTATGAAAAAACAAAGTAATGTGGTTTGTCTGTGTCCTCTTGATGGTGTTATAGACACAATAGGAAAAAAATGGGGCTTGCTCATAATCAACGAAATAGGAAATCATGGAAGACTCAGATACAACGAACTCATGTCAGAGCTAAAAGGGATAAGCCCTTCAACACTCGCCTCGATGCTGAAGGATTTAGAAAAAGAAGAACTAATTCAGAAAGAGGTTTTCAGAGAGATACCGCCAAGAGTAGAATATTCCTTGTCAGCAAGAGGAAGAGAACTCAGAGATGCAATCATTCCTCTGATTAAATGGGCCACCAAGAAAGGAAACTATTCGGTACACTGTAGTTGTAGTTTGATTAAAAAGTAAGGGATAAAGTCTATCTTCCAGACTTTTTGGCAGCTCTTTTCACTATTGGCGTTACAACTATTCCAAGAGCTGTGCCAAATGCAACGTGAGCAACCAGCGAGCCTGCCAGGATCATTGGAAACAATTTCTGAGTCTGTTCTGTGATCATCTTGTCCATCTCTTCCATCTTCGTCTTTTCATCCATCGCCCCTTTGCCCTGCATAACTCCTGCCGTCATTGCTCCTTGCTGATTCATCTTGGAGGTATTACTCATTTGTCCTTGATTCATTGAATTTTCTTGCATTGAGGATTGTCCACTCATGGAATTGCCCTGCATGTTTCCTTCCATGCTTCCCATCGGCATCATCTTCATCAGGTCCATCACGTGTGGTGGGAGAACTGTCATTGCAATTGGTAAAAAGATAACAACGTATGCGATAACGCCAGTTGCTATTCCCAGTCCTATTCCCTTACCAAATCCTCGAATCTGTAGTTTTGGTACCGTAATTACAGCCCCGAATGCTACACCTATTGCTACACTTGTCAGAAAGTGCGCTGTAATTCCTGGACCTAGTGCGTTCTCATAGGACTCGCCAGTGATGAGACCCATTATGATAGCAAAACAATTTGCTCCCATTCCTATCTGTGTCATGACCGCACTCATTACACCATACATTACTGCACCTCCTGCAATTCCTCCAACTATGCCAGCTCCCAGTGCAATTTTCTTGGAATAAAGAATTGGTTCCATCGTCATAGTTCGAACAATTCGCAATGCAAAGTTAAATAGATTTTTCCAAATCATGAAAGAAAAAATTGAACCGTTCAAGGAATTACTTTTATGTCTGCTTTAATAAGGTAAATCATGGCAGATCTAGAAAAAAAGTCAAAGAACAGATGTAACGAATGCAATATGGAATTTGAGTCAAGAGAAAAGTTGGAACAACATCAAGAGAGTCATGCTGTATACTGTGATACCTGTCCAATAGATATGGCAATAAGAGGCATCGCAAAACTATTTCGTAGAAATAAGCATCTTGCCTAGAATGTTAAGCGTAATCTTTGTTCTTCCTCGCTCTAGTCTTTCCACATCTACCAGTCCAAGTTGTACCAGACCCTTTGATTCAACGCTTCCCTGTATGTGATAGCTAAGAAGCGGTTTTCCAAACACACAGTGTCTGGTAAGATTATCTAAGCTTTCGACTGAACCCCCAGCCTTGTCAAGTGCCTGCAAAATCTTGATCTTTGCGTCCGAAATTATCTCGTTGTAACTTAACTTCAGTATTGGTAACAGCATTGGATTTCCTTCCATGTCTGATGCAAATGCCTTGATTCCGTTAACAAATGCGCAAGAGAGTGCTGCGCACCCTATCATCTTGTCGCCAGCGCTTACGTTTATCAAAACTTGTTCGTAGCCTGGTCCTTCTTCCCTAATTATCTGAGATACTTGTTCCATGGCGCTTCTAATGACATCGGGTTGGGCAATTGACCGAAGAGTTACAATCACACCAAGTGTGGAATGGAGATTTCCTGCAAACTCTTCTGCCAATTCTGTATCGTCCTTGTAGTGAAGCAGTATCAGCTTGTGAATCGGGAAATTACGTATTCCAGCCAAGATTCCTTCCTTGTCTTGGCCAAAGGTGGCAATTTGCAGAGTCTTCTGGACCACAGGTAAAGTTTAGTCCAATTCATACTAAAGTCTTGACTTTAACTGTTCAAGATCTGCTTGAATTTATAAAATATAAAACCGCTGGATTAGAGATAATGATTTCCAATGATACTGTTACGTCTTCGGTCGCTAACATTCAACAATCACGATTGAACAATCGATAAGATAACAGCACCTTGGAAGAGTGTCAAGATTCTTACACAGGCACTTACTGGCACCTTTGATTTTTTTAATGAATCCAGTTTCAGGCAAAACAGGCATCAAAGTGAGGCAAATTCAGTCGTATTTTGGACCAAGCATTTCATCGCTTTTCACGTTCTGATCCCATCTTCCTTTGATTCCTCTGAAGATAATGTATCCACCCCCGCCAATAAGAGACAGAGCTAAAGCCAGATAGAGAAGCGCGTCGCGCTCTACTTGCGTGCAGTTTACGTGTATGGCAGTACCAGTTGAATAATCATAACAGTCGTCAAACTGGGTCGCCTGCATTGCCATCTGACTATACTGTGAGCCGCCCAAGCTTGCTACGTAAAACCCCGCGAATATAACGACAGAGCCTATCATCACTAGCCTAATGTCGCTCATAGAATGGTTTTGCCATGCATAATATTTAACGTTGTAAGATCATACCTTAGTATCATGGTCTTTGGATTTGGAAAAAAGAAAACAGTGGAGGTGCCAGATCCAGCACTACAACAAAGAGAGGTATCCTTGCATGAGATTCCACAAATCATCAAAGAATTTGAGGCCCCGCGTGTTTCAAATATACTACAGGGAGCCCAGCAGATAAAGACAAGGGTAGAATCCAATCAAAAAAACATACACGAGTTAATCCTGCATTTAGAGTCAGATGATCTAAAGCTTGATGATGTTGACAGGAGTCTAAAGACGGTTGGAAAGAGAGGCAAGGACGCAGTCGTATCCACCATTAAAAAAGAGACCAAGGCCAAACTAACAAGCATAGAAAAATACGAGGATGTGATATCTCTCAACAACGAGATAAATCAGATACTCAAAAGAATGGGAGATGTGCTCGGGCTTCATACCAGAGTCATGCACGTTTTTGCAAGAAAATACGCAGACAAGTTAAAAGAGGAGATTGGCGATCTGGCGCAAAACAGGAATTCTCTGCAGAGATTAATAACGGAACAGGAAAATTTCAAATCCAGTTCTAATTCCATACTAGGGACAATACAGAAAATTCACGATTTAAAAAAAGAAATAGTACAGAAAGAGCATAGGCTAGATGAGGTCACAGGAGAGAAAAGTGAAACGATGGACACAATTACAAGGCTCGAACAAGACATATCAGAATTAAAATCTAGGCCGGAATACAGCCAATTTCTAGAGATAAAACAAAAGATAGATTCCATGTCGCATGAAAAGCACGAGATAAGAGACAAGATAGGCGCACAATTCTCCAAGATTTCAAGGCCGCTCAACAAGTATAGCTATGTATCTTCATTTGACAAGCCAATGAAAAAACTGATGGAGGAGATGATTGCTGATCCCTACGAGGTCATATCGTCTGAAAACAAGGAATTCATCATAGAGATTCTTCAGGCAGTCACCAAATCAGTCGTGGCTGGAAATGTCTCGGTAAAAGATTCAGACAGATCTGCCGAACTAGTAGAAGAAACAATAGAAAGACTCGACGAGTTTTTGAAGCTCAAGTCTGCATATGCAAGGAAAATATCAGATCTTGAAGACAAGCTAGGCGTATTTGATGCAAAAAAGATAGAGGAAAAAGAAAAAGGGGTTGAAAAAGCAAAATCAAATCTGATAGACCTTGAAACATCACACAAAAAACTGGAAAAAGAGATTTCTGAAAACCATGTACAGATGGATTCCACAAAGATGGAACTGGAAAAAAACCTGACTCATCTAAATAACGACAAGGTCGTAGTAAAAATCTAAAAATGACACTATCTGGTTCTAAGGTTAATTAGTTTCCATGTGAAAGCAAATCTTGTGATCTTCAAAAAAGCACAGAGACCGCAGCGTAAAGTGGCCATGACAGAGCAGGCTCGGGACGGAATTTTGACTTACTGCAAGATGAACCACCCAAACGAAGGCATCCTCATTCTACGTGGGACATACAAGAAGGGACAGGTCTTCGTAGACGGTCTTGTGATACCACCATTCTCACACACCGGCCCCACGTTTGCAGGATTTCCATATACGTTTCTACCCCTAGACCCAAGTTATGTAGGCACAGTACATTCACATCCAACGGGGGAAGCCAGACCCTCTGTTACAGATCTGCACAATTTTTTTGGCTTTGTTTCAATAATTGTGCAGTCCCCTTACGAAGACGATGATCTGTTTGCATATGACAGGGATGGAAATTTACTTGAAATGACAGTGATTTTGGAGAAAAGCTGACAAAAATTTATAAGCTTTTTGCTATAACATGTAACGTTGATAAATTACAAGACTTATCTTATCTTCCTCTTTGGATCACTTGCAGTTAGCATTGGATTACAGATGCTTTTGCCATGGCCATATGGACTGATAGCAGCACTTGCCATTTTCATTGTATTCCCCCTGTTCTTGAGAAACAGAGCGCTCAAGAGGATGGGAGGCATGGGTACAGATACCGGAACTGGCGGAGGAGGAGGATTCTTCGGTCAAGGCCAGGGAGTCCGATACATCTGTCTTGCATGCAACAACAGGTTCAAGGGCGGCATATGCCCAAGATGCGGCTCTAAGATGAAAAGAGCCGACTTTTAGAAAAAGAAATGACGCTTGAAGAGCTCAGACAGAAAGCGCTATTTCAGAATACAATAGATACTTGGATAATGCTTTGCGAGGAAAATAAAGCAGAATGGTATTCTCCTGAAGATTACAAAAAATTCATGGCGCACCTATTTCAAAACGGGCTAAAGTTGCAAAAGTTTCCGTTGTGCATAAAAGAATCAGGCGGAACGTACCAGAGGGGAAAAGACAAGACACAATTTGCAGAGTCTCTTTCCCAGTCTACAGACCCCAATGCTGCGGCATATACCGTCAGGCTTAGCGATGAAACAATAAAGATAATTCGTCAGTTCAATGCTAACGTCGTAGCCTAGGATTAACTATAGAATCCATCGCATGCCCAATAAAGACAAAGGCAAGTCCTGTTATTGCAATCATTATGCCTGGTGGCAGTATCCACCACCACATCCCTCTTTCTGCAGCGCCATACACGCTTGCATCGTGCAGTATCTGACCCCATGTGGGAAACGTTGGATCTCCAAGGCCCAAGAAGCTCAGTCCTGCCTCAGTCGTTATTGCTGCTGGAACCGAGATGGCAATGCTTGCAAATGCATAGGGAAGGAGCTGTGGCAATACGTGCTTGAATATTATCTTAAAGTCTTTTTGCCCCATGAGTTTTGAGGCTTCTATGTATTGCAATGTCTTTATCTGCATGGCCATGCTCCTTGACACCTTGGCTATTCCCACCCAGCCAAATACTACCAAGAATCCCACAATGAGAAATATGCTATTACCTACAGTCACAGCAAGAATTATCAAGAGCGGCAAGGCAGGCATTGCATAGATTACATCATTGAAGCGCATCATCGCTTCATCGGTTGTCCTCCCTTTGAAGCCAGCAAAGACACCATAGACTAGGCCTAACACTACAGAGCCTATCGAGACCGTAATGCCAATAAAGAGTGCAAGCGGAGTACCCCACAGGATTCCAACTGCCAAGTCACGCCTTAGTTCATCAGTTCCCATGAGTCCGTACGCCTTGCCACCCAGAACAAATTGCGATTGATCAAGTGTTGCCTTTCCAGATACAGAGTATAGTGTAACTTTGAACACGTAAACTCCCTTTAGGACGTTATTTTTAGCAAGGTCTGAAAAGACTAGATCTTGTGAAGGAATGGAGCCCGTAGGAAACAGGAAATCGATGTTATTTTGGACGTTTTTCCTCACAGAGTTGTCTGTAGAAAACATCATCCCCTGAAATGTTGTCTCCTCAGCAGAGGCAGGCAGGGACGTAGACATTAGTATTGAGCTTATGCCATCTGGCCGGATTACTGAAAGCTGCACAAGTGGTGAATCGCTGTATTTAGCTGTGTATCTATAGATAAAATCGCTTGGAAAGGAATCGTACTTGTAATCTGTTACAAACACGTCTGTAACAACATATAGGCTACCAGACTCTTGATGAGATTCCTCTGGTTCCAGAATCAGGTGCTCTGGAATCTTTTGTGGAAGAAAATAGTTCACCCAGGCAGGAAGTGCAGATTTTGGGTATACAAGCCAGCTTGCGGGATCATTCCATTCCCTAAAAGTGTCAGCAGGGATTGCAACAAAAGCAGCCACCGACATGCAGAGTAACGCGGCTATGATTCCTATGCCTGCTAGTGCAATGTTGTTTTTTGCAAATTCTTTCCAGATTTCTTTTGGAGAAAAACTCATTGTCTTCTCACCCTAGGATCAA
The DNA here is from genome assembly GCA_028867735.1 of Nitrososphaerota archaeon. Classification (GTDB taxonomy): domain Archaea; phylum Thermoproteota; class Nitrososphaeria; order Nitrososphaerales; family Nitrosopumilaceae; genus Nitrosotalea. The sequence goes on from JAGWFW010000041.1 coordinate 7,935, forward strand.
AATATCCATACAAGACATCTGCAAGAAATATGCTCACAAGAAAGAATGCAGTCAATACGTAGGTTGCTCCAATTATTACTGGTAAATCAAGTACGCTTATTGCTTCATAGTAGAGCCTTCCCATTCCAGGCCAGTCAAATACCGCTTCAGTTATTATCGCGCCACCAAGAGATCCGGACAGGCTCAAAGCAAGCACTGTTACTATTGGGGGAGCAGCATTTTTCAATGCATGACGGTACAGTAATTTTTTTTCGTCAATTCCGGCAGTCCTCTTTGCCATGATAAAATCCTCTTGCAAAACACCAACGAGAAAGTTTCGAACAAGATAGGCCCATGAACCAAATCCAATCAAGACGAGCGTTATCAACGGGAGTGCCATATGATACAGAAGAGACGGAAGATACCCAGGATCTGCAGGTGAGATTTCAGGGGTTGCCCTTGCAGGAAATATCTGATACACGAATGCAAACAGAAAGATCATTATCAGCCCCATCCACCAGACAGGAAAGCTGCTGCTTATTATGGCAAAGCCAGAGGTTATTTTGTCAATTTTTGAATTAACCTTGCTTGCGGCAATAGCACCAAGCAATATGCCAACTAGCGAAACTATTGCAGTAGCAGTGGTAAAGAGCAAAATTGTTCTTGGAAGTTTTTCAAGTATAATGTCCTTTACGTCAGAGGAACCGGTATCGCTTGTGATAAACTTGGCATGTCCAAAGTCAAGTGTCAGGATTTTGTACATGGAAAGCCCGAGCCTTTGTGGAGTATACCAAGGCTGGTCAAGGCCAAGCGCCACAATTCTCTGCTTGATCTGGTTTTGAACATATGTGTCAAGTTGTTCCGGAGTTTTGAAGCTTGACACCAAGCTTTTGTTGTTTGTTACCTGCTGTCTTATCTCAAGAGACACACTCTGCTTCAGTATGGCATCCATGTTGGAACCTACAAGCGCAATTGTTATCAAAAGTGTGGCCATCAGAACGCCAAACATTGTGATTGCACGTTTTGCCAGATATTTTTTAAATCCCATGTTATTTTTGCCCCTCCTTTACGATCCTTTTTCTTCGCATTCCCGCATATACAAGTACAATTGCCACAACTATAGATACAATTGGAATAACAATGTAGTTGGAATTTTCATTCTGGGTTTGTGTTGGTAGACTAGGATTTTCAACTGGAATTGCGTTCGCTTTCCAAGTTGCAAGAAAACTGGTGCTAAACATATCAGGCCTGTATGCATCGTCTGAAACGGTAAACACTTTGAGATCATTTGCTCCATTTGTAAAGTTGCTAGTTTTTTCTGCAGGAACAGTTATTGTGAAACTTCCATTTCCAGAATTTTGTACTCCGTGATATGCAACTTGACCCTGCGCATTGATAAAATAATAATACACGTCCGAGTTTGCGGTTGCCAATGCCGGAATATCAAGTTCCTTTCCTATGGTTACACTAGTCGGTACGTCTATCCTCTCCATTTTTGGAATCTGTACCTGTTCAAATTTCTTCCAATATCCCGCTCCAAGCGGATATGTCGAATCATTAAATGATTTTATTAAAATCGTTCTTGCTTCGGGGAGATAGCTATCAAGGTAAAACGGGCCATTGCTTATCATTGCATTTCCATGCTTGTCTATCCACGATATGGTGGAATTGTATCTCAAATCGCAGTAACTAGGATCAGCAAGTCCTGCCAATGCTACAGGCACATCATTGTTTCTCTCAAACTCTTGAAGGTTTGATTTGATGATCTGCGCGTCTTTTGGGACTATGAGCGAGAGCCAGTCAACATTTTTGCTTATTGCGTCAGATCTTGAAAATGCAAGTTTACCGTCTGTGACAGATTTTTCCATGGCATACATTATCTCCCACGGCATGTCCGGCCAGACCTGCGCCGAATCTGCAATCTCATTTTCATCAAAATGCCAATAGTCTTGATACACTTCAATTGTATCGTTATCAATGACTCGCACTCCTATCAACGTCTTTGCAGCCTGGTTTGCCTTTGGAGAATATTCAGAGTCAAATGTTTTTGTTTGAGATGCCTGGTCTGCACCCCATTGATATAAAAAATAAATTCCATACAGAACATCATTCATGTCCATAGGCCTGCCATTGTGCCAATTACTAAATTTCATATGAAATGTCACCTTGCTAGTTGACTTGATGCCCACTCCTACCTGAACCCACTTTTGCTGTTGTGGATCCCATCTGATGGCATCACTCGGGACATCGAGTTTTCCCATGGGACCCGCAGTCTCGACCTGCCACGTTGTTCTTACCGGGATTGTGATTCCCGTGTACGGATTTTTAAAATCGCCGGGATCAACTACAGAAGATGATATCTCTTGGCTGTAAGAATCTGTAAATCCAGCTATTGGATTCCACGCACCTTGGTAAATCTGACCTACACCAATTTTTAGGGTATCAGAGCCGTCCCGTGCATTAATTGGTGTGAACCTACTTGTGATGCCGGCACCAAAGTCGTTGATTATTCCCTGAACTTTCTTGCTGGCAACATGCTGGTCCACCTGCGCTGCAAGAAATATTCTCACCGATTCCTGTATTCCCTGCTCTACTCCCTTGTTTATCAATTCGGCCCGGGTTTCAGATGAAGTAAAGTTGCCTACAAAAATTGCCTTTGATATAGAATCAAGTGTCGAATTTTCATAATTCCAATATTGAGGATTGTTAAAGCCAGGCATGTTTGAAAACCACGGAGCGTACATCTGGGCAGTTATTACAGAGTCATACCTTACAAATCCCCCGATGGTATATCCTTCCGTATAGATGTTCCACTGCATGTCTGCCGGATTTGAGCCATATACTACGGAAAACGCCTTTGACAAATCCCCATAGTCTGCTTTCACCACAAATCCAATCTTTTGCAGTTGAGAAGAAAGGATTTCCCCTATGGATTTTCTTACCTGATCATCATTTCTGATAAATATCGTAATCTCGATTGGTTTTGATTTATAGTACCATTTGCCATCGATTTTCTCTGCACCTGCTTTTGTCAGTCCATCGGAGATCATTTGTTCTGCAAGTACAGGATCATACTGAAAGTCAAACGATTGAAGATTTCCCAGAATCAAAAGATAGTCTGGATCGTATGGCTTGTATGCGGATACCATTTGTGAGCCATATCCATTTAGTATCTCATCTACAATCATGTTTCGGTCAACCAAATAGTTTAGCGCATAACGTACCTCCCTAATTGAAAACGGATTGAATTTTTCAGACGGGGCTGGATTTACAAGAAGGCTGTATTCGGTACCGGTAGAGTGGAATACGTTTAGATCCTGCCGCAATTGCGAATCAACTCGACCTGATGGAATTGCAGGATAGTAAATGTCCAGATTTCCGTTTTTTACTTCTTCAATAGCGGTGTTTGCGTTAGAATATTGTGTAAATTCCACCTTGTCCACATAAGTTCCCTTTTCTCCAAAAGAAACTTTTGATCCTAAAATGAAGAGTGCTAGTATAACAACTAGCAGTAATTTCATGATTTGTTTTGATGGAAACCGTATATAACCATGGCCTATTCATTTCAAAGAACAAAGAAAATAAAACACAAAAACAAAGCTCGTGTGGCAATTATTATCACAACCTGATCTTTATGTGCAATAATTAGCATTTTATAAACAGGAGATGAACACCTCCCATTGAATCTGCAGACGCTTGTGAGAGCAATACAGGGGATAATTCCTGGAGGAATATCTGTGATAGATTTTTCAATGGCAACTCAAACAAATGAAGATACCGCAGTAAAAATCCTAGATAACCTGATGCAGAATGGCATAGGTACGTATGAAAACAGCCTGATCCAATTCGAAGAGCATGACAGGTTAAAGACAAGCATCCTGGCAATCACCATGGGAGCTCCAATTGATGAAGTCTCCAGATTTCTCAAATGGCAGGACTTTGAATCCCTCACAGCTGAGATACTTGAAAATAGAGATTTTGATACTGTCCGCAATGTCACATTTACAAAGCCCAGAATGCAGATTGACGTTATTGGCATAAAATCAGGAGTAGCAGTTTTGATAGACTGCAAACACTGGAACAGGATGAGCCAATCTGCCCTAGAGCAAGCTGTCAAAAAGCAGGTAGAACGCACCAAACTTTTCGTATCAAAAGAGAAGGTCCAGGCAGCCATACCTGCAATTGTTACGCTATATCAGCATGAGACTAGATTCGTTGAGCGAGTGCCCATAATTCCCATACATCAGCTGGATGCATTTTGCGAGGAATTCTACGGCAATATTGATGGCTTTACACTTGAAACATAGTATAAAAGAAAAATGCCGTGGTTACCACAAGGAAGCCTTGCGTCATACGCATTGCCCTATCAAGCGCCTTTGAATAATCTTCAAACTGCTTTGCACCCATGACCTTCACGCTGGTTTCATGTTCAAGTAATTCAAACGATGCAGTAGAGACATTTTGTTCCGCTTTTCTTGCAAGTTGTAAAAACCATGATTTTGCATCGTCAGCTTTTGCAAGACTTCCAAATTCAAAATAGCCATGTTTGTTTCTAGCATTTCTCGACTTGTAATGGGTATCAGAGGTACAGATTTCAAGCAGATTACACCCGTTTTTTGAAAAGTGGTTCGCAATCTCTTCTCGTAGGCCATTTACCATGTTGTTGGCATCAGCCCATCCAAGAAAGAACTTCTCGCCGCCTATTTTCATGCACATGATTGCTATCTTTCCAGGTCCAAGATCGTCTGTCTCAATTTTTAGATCTGCAGAGTTTGCAAACCCGATCTCAATTGGCATTGCATCTTTTGTTATTAGGGTATCCAAGTTTGACTTGGCAGCTTTTAGAAGATCGTCCGCGTCTAGTTGTGAAATTTCTTCACCCATTGCATTATGACTGTCAACAATCAGAACTCGTTCAAATCCGCGATTTTTTCCATACTGTTCAAGCTCTGTCTTTACAGACGTAGGAACATCTTCCATTCCATGCGGAGATAAAGAAAGAATGAGCACTGCGGTCTTGCCAAACAATAGTCCCACTGTTCTAGCCTTGTTTACCTGAACCGTCACAGGTTTTGTAGAGCTAAATCCCTGTTGCACGGTAGAGCTTTTCTGCAGGCTTGCAAGATACTGTTCCACCTGAGACTTGGACGGAAGGTTAAGAGAATGGTCTGACACGCTGTGCATTACCATTGCAGATGAATCCAGATTCTTGTAAATCAAATAAGTAATGTTGCTCCCCCCTATAGGATGAAATGGTCCTGGATGAACGTCTGGTAAAACTAGCCTGCAATTGTTGTTTTTTGTTTTAAACAAAATCTGAAATGTTGAAACCTTTGAGGGCTGCGAACGTTCTTCCATCATTGTTTCCATGTCTGCCGGATCATTTCTTGTCAATGCTGCAACATATGCTTGGAGAAATGTATGCGTGCGTGAAAGTTTTCCAGTGGCTCTGTCTGTGAGTATTGTCCATCCCGTACCAAGAAAGATGAAAACCAAGCCAAATCCAACTGCCCTGGGATCAGAGAGTATTTGGAACCAATGATCCACAGGTACAAATGTTAAGAACATTGCAAGCGGCTGCACCAGACACATGGCTAGGGCGGTTTTTATTTTTGTCCCAATTACTGATGTGTATATCCCTATTCTAAAACTGGCAAAAAGAAGCATGCCTTCAGCAATGTACACCTCGGACAAGTGCGGTTT
>JAGWFW010000042.1 GCA_028867735.1 Nitrososphaerota archaeon
AAGCGGAAAGACGCAGCTTGCAATGCAGATTTGCACCAACGCAATTCATGAAAAAATAATTTATCAGGATACAACCGGTGGCTTTCAGCCTAAAAGAATGATTGAACTAATGCGAGCAAAAGATCTTGAACACAAACTTTTGGATAACCTGATGATTGCAAGGGTCACACATGTTGCAGATCAGATTGCAAACTTGGAAAAAATATCTGACATGCATCCCTCTCTTGTTGTAATTGATAGCATAAGCGACTTGTTCTCGTTCGAATACTCTAAAGAATCAAAATCACTTGAAAAACATGTAAAATTCATGGAATACATGCACTCGCTTAGCTTGCTTTGCATTAAAAACAAGATTCCAGTTGTCATAACCAACGTGGTTCGAAGGTCAGGCGAGCAGGATGTTGAGAACCTTGACAAGTCAATTAGCATCTTTACCCACAAAAAGATCAGGCTGTCAAAGGAGGGCAACAAGTTTTCTGCGCAGGTGCTGCCTGCATTTGGCGCAAAAAAAGAGATTGTATACGGCATAACCGCGCAGGGCTTGGTAGAAACACCTTAAGCTATTTATCACTGTGGTTATAACGTGACTCATGGCAGGAATTTTCGATCAAATACCAATTATCACAATTATCTTATTTGGTGCTGGCATAGTTGGTGCAATGGTATACGAACGATCTAGAACAAGACAATCAAAAGAGTCAGAATCATCCACCTCATCTACCGCTTGAGTTAGAGAACAAGTTTCGCAATCTTGGTTTTGAGCACCTAACTGAGATCCAGAAAAAAGCCGTTCCTGTAATATCTCAAAAGGTTGATTCGTTGGTTATTGCGCCGACAGGCTCTGGCAAGACAGAGACTGCGGTGATTCCAATCTTTGACAGGGTTGCTAGGTCAAAAAAACATGGAAAGATCAAGACATTATACATTACTCCGCTTCGTGCACTGAACCGAGACGTCTTTCGTAGAGTAATTGGGTATGCGGAAAAGGAGGGACTGACAATTCAGATTCGTCATGGGGACACGTCGCAGTCAGTTCGAAAAAAGATTGCACTTGATCCACCAGACGTATTGATAACAACTCCTGAGACCATCATAATTTTGCTGACACAACCGGGGATGTTGCAGGCGCTAGATGAGCTAGAGTGGATTGTAATAGATGAAGTGCACGAGTTGCTTGGAAACGAGCGCGGCGCGCAGCTATCGCTGAGCCTTGAGCGGCTGCAGGCAAACACAAAATTTCCCGTAACCAGGGTTGGCTTGTCTGCAACAGTAGGAAATACTTCAGAAGCCGCCAAGTTTGTGGTAGGGACAAAAAGAAGATGCAAGATAATCGAGGACCGCTCCATTAGAAAGTATGACGTCGAGGTAAGATACATCGACGGTACCATTACAGATGTTGTTGACTCTATCATAGATTACGTTTCAAAGAACTATGCCGACTCACCAGTGCTCTTGTTTACAAATACGAGGGGCGAGTCGGAATATCTCGCATCTGTCCTAAAGGAGAGGTCGAGTCTGCGAATAGACATGCATCACGGATCTCTCTCACAACAGGTTCGGGAAGAGACAGAGGAGACACTAAGGGAGGGAAAACCCGGAATCGTTGTTTGCACATCATCACTTGAGCTGGGACTTGACATTGGGTCTGTGGAGCTTGTAATACACTATGGCTCTCCAAGGCAGGTCTCAAAACTTGTGCAAAGAATTGGAAGAAGCAAACACAGTAGGGGCATGTCTGCAAAGGGATTGATTGTAACCAACAATGCCGACGATGAATTTGAGGCGCTTGCAATACTTGAACGAGTCAGGGAAAAATCAATCGAGGACCAGATAGTTCATGACGGTGCGCTAGATGTTCTTGCACATCACTTGGTTGGCATGACAATGCAGTTTGGAACAGTTCCAATTGACTTTGCGCTAAAGATGATAAACCAGGCGTATTCGTTTCGGGAGACAACACTTGATGAGCTCTTCGGCGTGCTCGATATATTGCACAACGGATCCATTGTGTTTTTTGACAAAGATGAGATGGTGTTTAAAAAAAGGGGACGCTCGTTTAGGTATTATTTTGAAAACCTGTCCACAATTCCTGACATTTTAAAATTCAAGGTACATGATACTGTCTCCAAAAAAATAATCGGAAGCCTTGACCAGAGGTTTGTTGGCGACAACGGAGATCCGGGAAACGTCTTTGTGTTGCGCGGAATGCAGTGGAGAATTTTAAACGTTGATGACAGCTCGCTTAAGATAAACGTCGAACCTGTCCAGTCTGCCGGGATAAATGTTCCATACTGGGAGGGGGAGAACATTCCAGTTGATTTTGCCACTGCAAGAAAGGTGGGGCTGTATCGCACCAAGACAAAGCTGGAGCCACTTGCAAACAAGATAATTGAGAGCCTCAAGATGGATACAGTTCCAGACGAGAAAACAATTGTTGTGGAATCGCAGCGTGCAAGAAATACCATAGTAATGCATGCGTGTTTTGGAACTAGGATAAACGCAACACTTGCCACCCTTCTTTCTGCAATGCTTTCTTCAAAGAGCGGATATCTTGTGGACTCGCGGTCTGATGCATACCGCATCATGATATCATCAAACGGGAGAATAAATGAAGAGTCGGTACTTGCTGTACTAAAAGATCAGTATGAACTGGAATCAATTGTTCGAGCATCGTTATCTGGCACACACAACGTAAACTGGAGAACTTGGTGTGTTGCAAAAAAGTTTGGAATCGTGGGAAGAGAAGCGGTATACGACAGAAAATCGGCAAGGTTTCTCTATGAGAGATACTCTAGTACGGTGCTTGCAAAGGAGGCACTGCGGGAACTCTTCCACGACAAGTATGATCTAGAGGGAACTGCCCGGACACTTGAGAGGATACGAGACGGTAGCATCGCATCGCGGTGGTACGAGGTTGACAGTTTCTCAAAACTTGCAGAGCCCATACTTGATCATACCACAAAATACTATTCATCTCCTGCCAATCTTGACAAGGGGGTGCTTGACTTGGTAAAAGCCAGACTTGTAAAAACAAAACATAGGCTTGTGTGCATGCGCTGTGGCAAGTGGGAAAAACTAGTAGAGACCCATGAGGTAAAGGGGGTGCTTGCGTGCCCGCACTGCAAGTCAAGACAAATTGCTGCCACGTTTTACTCTGACTATGATTTGCCAAAGATAGTGCAGAAAAAGGCGGCAGGAAAAAAAATAACTGCAGAAGAGAATCACAAGTTCAACCGCGCATGGAAAGTTTCATCACTGATAGAAAACTTTGGAAGCACTGCACTAGTTGTGCTGTCAGGATATGGTGTAGGTGCAGATACTGGTGCAAGGATACTGCGAAACATGATAGGCGAAGAGGAACTTTATCGGCAGATATACGAGGCAGAAAGGCAGTATGTCACCACTCGGGGGTTCTGGGACTAGATGCAAGTAATACCATTACAAGATGCGCGAGTTTTTTTCTATATTAGTATAGTTGCCATTTTTATCTGTGAGAATGATAGCTAGGCAATTAAATACAAACTAACAATTAAAATCATGAAAAGATCTGCACAACAATTTATCCTGGTTGCAACAGTTCTCGTACTTGCAAATAGCGGGTTCTATTTTGTTACGGCATATTCTCAAATGCGGGAATCAGATGATGCTGCAAGCATGATGCAAACAATGCTCTTTGCCACTGCGGCCATTGCATATCTGCCCCTTGGAATATGGATGATAAAAAACAGGTTTCACACCAGGGCGCCATATGTGATAGCAAGCATTATCTCAGTTGCGCTAATTGGACTCTATGTGTTATCTCGAACAGTCAGCCTTCCAGTAGTTGGAATACAGGGAGATGTTGGGGCAGTAGATATCTTGTGCAAAATAACTCAGGGAGCCATAGTTGTGGTGTCTCTGTTGCTTTTGAGAGGCTGGAATAAAACAAAGATTGAGGCAAAATAGGTTTTATTTTTCTGAAAACTTTTCCCAGAGTCTCTGTATCTTTTTGTCCATGGTAAACTTTTCAATCTTGCAAAAGACTTTGCCGTCCTTGAACTTGACATCAATTCCTGAGACCGTGCTTTTGTAGTAGCTCTCGTCAAGTCCCTCCAGTGTGCGTACAACCTTTGTCTTTTTTACAAGCTCGAGGCCTTCCAAGTTTTTTATCTTCCTGTATGTAGTTGAGGTAGGAATGCCTAGGTTTTCTGAGATCTCTTGTGCGTTAAGCTCTTTGTCAGTCAGTATGGACAGTATCTTTCTACTGTACTCGTCAGCAAGCACTGAGAGGAGATCTTCATCGTTTGTCATCTCTAGCTTTTCTTTACAGATATGATCAGTACGAGAAATCCTGCTATCTCAAATCCTTCCTCAATTATCTTTTGGAGGCCTTCATTTTCAAGAAAGGCAAAACCATACTCTACTACAGTCTCGCCTAACACAAGCAACGTAAAACCTATGGCTAGGAGTGCCATGGGGGGATACTTTGTTCTCTTAAATGCCTTGGCTGCAAAAAATACCAGCGTAAACCCAACTATCAGGTGAGCTGCAAGAAGTATGTAATTAGTAAGAGAAGGATCTTCCATTTTTTTAAACCATCAATAGGTGCATGATGGATTGCTTTTAACCCATCTGACCATTCCCATCGGTAAGAACGGCTTGGCAGAAAAAAAGTCTTTTTCTAGACTAGTTCTTTTTTGTAACAACTGAATATGCTGTAAGGAACATCTCTGTTCTTCCCTCAAGGCCTGGCTTTGCGGTAACGCCTGTAACGCTGATTATCTCGCCTTGGGTGAACTGCTCCAGCAATCTTGCTTGGACACGCCAGCCCTTGAGCCATATCTGGCCTGTGTCGTCTTCGACAAATGTCTCAGAGAGCAGAATTGATTCGCCTGTCTTTGTCTGCACCTCGCGTTTTTGTGGAGCCTTTAAAATTATGGCCTCGATGCAATAGATTCCATCAGATGGCTTGACATCTCTAATCTTTGTCCTGACATCTGACAACGTAGGTATCTTTTGGTCATCAATTTTTTTAATAGAAGAATTTTGCTCAATTGTTACCGAGTTTCCGTATATCTTTGTCGGCAACAATTCTATTACGTCTCCGACATGGAGATCTGATGTAATTGAAGAAGCGTCAACAATGTTTACCATCTTTTTGTCTTGTGCTGTTGCCACAAGAAGCCTGCTTCCAGACTCACTCTTTGTGGCAGACAAAATTCTAACAACCATTGGCTCGATCTCCTTTGCTCCCTCGATTTCTAGTACAGTTCCCTCATCGCCGTGGAGCTCAAGACCCATCTGGCCCATCTTTGTGTTAACACCAATCAATCTTGCCTTTGCGCCAGAAGATACTACCTTTGGAACTGAATTTTCGTCCTTGTTCCATAGTACCACACGAATTATTGTACCGTCGTTTCCCTTTAGCCGAAGCTGGAGTGCCTTGCTTGGCTCTCCCTTGAAATTGGTAAACTCTGTAGTGCGAATGTTTCCATCTAAAATTCCAGATACCACCAGATTCTGCTGGTTCTCCTTTACGTTTGACACATTGTCTGTAATTGCATCAAGATTTGGAATCTTGCTTTGCATGTTGTTTGGCTCTACAGTGGAGCCAGAGCCGACATTGATTATTGGGTTTCCCTTCATGTCGGATTTTACATACGCCTTGATTATCTTGACCAAATCTCCTGGCTTTAGGTTCTCTATGCCTGGAAGGTTTGCCTTTTCGTCCCACAGCTTTACCTTTGCTCTTGAATCACCGTCATACACTGTCATGTTGCGCAAGAGAAACTGGGTGCCGTCCTTTCTTGAGAATTGTCTTGCTGGATAGACGTTCATTACACGCGTCTCAAGTGTAATCTCCTTTGCTCCAACATAGAGGTCCTTGAGGCCCATCTCTACCTTTAACGGCTCACTTAGTGATACGCCAAGGTCTGACGCAATAAGGAAGAGGGCGCCCTGATCTGTAAGATAACCTGCGCCGATCTTTTCCTTCTTTTTTTGGATCATATCTTCAATATCTTTTCTTGAGATCTCTGGCTTTTGTTCAAGAAGTTTATTCATCAATGAATCAAATTCGGACAAATCAAACTCAATTAAGATCTGTGTATTAATAAGAATTTTTAGTTGATGCGATCTAATTCTGATCGCACAAGATCGCAAATTTTCATTTGCATAGATAGATTAGAGGGAAAAAGACAAAATCATTAATGCTCTGCATCGAGGCAAAATCTATTTTCAGATCGTATGGCAATGTCACAGCAGTTGACGGTATTGACTTGTCGGTAGAGTCTGGCAAGATATTTGGATTTTTGGGGCCAAACGGTGCGGGCAAGACCACCACTATGAAACTTTTGACTACATTGATCCCACCAAGCAGCGGTAGTATTACCATTCTTGGGATTGATGCATCGCGGCACCCGCTTGATGTACGAAAAAAGATTGGTGTTGTGTTGCAACAGCCAAGCTACGAGCCTACACTTACTGTGGAAAAGTCCCTTGAGAAATATGGCATGATGTGGGATGTAGATGCCAAGACACGACGCAAAAGAGTGGAGGAGCTTCTCACGGCTTTTGACTTGCAGGATATTAGAAAAAAGAAGAACGATGACATTTCGATTGGACAGAGGAGACGCGTTCAGGTTGCGCGGGAATTTATGCATGACATGGATCTTTTGTTTTTAGACGAGCCAACTGCAGGACTTGACCCTTCTGCGCGAAGGGGACTGCTTGACTATATCAAGGGCAAAGTGCGCGATGGGTTGACGATATTTTTTACAACGCACATACTTGAGGAGGCAGAATATCTATGCGACGAGATTGCTATCATAAACCGTGGAAAAATTATTGCCGTTGATACACCAGATGAGCTCAAAAACAAGTTTGGAAGGGAAAAGACAATCAAGATTCGAATAGGAAAGGTAGAGCAAGATCTCTCAAGTATATTGCAAGAAGTTGGAGACTATGATATATTACATGACGAAGGAACAGTAATCACAATACATTCTGCCGACTCGGAGCAGGTTTTAGTAAAAATATTGCAGGTATTACAGTCAAACAATATTACAATAGAGGACTTGAGCGTTGTCCCGACAAGCCTCGAAGAGATATTTCTTACAGTGGTGAAAAATTCAAATGAATCCAATATTTCGTCTGGTAAATAGGAATCTTACCATATCGCTCAACATGGGCTTTGTGATATGGCAGGTGATATTTCCTGTCATCTATATTTTCGTAGCAGGGTTTGCATATACTGCACTGATTCACAATGTCCCGTTTGGATCAAAGAGTTTGAACTATCCAGCATTTATTGCGTCTGGCATGATTGGCTTTAATATAATGAATAGCACCCTGATCTCTGGCATAATAATCTGGAACGACAGAAGGCACGGGATGTTTGAGCAGATTCTTGTAGGCCCTTTTACCCGCGCGCAATACATCCTGTCAAATGTGTATACCATTGGAATCATTGGACTGGTATCTGCAGGATTGATAACAGCAATTGGGTATCCTATATTTTTCACGTCAGTACAGTTTAGCATACTTACCATACCGCTTGTTGTCTTTGCTTCCATGACTGGTGCCATACTGTTTGGCTCTATTGCGTCAATCATATCTACTCGACTGAAATCAAGCGAAGGATTCAATGTGGTGATAAATACGGTATTTTTGTTCTTTGCATTTGTAAGTACGGCATTTTATCCTGCACAAGGTGCTCCTCCAATTCTTGCAACTGCGTTTTATCTCAACCCTCTGACATATCTTGTCGACGTGGTGCGCGCCGGTATATTTGGAAACTTTACTGGTACTGTTGGGTATGAGATGGTTGTTCTGACTGTTCTTGCTGTGGTATTTTTTGTTATAGCGACAAAACTGCTCTCAAAGCTAGAACTGTGAACCTTCAATCGGTAAAATTTTTCTAATTAAAATATGAATCTAATGTAGGTCTAAGAAATTAGTTGTCCAATAGTACAAGATATGAAATATCATTTGCATGTGGATGCAAATGGACCTAGGCATTGCTCTTGTAGAAACTTGGCGCGTTCTCTTATAGTTGAAGCATCCCAATATAGATTTTGAAGACAATCATCTGATGCTGATTCAAAATTCATCAGGCAGGAAGTACCAACAATATGTCTTTCATAAAACATAGATCCTCCCAACCAACCAACTACATTCCCCAATCCAATGTCGGAACCCACTAAAACCATCAAAACAATAAATGATCCTTTTAAAAATTTCCTGCGTATAGTTGTGCTGGTATTTTTTTTAATGTAAAATAAGACCATCAAAGAAATAACTAATGTCCCGTCTAAAAAGAGATTAGAAAATGCTACATATCGTGATGAAAGAGCATATTCAATTCCATATGATGGAATCCTACCTATTGCAGTTATAAAATCAGTTAGCAGAGCAAATATCGAAATCTGTAACCATGGTGTGACAGTTTGATTACTGTTTTGTCCTATCCGAAAATGACGATAAAGCAGGATGGCAACTATGAATATGCCAACTACTATTATGCCCAAAGAAATTGAAAAAGAAAACGCATCAATACCCACATTTTCGGCACCTCTAAGTCTTATACTATTTCCTAAATAAGCTAAGAAGAAGCTTAAAAATCCAAAAGGATGGTTTACAAGTATTTGGGTAAGGCCCTGTGAGGTATGTTGCTGGTAGGTCCAACCATTAAAGAATAATACAAAAGCGGTTATTCCTGAAATTGCATAAGGTATGAGTAACTTTAATCTTGAAAAATTTGTAAAAACAAGAAAACCGACAATCCAAATTGATAAACCATTTATTTCAGAAAAAGAGGCAACAAAACTGCAAATTATAGCCGGCACAATCGATATTGGTGAATATTTTATTTTGTTTAGAAAATAGATTGTGGAGACGAACATTAATAGTGTTAAATAAAACATAATCGACCCAACTCCGTCCAGAAGGATCTCATATTGTGTAAAAGAGTAAGTCATCCATGCTATTGGGATGATAACCCACTTGCCATCCTGAAAGGTTTGACACAACAAACGCCACAATACGAACAAAGTAAGGTTAAGAAATATCCAGCCAACAAGCATTTCATAAAAAGTGTTAAACGAAGTAAGATATTGCAATCCAAGAAGTATGGTGCTTGGAAAAACAGGCCTGTGTTCGTGCTCTGACAAAATAATATTTTGTGGCCAAGGTTGAGCAGTTATGATTGATTTTAAAACTGGAACGTAATCCCATTCATCAAAATAGAGAGTATTAACGCCAAAATGTAAAATGAATAATAGACTCAGTAGCGCTGGTATTATTACGCCTATAATTTGAACTGATTTTGAGGATTTAATATGGTATTTTCAAATTGGGGTCTCATATCTTTTGTGAACGTAGATCAACAAAATTTTTTGCTTCGTTAAAATACGAACTTGTTGACACCTATAATCCAAAATTATATCCCTTGCCTGCATCAAAGAGTGAACTTTCAGATCAATTCCAAACCTTCTCATTTTGTTTAGTATTTCCTTGAGATCTAGCAAATGTACCTAGTTCTTGGCCTTGTGTCGTTTTTCACCTTTAGAGTCCCACGTCTGCAAAAACTCTTTGACAATATCCACAATTATCTGGTTTCGGCTGGTGTAACCCATCTTGTAGGAATCCTCTGTCTTGAGAAACTCGTCGAGTCTCTCTGCCAGACCTAAAGGAATGTTTGCGCTGACCCAGTCCTTTCTTGCCATACGGTAAAGTTACCGTATTTGTTCATTTAAGATTAACTTTGGGCATTTGTACAGTAAAATTACTGTAGATTTTTATATCTGGATATGCAGTAACGTTACTGTATGGGCAAGAAAGCCAAGGGATTCACAACTGCCACGCTCAAGGAAGCGGTCTTTAAGAAATTAAGGCAGCTGTCTAATCTTGAAAAAAGGACAATCTCAAATGAACTTGATGTTATCGTTGATTTCTATGTATCAAAAAATAACCTAAAGCTGGCGGAGGTTCCACTTGTATAATCTTGCAAAATGCAAGCCAATGTTACTGGCGACTCTATCTGTGATGATTCTATTTTCTGTAGGTACGTATGCCATGCCGGCAATTACTGCTCACGCACAGGTGTCACAAAAGACAATCTGTGTTTTGCAGCCAATAGATCAGTCAATTTCATCCAAAGTAGTAAACATGACAGAAAAGGTACTGGCACACCATAATGAAACCTCAAGATATGTCGGATTAGTGCAGGAACTAACTGACCAGTCAAATACCGGCTGTGATTATGTGATCCAGTTCCAAAGAGCTGTCAACAGCAATTACGTATGGGTAGACAAGTCTGTTCCATATACAATATCTGGAACTACCTTGACACTCTATACAAACAACACACCAGTAGAGATACCCTACAGTATATCATCTGTAATGAGCTCTTCGGGTGCCTTTAATGCCGGAGGATCAGGTAAAGCTTCCACTGGTGGAGATACATTTGCTCCAGTAATGACAAACTGGAGTTGCTTTGGAGAAGCACTAGCTACATTTCATCTGAGCTTCAATGGATTCACTGGATACACAACATGCAATCCATATTCTGGAACACAGACTGAAAGTGACAAGACACCATTCTATGTACTACACAAGTCACTAGAGCATGCATTAACAAAGATGCATTTGTGATAGACTGCAGACTATGGTTTAAATGTAAAAAATGCGTTATGATACCGTGCAGATTAGAAGAAGGAGGAGTAGCCTTTGGTTCCTGTTGCCTGTCGTATTTAACATACTGGGAGGAATAGTTGCATACTTTGTTATTCGCGATGATGATCCGAAAAAAGCCAGAAGCTGCCTCTTGCTTGGAATAGTTCTTGCTGCAATACCTATACTCTTGTTTGCTATTCCAATCCTGATTGGCATTACAATACTGCCGCACTTTATACCTCACATACCAATGCAGCACATGAACTATGTGTGATGGTATGAAAGAATTTGGTTTTAAGAGTAGCCCGGCCCAGATTCGAACTGGGGTCAAGGGCTCCAAAGGCCCCTATGCTTGACCGCTACACTACCGGGCTTCGTTGGAATTCAATCTGGTTCCTTTAATAATGTTATTTGAAAATCAGAGAACCTTATTTACCCAAAAACAGTTCTAAAAAAACATGCGCTTATTGTTTTTAGCTTTGATAATTGGCTCCCTCTCGGTCTTGTCAACTGGGAGCTCCTTTGCGCAAACTGTAGGACCACAGCCGCAGATAGCTGGTCCACAACAACAGATAGTTGCATCACAGCAGATAGTTGGGGTCTATACACAGATAGAGGTACAAGACTCGTCGGGAAACTTGGTATCGTATTTTGAGACCTCGCATACTACCATAACAGATCCTACTAGGTTCAACCAGCTAATAGACCAGAACATGGATCTCTTCAAAAGTACGATAATCAACGTAGAGGGACAGAACCTTGAGATACTCAAGGTAAATGATACTTTTGTACATCACTCCCCTACCATTGTATCCCAAAATTTCATATCAGTAAATACATCGCATGGAACAGAGGTACTTGTTACTGCTGATCATGACGGCTATCCTGTGATACCGGGAGACAAGGTTACTACGTACTGGACGATAATTCGGACTGCTGCTTCCTAGATTTACTGGATAACAGTACTCCTACACCTATTGCAAAAAAGACAGAGAGCGAGACAAACCTGTAGGGCTGGTTTGTTTGATGCGTGAATCCTACCAAGAATGGTGATGTCAGCAAGATAACCAGTATGAAAATTAGTATGGAATCTGCATGCAGTATCCCTTTTCTTGAGGCAAAAAAGAGCATCACTGTAAGCGGCAACAGAAACAATACCACTACATAGTCAAACCTTAGCTGCATTGCCATGGCAGAAAACCCCTGCCAGAACTGCGAGACATCAAATGATGTGGTATCACCAATAAGGCCTAACCTGGATATGGCAGCTACTGTTGCTATGGTGATTATGCCATATGATGCAAGTGAATAAATTTTGGATTTTTTTGAAAGCGAAGATCTTGCTATAAAGTATAGGGTCATTGGGAGAAATGCCATGGTAAGTGGCTTTGAAAAGATTGATACCAAGTATGAGACAGGCGATGGGGGCCAGAACTTTAGTATCAGATACAGCGAGAACAGGTAAAATATTATCCAAAAGTTGTCATAGCTTGCTGTTGTACTATATGATACAAAGATGTCGCTTTGAAGCAGCAATACCATGGAGACAATGCCTGCAAATCTTTTTCCTGTGATATTTTTTGTGAAAAAATATGTTAAAAGAAGCAGTGATGCACTTGCTATCATGGGAATAATTCTGATATTGCCAAATATGTGCAGCGACGCTGAAAGCAAAATATATCTGACAAAAGGCTCGCTTAGTACAACTTCTGCTAATGACCAATTTTGAACTCTGATCTTGACATCTGCATAATCTACCCATGTTTCCTCTTTTGCTAGTGTTCCTACAGTGATTGCTGCAAAGATTGCAAGAATTATGACGACGCCAATTAACGCCTGTTTCTTTGAAATCTCAAAGCTTGCAATTTTTTTAAAATATGCCTCACACTTTGACCTTTTGTAATATGCTATTCCGATTCCAAGTATGACTATGTTAATTATGATAAGCGGTACTGCCAGGACCCCTGGCTGAAATGGGTTTATTACGTTAGGTGCAAAGACAGCCGCTTGGAACAGACTTGTTGTCCTAGATATCAGAGCTGGAAAGACCACTGCAATCAGGCTGATGAAAACTATGGCAACAGTTGGGATAAATACTGCCCAGGAAAGAAGATGAGGTTTGATTGAGATGCTTCTTTCTGGCCTTGTCCCAGGTGTTTCTTTTGGTTCTGGATCAGGCCTTTTCTTCTTGTCTGCCAAATAGTTCCTCTTGAATTACTGGGTTTAAAAGCTGAACGGCGTTTTTACTTTGCTATCTATCACTTTTTATCTTGGAAAATACCTTTGCCCACTCTTGGTTTTCATGTCTTGCCTGTGCTTGGGCATTTTGGTATAGTAACTGGTAGACCCATGATATTATTTCAGACCAGATTGCCTTGAGCGACGCCTCGTCGGAGAAAAATATGCCTGTTCTCACTGCAAACATTGCCGGGATATTTCTTGTGTTTTGCGTCGGGTCCTGCTGCCACTTTTTTAGCACACGGTCGCAGAACTCTAAAATATCGTTTTTTGATAGCGCAAGGCTGTCAGGATCTACACTTTGACTCTTTTTTGTGTTAGACTTGTTTCTAGTATTGGTTTTTGTAGTATTCTTTTTTGTGTCTGAGCTGGGCCTTGTATTCTTTGGCCTCTTGGCAGGTGACTTTTTTCTCATGTTCCTGTATTGTATACAAGTATCCTTTAAGTTATTTTTGTCAATGATGATACCTCTCATCCGGCGGTTGGTAGATCGAGCCTTTCTGGGCCTGCA
>JAGWFW010000043.1 GCA_028867735.1 Nitrososphaerota archaeon
AAGGAATGCCATATCTTTTTTCTTTCCAGAAAGTCTTCTTTTGCCCCCAGATTTTTTAAAAAAAGGATACCTGCAAAAATTTTTGTAATGTCCGATTTTAATTGGATACTGGCTTGCCGGGCTATCTTTTTGTTCCAATAAAGTCAGATATTCACAATAATTATTGTGTCGCAATGAGACATTATTGGAACAAAACGTCTCCCCAAATCAACAGATAATCGCAGAAATCGGACATTATAGGCACGAAAAAGCGTAGAAAACTTTTTAATTATTGTGTATTGACCTAACGCTGTATTCTAAAACTATGTTATTCTGACGTCTTGATATGTCTCTAAATGAAATCGTGTTGTAAGTGATTCGGAATTATATTAATTCTGTATATGATAAAAATGAAAAAAAGTTATTGGAGCAATCTCTTTGCTGCCAATTTCTTTTCTATCTGTTTTGCGCGCACCACAAATGCGACAAATATGCCTCCAAAAATTGCACCGCATATTATTGTGGCCCCTACAACCCCTTCTGGATTCAGGTATGGAGTTCCAGAGCCGTCGCCTGGGTGTTCCTTGACCACTTCGATGCGCTCTCTTGCAAGCTTCAATTGCTCCTCAAGGGTTATCCCGCTGCTTTGGGACGGGTAATATGTCTGTGCGAATGCCAGTGGCATCAGCGTACTTGCCACAACAAATCCAAGTAATGTTGTGGAAAGAATTTTGCTTTGTTTCATGGTATACAATGCAAGAATTTTGGATTTAGCGTTTGATGAAAGTAGAATTTCATCAAAAGTTTTACATAGTATCGTGACCAAATTACTGTACATTTTGATATGACTCCTGACAGAACAAGACAACCAGTACCGGAGAGAGTTGGCATTTATGATACCGATGATGAAAGATTGAGAACACTGGGAGAAGTCTTGATAACTGATGCAGGCAGAACTGTATTGAAATTATTGTTTGACGAAGCGCTCACAGCAAACGAGATTGCCACAAAGACCGGATTCTCGTTGCAACTCGTGCGGTATCATCTAAAAAAGATGCAGGACGTTGGCTTGGTTGACATATCAAAGATAGGAAAGAACACAAAATCCCACGACATGAAATACTATACTGCAACAAAATTTGCTATTGTTATAGTGCCTTCCAAGTTCTCGGAGAAGACCAAGTCAAGCAAGTCGCTTGTCAGATCTTTCAAATCGATTTACCGATTTGGAGCAGTTGGAATTGCCGCAATTGGCTCATGGTTTGCAACAGGGGCACTGCAGGGAACTGGCATCAGTGCACCAGATCTCGGCCAAGTGCTGCAAAAGATTCCAAGTAGCGCTGGGTCGACAAGCTACAATCCATTTTACAATGGAGTAGGCGGTCCATACTCGGGAGACGGGGGAATTGGCTCTGGTGCAACACTTGAAGAGATGCTAAAACTTGCAAGGGAAAGAGTGACTACCGTATTACATCATCCACATGCAGGATCTGGCACTCCATTTTTCACTCCGGGTTCCGGCACACCTGATTTCTTCTGGCCGCTGGTAATTGCACTCTCTGTTCTTGCAGCCGGACTGTCAATGGAAATAATCATGAGACTCCTAAAGGTAAAAAAGGAAAATTTCTGAGACTAGACAAAACACTTTATCTTAAATAACAGAATATCGTATTTTTCATCAATGCGTCTTCAAAGAGACGGCCGCACATTGAAAATCATGCCAAACATTTTACAAAATAACACTATCTGCATTGCAGGAGAGGAAAAATGATCCAAGTCAAGGGATATGCAGCGCAAAAAGCAAGCGCACCTCTAGAACCATATTCATTTCAAAGGCGTGAACCCCGTGAACATGATGTTGTAATAGACATCAAGTACTGCGGAATATGTCATACCGATATACATCAGGTAACTGACGGCTGGGGCGGTTCTGTCTACCCGATGGTTCCAGGCCATGAGATTGCCGGCATTGTGTCGCAGATAGGATCAAGGGTGACCCGCTACAAGGTGGGAGACAAGGTCGGAGTTGGATGCTTTGTTGATTCGTGCCGTAGTTGTGATCCGTGCAAACGTGGACTGGAGCAATACTGCCAGAATGGAATGAGCACAACCTACAATGGAGTTGAAAGGGATGGCAAGACCGCCACCCAGGGAGGATACTCTGAGAAGATAGTGGTAGATGAAAATTATGTTCTTCGCATGCCAGAAAATATTCCACTTGACAGTGCAGCACCGCTTCTTTGTGCAGGAGTTACTCTCTATTCGCCACTTGCACACTGGAAAGCAGGACCTGGAAAGAAGGTTGGAATTGTAGGGCTTGGAGGCCTAGGACATATCGGAGTAAAAATCGCACATGCCCTTGGTTCTGAAGTAACGGTGCTTTCACACTCACTTTCAAAGCAGGCTGATGCAAAAAAACTTGGCGCAGACAAGTTCTATGCAACTGCTGATCCGGAAACATTTGAAAAACTAAAGGGATACTTTGATCTGATCATCAACACTGTATCATCTGGAATTGATCTTAATGCATATCTTGAGTTGTTAAAGCTTGATGGTGCAATGATTTTGGTAGGAATGCCTGAGACAAATGCGTCAGTTGGGCCATTCCTGCTTGCTGGCGCAAGAAGAACTCTTGCAGGCTCTTTAATTGGAGGAATCAAGGAGACCCAGGATATGCTTGACTTTTGTGGCAAGAATAACATCGCATGTGACATTGAATTGATATCAATTCAGAAGGTAAACGAAGCGTACAAGAGAATCCTGAAGAGCGATGTGAGATATAGATTTGTAATTGACATCAAATCGCTCTAGCTTTGGTAAACTACAAAAAACTTCCACCAGACGTGTATTATTCGATTAAGAGATCGCTTACTGAAGATTTCATTCTGTCGCAGTATCCAGCATACCATGATTCTATGCTGGAGTCATTTGAGATTGTATCAATTGATGGCAAGGTCTCAGTTTACTATTACAAGGATGGAACACTTGAGATCCAGGGCAGCGATGCAAACCCGACATTTCGAAGAATTGTGAAAAGGACCAACAGTCTGGTCTCAAAAAAAGACTATATCTGATTGTACTTGAAAAAACAGCAAGAAAACATGGAAAATGAAAAACTTGATACCGTGCAATTGGCGCCTGACCTGAGGATCTGCCGCATACTAAACGGCATGTGGCAGACAGCGGGAGGACACGGTGCAATAAATCCAGAAGCTGCAGTCTCTGAGATGGAGTTGTATCATGATGCCGGATTTACTACTTGGGATATGGCAGACATTTACGGGCCTGCCGAAGAATATCTTGGGGAATTTAGGAGAAGACTTGCAAAAAAGAATGAAAAGAAACTTGGCAACATGCAGGCGTTGACAAAGTTTGTCCCAAACCCGGAGCCAATGACTAGAGCCATCGTAGAGCATTACATCGATAAATCAATCCGCCGGATGAACGTAAAGACAATCGATGCAGTACAGTTTCATTGGTGGGATTACAATGATACTCGGTACCTTGATGCTTTGCACCATCTATCAAAACTTCGTGATGAGGGAAAAATAAGGCACCTGGCACTGACAAACTTTGATACTGAAAGGGTAGAGACCATGGTGGAGACTGGTTTCAAGCCTGTCTCAAACCAGGTACAATATTCAATCATAGACCAGAGACCTGAAGTCAAGATGGCTCCTTTCTGTCAAAAACATGGAATCAAACTGCTGACTTATGGAACACTTTTGGGAGGATTCTTGTCTGAAAAATACCTGCACAAACCCGAACCTTCACGGTCTGGTCTTGATACACCAAGCTTGCAAAAATACAAGCAGATGGTTGATGCATGGGGAGGATGGAGCCTGTTTCAAGAATTACTTGTAGCACTTGATAGCATTGCAAAGAAACACCATACAAGTATCGCAAATGTTGCCACGCGATACATCTTGGACAAGCCTACAGTTGCAGGCGTGATAATTGGAGTAAGGCTTGGAATCTCAGAGCACAAGTCCGATAATGTGCGTGTGTTTGGTCTAAATCTAGACAAGGATGACAATGAATCTGTCAAGAGAATCACATCTAGGTCTCAAGACTTGTTTGCAAGAATTGGAGATTGTGGCGATGAATATAGATAGTCTTTGCATCTGTGATGCCAAGCTATTTTTTGCGTATGGAATCAAGGCGTGAAAATATTGGATTGAGGTACCTGCTAAAGCCTACTACGATAGAGCTTACACCTGTTCCAACAAGTGTTCCTCCTATCACGTCAAGAGGATAGTGATCTCCAACATAGACTCTTGAATAAATAACAAGGAATGCCTCAACGGTTAGTATCAATGAAGGTATGATCTGTCTTCCCCGGTTGAATCTTGCAAGCATGATGAATGCACCGGCAGAAACAATCAGCGCATGACCTGAGGGAAAAGATGGGTCGGTATCTGCTTTTACCAGCATGTTGTCAGGCGACACTGGCGTCGGTCTTGGCCTGTCAATCTCATCTTTTAGAGCTGTTCCAAGAGGTATCAGTATGATGAATGCCATGACAAGCAGAGATGCAGCCCTTCTTCCCTCCTTGCCACCAAATATGAAAAGCAACGCAGTAGTAGCTATCCATACCACTTCTCTTCCATATTTTGTGAATGTAATCATTATCTCATTGATGATCTTACCCTGGGGATTGTTTATTGACGCAAATGCAGAATAATCCCATTTTGTCAGCGAGTTGTCATGTTCTATAAATAATGCAAGAGCTGCAAATATTGCAAACAAAACGATACCTGCAATGTAATACTTCATCTAAGTACAGTCAAAAAATGCCATAATAAAATCTAATGAAATGTTCTCGAATGAACTCCAAGAATGTTTGATTAAAACTGACAAATCTATTTTGTACTTGCTTCACGGACAGCAGTTGCATAGTCACAGTCTGCCTTGAGCCTCATGTATGGAATCAACCTGTAATGAATGGAATAGAGTTTCTTTTCCTTGTATAGTATTCCCTTAATCAAGAGCGAGACAAATCCACCGGCTATCTTGGATGATGGTATGCCAAGTTCCTTGCATATTTCGTCGCGTTTTTTCTTGTATTGCTCCATGGTGAAACTGATGTTGTTTATCTCCAAGATCAAAGGCCACATGACTTTTTCCCAAACCAATCGTCTGTTCTGGGTTGCCGAAGCATATTTTCCCTTCTCACTTGACATTGATAACGTTCAAAAGTATTGTCATAAATTTATTGGTTGATGCAAAACAAAATCGAGGAATCACTTGAAATGCTATCAAAAGACTGGAAGATTGAGCCCGTAATTCGTGATTTCATTTTGGGAAAAAGAACCGACGCATCAGATTTTCAGATCAAAGTAAATGACGTGATATTTCACATACCATACCTGCAAGCAGATGACGGATATGTCATATGGAAGTGCTACTGGCCCGACTGCCACAACTGCTGCAACAGGCAGGGCAGGCTTCCTCTAACCTCAAGTGATCTGATAACAATCAGCAAGAACCTCAAGTATGACAGGGTATCTGATTTTGTAAAAAAAGAAACCAATGTGAACACGTGGGAGGAAAGAGGACCTGCAGGCAATTCTGTAACAATGACAATGATTAACCTCAAGCGAAAGCCTGATGAGACAGAGTCAGACGACGGCACACACATCAGATGCCGATTTCTTGACGACAAGGGATATTGCGGTATCCATCCTTCAAGGCCGGGGGTCTGCTACCTGTATCCATTCTCGTCATGGCTTGAAAATGAAAAAGGAAATGCACGCGTGCATGCAACATTCCAGTTTACAGGCGACTGCCCTGGATTTTATTTTGCAAAGTCAATTGATGAAATGAGGGGGATCCTTGCAGAATATTCTAGGATCATCTACGACTATACAATGAGCTCAAACAGGACAAATCGCGAAAATTTTGGCTATGTAAGTATGGGCTTTTAGGCCTTGGCCACCTTCATCATGTCGGCCATTCGGATTTCCATTCCAAATCGCCACTCGTTCTTCTTCATGTATCTGTAGATTGCTATCAGATCTGCAAAGTTTTTCAGCATGCCAAACTTGCTGTCCATCTTGCTCCTGACAAAGGACAGAACTCTTGAGTATATTGCAAACTTTTCCAATACTTTCTGTCTGTATTTCTCGTTGTTTCCAAGGTTGTCTACAAATATGTCCGCGCATGTCATGCTTGGAATGATTCCCTCTCCAAGAAGTGGGTATACAGTACCTATTGATTCTCCGACTCCGACCACTTTGCCATGATAGAATGGCTCGCACATGTCAGGTGTTGCAAGTCGAATGGGCCTTCCAACCGTCTTGATTATCTTGCCGCCGTATTTTTTCAAGAATGCATCGGTCTCCACAATGTGGTTTCTGTTCTTGTCGCCGGCACCAATGTGTGCAATATTTTTTCCAAGTGGAAAATACCAGAAATAGCCGCTCATCGATGAAAATGGCTTGAGATAAAAGTCATCAAATGGAACCCCGTTCTCATACTCTACCTTGTATTGGTATGTGGGCAAATGGAAATCTTGTGAAAGCCTTGGCAGATAAGATCTGTGAAATCCCGTAGCATCTACTATGATGTCAAATTCAGATTCCAAATCCTCAATCTTTGGAGCCTTGCCGTAGTTTATCCTGCAGCCCCTTGCCATGTCTTTTATCAAGCCTATCTTGTTGTACGTGCACAGCCCCATCAGCTTGATTGTGAACTGGTCAGAGTTCATGCTGATGTACATCTTCTTTCCGTCATGTATTAGGTAATCATTAAAGTCAAGGTCGCATTTTTTTGCAAACTCTTCCATGGGACCCCTTGTGGTGCCCCAGGCGCATATCGAATCGTGGTTTTCTACGGTGCTTCTCTCAAAGCCTACCACCTCATGCTGTTTCTTCAATCTTGCAAGAAGGTATGCGCCTGCAACTCCTACTCCGACTACAGCTATCTTCAAACGAGCTTTATACCTAAAATGACCTAATAAAAAAGATGTGGCTAGCTATTCTATCAAGATGGCGGGCTTGTATGGTCTTGCTGTCCTTGCCTTGTTTTTTGGATCATACTTGGCTAGATCAGTCTCGGAAAAAACTTGAAGGTCTACACCATATTCGCTTTTTATCAAAGACCCAAGTTCTAACAGCGCCTCTGTCTCGTCCACTGCGCCAACTTTATTTTTCGAGTCCCTGCTGTCTTGCGATTCAGATAAAATGTCATTGACTGTCTTTTTGACAAAATCTGGGTCTTTTTTTATCTCAGCTGTCTCGCTGTCTGCTATCAGAGATTTTATGATGGTGCCAATGTTGACATCTCCGCCTGTTACCTGCGTCAGTATTTTCTGGTATGCCTTTACCTTCCATGCGGCTGCAGTGTATATCGTCATCTTTTTTGGAGTGATCTTTGTTACCTTGATTATGTTCTTGATGTCATCTAGCGTTGCCTTTAGGAGATCTTCTGACTGGACTGAAACCAAGTCGATCTTTGCCTCATCTGAAACAGGCCAGGGGGATTTTGATGCAAGTCCCTGATTTCCAAGCCTTGACCACGCCTCTTCTGCAACATATGGCGCAAACGGGGAAAGCATTGCAACTCGTGTAGAAAACACTTTGTGCAATATTCCTGCTTGGTCTGCTCTGTTTTTTGCCTCGGCCCTCTTGAGATACCACTGTACGTCCGAGTCAAATTCGTACAATATGTAGTGAAGTGCCTCCCTCAGTCTCATCTTCTGGATTGAGACGGTTGCCTTTGCAATCAACTGCTGCAGGCGGCTGTACATCCACCTATCTTCTTGTGCAAGTGATGCCTCATTTGCAGCCTTGTATTTGACTGCATCATCTAGCATGTTCTCAAGCTTGTTTTTAATTCCGCGTACTGCCTCCTGGTTAAAGTCTGCATCCTGGAGCAATTCCGCTGAAATCAAAATTGCAAGCCTGATGGAATCTGCACCATGCGTCCTGATTGCATCCCTTAGCGGTATTATGTTTCCCATGGATTTTGACATCTTTTTGCCATCCATCAGGACCGAGCCATTGACAACAATCTCTTCTGGCCAGTATTTTTTTGGAAATATTGCCAAATGATTGAAGATGAAAAACGTCAGGTGGTTCGGCACAAGGTCCCTGCCTGAATGTCTTGCGTTAACCGGATAATAATACTGGAACTCTTTTTTCACACTCTCAAGTTTTTCTTTTGGAATATTGTATTCCGAAGATACTTTTTCCAAGTCTCCTTTTTCAAGAAAGATGTAATCAAAGAACGAATCTGAAATGTTGTCTGGTTTTATCTCGCCTGCGTTGACATACTTTACTATCGTATAGTATGCCATGTAGATTACAGAATCCGACAAACTCTCAATTATCCAGTTCTTGTCCCATGGAAGCTTTGTTCCAAGGCCATGCTGCCTTGCGCAAGCCCTCTCTTTTAGCCAGTCTACAACATGGTTGAACTCGTTTCTGATCTCTTCTGGAAGTATCTTCATCTCGTTTATCCAAGAATGCGCCTTCTCCTTCCACTCTGGATTTGAATAATCGAGGAACCACTGGTTGTCCAAAAGTTTCACGACACACTCTGCACCACATCTGCACTTTACCACGCCTTCGTTTAGCTCATACAAAGTGTCTGCGTTGCCGTTGTCAAGAATCCACTTTTTGACCTCCTCTTTTGCATCCGCAACCACTTTGTGCGCAAACCTGCCTGTATTCTGTCTCAGCCTGCCACCATAGAATTCCTTTGAGTAAAGCTCCTTTGTGGCCTCTTCAAGTTTTGGATCTTCTTGGTTTGTGATTCCGAGTTTCTCAATTACGTCTTTTGCTGGAATCTCGCCATATCCTTCTGTCTCAATTATTGAGATTGGCTTTATATCTGCAAGAGATGGGATGTTTGGATGCTTTGATGCCTCCTTTTTGAGGTCGTCCAACGCCTGGTAGTCAAATGGAGCATGAGCCGGCACTGACATTACAACACCAGTTCCGCTGCCGCTTTCAACAAATGTGGCAGGCAGTATGTAGACCTCATCGTCTCTTTCCGGAATCTTGACTTTTTTACCTACAAGTTCTGCACCTGAAATGTTCCCGGTCTTTGTTATTTTTTTATTGAGAAATCCTAGCTTTGTGGCGCATTCTGAACTGATTATCCACTCTTCATTGTCTACCTTGGCAATCTCATAATTTACATTTGGATTTACCCAGAGATTGGTTACCCCAAATATTGTCTCTGGCCGCAGTGTCGCTGTTGGCAAAACATAGCTGCCGTACTTGAATTTGATGACGGTATATTCTGTAAAACTTGGCTCAATGTCGCCAAGCGTATCATGCTGCGACACGGGATTTTGGTCTTTTGGACACCATCCTACCGGATGCGTGCCTTGTATGACAAGCCCCTTTTCTTTTAGCTTCTTGAATTGCCACTCGATGAATCTGTTGTAAAAAGGATCGATTGTGGTAAACTCTCTCCTCCAGTCTATCGAGTATCCCATCTCTATCATCCCTGCCTTGATCTCTTGATGAAAATAGTCCGCAATCTTTACAGGCTCTGAAAATTCCTTTATCTTTTCTTCAGGAACTTTGTACAGAGTTTTAAATGCATCAATCAGGCCAGTATCATTTTCCTGAACTCTTCTGGCCATGCCAAGAATTGGAGTTCCGGTGTAATGGAATCCCATTGGAAATAATACGTTATATCCTGACATTCGCATGAACCTTGCGTGCACATCAGCCAGCGTGTATGTCCTGCCGTGTCCTATGTGTTGTGGCGAGTTGGGATAAGGATATGCCACCGTGACAAAGAACTTTTTTCTTTCATCAGGGTCGCTCTGAAATTGCTTTTCATCGTCCCATCTTTGCCTCCATTTCTTTTCAATTGGCGTCCAATCCATCTTCTATCACTTTCCAAGAATGGATTGCTCGGCAGCAATTAGTGCGTCCTTTATCTTGAGAATGTCCTTTCCGCCTCCCTGACCGAACGTATCCTTTCCTCCGCCTGAACCGCCCAGCACTTTGGCTACATCCCTGACCAGATCTCCAGCCTTCTTTGTCTTTACAGCTTCAGAGCCTGAAAATGCGACTATGTGAATTGAACCGTTTTTTATTATCAGGGCGCAGTAAATGAGAGACTTGTCAAGGCTTACTGCCTGCTCGCCAACTGCAATATGATATTCGTCATCAAGATCCTCTTCTATTACGCTAAACAGCTTGACGTTTCCTAGGTTTTTTGCTTGTGCTATTGCAGCTTTTGCAGAGGATTCTGATGTCCTTTTTATTATCTGCTTGATCTTCTTTTTTGCATCTTCGCCGTCTCTGATAACATGCTCAAACGATTCCAGAACTTTTTCCTTGCTTGAACCCAGCAACTTGACAATCTGCGATATCTTCCTGTCTTGGTTTTGCGTGTATCTGATTGCAGCTTCTCCTGAAACAAACTCTAGCCTTACTACGCCGTCCTGAATTCGTTCTGATTTTGTAATCTTGATCAGGCCAAGCTCGCCGGTCTTGTTCACATGTGTGCCGCCACACGCCTCTACGTCAAAACCATCGATGTTTACAATTCTAACCATCTTTACCGGCACTACGCCTCCTTGGTATATTCTAAATCCGTATCTCTGTTCTGCATCTCCACGGTCAAACTCATTGATGAGAATGGGGATGTCTTTTCGAATAGTGAGATTTGCAAAGTCTTCTATCTTTGTTATCTCTTCTTCTGTAAGGTTTGAATAGTGAGTTATGTCAAGTCTTGCGTAATCCTGTTCTTTAAACGCCGAATGCTGCCAAATCCACGAACCCAGAATGTTTCTTGCTGATGCGTTAACTATGTGCGTGCTTGTGTGATGTCGCGTGATTCCATATCGTCTTGCCTCATCTATCTTGCATCTCACGGTCTCTCCCTCTTTGGGGGCCCCTCCCTTTGTTTCGTGAACCACTGTATTGCCATGTTTGTTCACATCTATGACATCATGATTGCCAATTCTTCCATGGTCGGGCTCTTGGCCGCCTCCCCTTGGATAAAAAGATGTTCTGTCAAGCACCACATATTTTCCATCTGTCACTTTGAGGACCTTGGCCTCAAACTCATGCGGGTCATCCTTGTAGTATAGAAGATCCGTATCTGGAACCTTGTCTAAATCAAACTGTACCGTTTTTTCGGCTTTTTCTGATTGGTGCAAGTCGGACAGCTTTTCATAAAATGTAGGCGGGATATCTGAAATGATCTGGGTTTCTTTTAGAAAGTCCGGTGTTATTCCATCTGATTCGTACAGACGAATCAGGTCCTCTACTGATAGTTTCTTACTTTGTGATCTTAACATGTTTGCCATGTTTGTCATTCTCACCCGAGATTCCTTGTAGCGTTCTTTTTCTACTTCGATGATTGTCTTGACATCATTTCGTGTTCCCTCAAGCTCATGATATGTTGATTTTAGATAGTCCACATGGAGGTCGATTAGATCGTTGAGATCAAAGTTCCAGCCAAACCTATCCATCGTGGCCAGAGTACGCCTCAGTATCATTCTGAGGTTGTATCCTCCTCCCACGTTGCTTGGCAGTGCTCCGTCAGATATGGCAAACACCAGTGTTCTCAGATGGTCTGCTATGAGATAGATTCCCTCTAGGGGGGAGATTGTCTTGTCCATTCTCGCACTATCAATTCCCGACAGCGAGGCTGCGTTTTTTCTTGCAATTGACAGGTCATTAGACTCGGATAACGTATTTGCTATGGCCCTGAAATATTTTGATATTGTATCTGAATCTGTGTCTATTCCTATCTTTTCCATCATGTGTTTTGTTATAGGACCAAAGCAGCAGTCATAGGCTGTTGGGGTTCCCATGGTAATCCATGCAAATCTTTCAAGCCCCGCACCCATGTCTATTATCTTTTGGTCCAGCACAGAATAGTTTTCAAGCTCGCCCTGGAACTCTGTAAACACCGCATTGCCCAGCTCTAATCCGCGTACAAAATATTCAAGCGATGATCCAAAAGAGCCGCCTCCTGCCCAAACGTCTTCGACAAAAACTACCTCTTCTTTGTTGATTCCAAATTTATCAGTGAGCAACCGAAAGTCAAGATCTACACACTTGTCTTTCCAATATCCTTGGGAGTTTGGTATGCTGTGTTGCCCAATCATGCAAAAACTCGAAAAATGCCTTCCCGTCACACCAACATTTTCAATGTCTTTGAATCTAAGACATGTCTGAGGTACTATCAAGGGGTTTGCCGGAAATTCAAAGACAACTTTCGAACCCATGACCCTTTGAAAATCAACTATCGAGGCAATTGTAAAATAAAGATCGTCCCTCCATCTGCATACGACCGGATATCTGCTTACTGACTTGTGTCCGTTATTTACAAAAAATGACTCGACCTCCTTCCAGGCCTGTGTATAGTCAAATCGTTTTTTGGTCGGCGGGCTGCCTATGAAGGAATAGCTATCCTCCAAATGATCTGGACAGACATCTCGGTCATCGTTTAGCGTCCAGAAATAACGCCTACACTTGGGACAAGATTTTCTTTTGAATCCCTCATTTTCAAAAAGAGCGACCTTGTAATACCTGTCTGGCTCCGATGAAAACTTGGCAAGAATCTGGCTCTTGTCCATTTCACAAGTTTTTGTTCTGAAGGATATTAAGCATTCTGAAACAACAGATTAAATATGATCTTTTTTGAGATTTTCTTATGTTTCTATTCGAAAAGAAAGGCTGGAAAGAAGGAGACTATGTTTTCACCTCCCAGCAGAACGGGAACTATAGAGACATGATTATTGGTATTGTAACCGGAGTAGAAAATTCCAAAATAGGAGTAAACGGTATCATAGTAAACGCAATTGGCCTAAAGAACAAAGTTTCTCAGGGAAAATCTGGCCCGCAATCTGAGCAGATATTGAAAGACCCCACTCCAAAAGAGATTGTCTTTGCTTTGATTTACAGAGTAGAATATGACAACTTTACAGGAATTTTGGATACAAGTACCGATCCTGTGGAAAAACTGCACAAGACTCTATACAACATACTCACTGGATGGATTAGGGAATCTATTCCAGAATTGATAGGCAACGTACTTTCTTTACCTGATGGACAAGAAAAAGATCAAGCAAAAAGAGTCTTGAAACAAAGGATGGATACGTTGTATGACAAAGATCTCAAGAGATACATGTATTCTGTCTGCCGAAGTTTGAAGATTCTCCACTAGATGCAAGGAACGCTTGCTTTTTTTTGCAAGTGAGAACCTCCATAGTTTTATATTATGGCTCTGGCAAAATCCGT
>JAGWFW010000044.1 GCA_028867735.1 Nitrososphaerota archaeon
TGGCTTTTCGGTAAATGCGTCAAAGAACGAAAGCTGCAGTTTGTTTTGCGAGTTTGCGGTGATATCAGTCGGATTCCATCCCATCTTTACCCCCCATCCTCCAAAGTCAGTTAGTGCGCTGTTCGATGTCTGCACGTTGGGCTTGGCAGGTGCAAGGGTAAAGTTCATCGTGTCCGTGCCAGGAGGCATCTGCTTTGCCATGTCCTGTATGTCTATCTTGTTTAGCAGTATGTGTGCAATGACCGTGCTTCCAGAGGTATACGGGTCAACAATGAGCCTTCTGCCGGTTATCTGATAGCCGTTCATTGTTGCAGAATACGTTGGGGTATTTGTAAACTCCTTGAAGGCTTTTGGAATATGGATTTCCTCGTGCACAAAGATTGGCTGGTTTGCAAGTCTTGTCATGTTCCAGTCAAAGGGCATTGAATATGAGAGCTGCACTTTTGACGGATCAAACTTAAAGTCGTCGTTTATCTTGTCATAGTATGAGATTATCGTAGAGTTGTAGGTGTTTCCGTTGTATGTGAGATCATGGCTTGAGACATCGCCAACGCTAAGATAGGCATCAAAGTTAGGTATGGCTTGTGGATTAGTGGTGGTATCAAAGATATTCTTGTCATAGTCTATTGAGAACATCTGTATGTTAAAGTGATACAACCCTCCCTCGTTGAATATCGGCCCGTCTACGACAATGGGATCGTCTCCATTGTCAGGCACCCATGCATCAAGGGTTGGTTCTTTATCTGCATATACAGTCCAGGTTTGATCATTGTTTGGATTAATCTCCATGTTGAGTATTCCGTCATGCGTGTGAAGGAGTTCCCGGAATAGCAACTGGTTGTGCTTTGTAACGGTAAGGAAAAATGAGATGTGCTGGAGTGTTTCATTGGTGTTTGCATCAAACCATCTGAAAAATACTGTTGGTTGTATGCCAGAGTTGGAGTAAAGTATTGTCGGATTAAGCTTTATGAAGACCTGGACCTGCCTGTTTCCTACCGATGCCGGTGGAAGATTTTCCATGGCAAAGCCGTCGCCAAATGCATTGCGCGGTAGTGAAGAAAATACAACAGATGCAAGCAAAAATGCAAAAAGCGAGAACTTGAAAAGTTTTTTCAATTATAGTACCCGATCCACAATGCGGCCCGCTTCATATTTAATGGTAGCTCTATTCTCATTACCATTATATTATTACCAGAGCTTAGCTGACTTGTGAAAAATTGGCAAAAATCCTACATGGCTCTGGTTGCTGTAGGA
Source organism: Nitrososphaerota archaeon (assembly GCA_028867735.1). Lineage (GTDB taxonomy): Archaea > Thermoproteota > Nitrososphaeria > Nitrososphaerales > Nitrosopumilaceae > Nitrosotalea. The sequence continues at coordinate 1,255 of JAGWFW010000044.1, forward strand.
ATTATTGCTGTTGTTGCAATCAGTTTTCCATTACAAGAACATAGTTCGACATTAGCACAAGGTTTGCCTGCAGGATCAAATGCAAATAAAATAGCAGTGGCATCTTCAAAAAACTCTACGTCCATGCCCATCCCAAATTCTGAGTATGTCAATTCAACAAGTCCATCCGGAGTAATGTATACTGCAAAGTTTGAGTGCGGTTCAATTTTTGCAGGAGAGGGTCCGCTCAGGCCGGGCCATTACGATACTGATGTAAGCATGTTCAACAAAGAGAGATCAGAGTCGACAATATTTTGGAATGTCGTAGTAAACAACGGGCCTAGCTCAAATGCAATGCTAATTCATCTCAGTGCAGAAAACGCTACAAGCATAACATGTCAGGACATCAGGCAGGTTCTTGGCGATTATAATGAAAACTTTCTTGAGGGATTTGTCATAATGAACGTGCCATTTGATTCAGTTTTGCAGTCTTCCAAAGGTATAGTGGTATCAAATGGAAACTATGATTCCAATCCTTTAGAGGTGCAGGTGTTCTATACTGCAAATGCTCTTGACACACTGCCTCGTGAGGTTGTCGTGGACAAAATAGCATTTTATATAATTCAGGACGGTACGGGCAAGATTCCGGCAAACATGATGAGACAGACGCTTGATATTTCAATTCCTTCCACACTCAATGAGCTATCCAACACACAGGACAGGGTAAAGCAAGTCCTTGCCAAGCAGTACAACCTTACAAGTGACGACCTGCCAAAGGTGGTAGTACGGATACAGAATATCAACGTCGGAGTGGGCGTGCTAATTGACGACCACGCAATATCGCTTAGTACGGTAAGACCGCAATTAACTCCTTGATTGGAAAAATAATGCAATACTTCTAGTTTTTGCCTTGCAATCAGGAAATTTCTTGCGCTAGCGCTTTTTTTGAGAACAGGCCTGCACGTTTTGCCAGCAACGTACCGACATACATTGCAACCAACGTCATGACTATGCTTCCCGATGGTGCAAGGTTGAGCGGATACGACAGGATTATTCCAATCACGGTTGCTGCAACAGACAAGGAGATTGAAATCATCATTGTTTTTTTGAATCCTTTTCCCATCACCATGCTTGTTATATTTGGAAGGACTATTAGCGCAGAAATGAGCAGAATTCCAACAAGCCTCATCGTTACGATTACAGTAACAGCCGCCAAGGCTATGAAAAGATAATTCAGCTTCTCCACAGGGACTCCGTTTATCTTGGCCTGTTCCTCGTCAAACGTGAAATGCAGCAGCGGTTTTCTAAATACAAGCAGTGTGACAATTACGCCGCAGCTTATTCCTATGAAGGACAGGGTGTCGCTCATGTTTGTTAGCAGGACGCTTCCAAAGAGAAAGCTGAAAAGATCAATGGTGAACCCGTGGGCTGCGCTCACAAGTATTACCCCCATACCCAATCCAGAGGACAGCATGACGGCAATTGCAGCATCCCCGGATATCTTGGTGCTCTTCCTCAGCTTTGTAATCCCCATTGCTGCCGAGACGGATACTGCGGTAGCAGTCCATATCGGATACACGTTGAGAAAATACCCAAGCGCTATGCCTCCAAACGCCATGTGAGAGAGAGCGTCTCCAAAAAGCGAATACCGTTTCAATACCAGGTACAATCCCACCATTGCGCAACAGACTGCGGCAGCTGTACCAGTGATCAGGGCTCTTTGCATAAAACCATACGTCAGAAAATCTAAGCTCATCTGCTACACCTCGTGGCTGTGGTTGTGCATGTGCATCTGCATGGCCGACTCTGAATAGGTCTTCATCAAATCCTTGTTTGAGAAAAATTCTTCTTTCTCGCCGTGGAAGAACAGGTCCCTGTTCATGCATGCTACCTTGGTTGCATGATCAGAGATTGCAGTAAGATCATGCGATGCCCAGATTATGGTAATCTTGTTTTCCTTGTTTATTTTTCGAAGCACAGAATAGAATTTGTTCTGCACCTCCATGTCAACGCCAGTAACCGGCTCGTCAAGTATCAGCAGGACTGGCTCCTTGACAAGGGCGCTTGCAATGAATGTGCGCTGCTGCTCCCCTCCCGACAGCTCGCTAATCCTGCGGTCCCTCAAGGATTCCAGCCCAACAATTTCAAGCGCCTTTTCTATTTTTTCGCTATTCTTGCTTGACTCCCCAAATATTCTGTTCCAGCAGCAGCCGCAGTTTTGAATCAGCTTGGCGCCTCTGTCCAGCTTTTTCTCAGGCAAGAGCCCCATTTCTACAACATCATACACGGTGGCCGGAAAATTCGGTTCAAGGCTTACTTTTTGCGGAACATATCCCACCATTGGAAGAAGCGATGCGTACTGGCTTCCCTCGTATCCAAATAATTTTATCTTTCCATGATAGTTCTGCAGTCCCAAGATTGCCCGAAACAACGTGGTCTTGCCGGCGCCGTTTGGTCCCACTATTCCCAGAAGATCGCCTTCCCGTACGTTAAAAGAGATCTTGCTTATGGCCAAGGCTCCATTATGGCTTGCAGATACGTTTTCTACATCTAGCACATTCATTGGCATCCCATGGCCTCCCTGAGATTATCCAGGTTTTGATACCACTTGTCCAGGAATGTCACGCCTTGTTTTTGCTCAGTCTTGTTTATGCCTTCGAGAGGACTCAGTATCTTTACCTGTGCGCCCGTGTCTTCTGCAAGAGTTTGGGCAAGTTTTGGATCTACAAGATCTTCGGAGAAGATTATTTTTACATTGTTATCTTTGACAGTATTTTCCACCCTTGCCAGATCCTGAGGGGCAATCTCTGCCTCTGGTGCAAGCCCTGATATCCAGATGTCAGTCAGGTTGTATCTCTGTGAAAAGTAATTGAATGCATTATGAAATGATACAAAGGTATGCGTTTGACAGTTTGCCAGTCCCGACCTGATGTCACGATCTAGCTTGGCAAGTCTGCCGATGTATGCGCTTGTGTTATTTTCATAGTATTGTGCATTGGCAGGATCGGCTTTTTCCATTGCGTTTCCAATCGTTCTGACTTCTTGTTCTGCAAGTACGGGATCATTCCATACGTGCGGATCTTTTCCTCCTTGCGCTATGACAGGCCCGGCGTCATTTGAATCCATGTGCTGCACATCTGCATCCTGCATTTGGATTCCTTGCGATACCCGGACAAATGTCGTATTTGGAAAATTTCCTGCAGATAGAAACGTAGGAATGAACGCTTCTATGCCGGCCCCGTTATAGATGAAAAGTTGCGAATCCTGCACGTCCTGTATCTGCCGTGTCGGCGGCTCCCATCCATGTGGCTCCTCGCCTATTGGGATAAAGATGCTGACATCTGCCCTGTCACCTGCCACGTTTCTTGCAAACTCGTACATTGGAAAGAAAGATGCTATGACCTTGATTTTGTGCGATGTCGCATTTGGAATGCTTGCGGCCAGGTTTGTTTTCGGGCCAGTAACAACACCGTTTGTGTTTTCAATAGCAATTGCAATTACGATTGCCACTGCAATTCCTCCTGCTATTGCGACAGCCTTTTTTCCAGACTTCAACAAAAATCATATCATTTTATTATTAATAAACTTGTAAAATCTTAATAATAATTATTGCTAAACTTATAAGATAGTTAATAATATCTACGCCATGCCCATTGTCTCAATCTCGTTGAATGACGAGATACTGTCAGAGATAGACAAGCTGCAAAAGACAATGGGGTTTTCCGGAAGATCAGAAATTATTCGCGCTGGAATTAGAAATTTAGTATCAGAAGAAAAACAGAGGGGGAATCTTGCAGGACAGATTCACGCAATTCTAATGGTTATCCATAACGAGGAATCAGAGCAGATTGTCACCGGAATCAAGCACAACCATGAAGACCTGATTGGAACCCATCTTCACAGCAAGGTTGATGGAAACAAGTGCATGGAGCTTTTCCTGTTACACGGAGATGCTGAAAAAATCGGTATCATGACTAGAGACTTTAAGACAAACAAAAAGATGGAAAATGTCAAGCTTGTGGCAATGTAGCCAGATACAAATGAGATGCGTTATATCACAATGAAATTTTTTTATGCAGTTCCTGTCTTTGTGTTGCTTGGAATCTTGTTTCATGTTGCAAGCGCAGAGGTTTATGTGTCTGACAAGGAATATGCAGGATATTTTGATCACGACGGGACCTATGTCGTATATGGCTCTGTAAAAAATACCGAGGACCAGCCGGTGATTGCAAGGGTTCAGGTCACTGTAAATAACGGAAATGAAACATTTTCAGAATCTCGCATCCTTCCGATAATTTACTCGTTAAAAGACATGCCCTTCAAGTTCGAGTTTCCACAGATAACCTCAGGCAGCCCCGTGCTTCAAAGCCCTGTCGTATCGTTTATTCTTACCAACAGCAATCCGTTAAACATCGAGATAAACTATGACAAGACTCTGGTAAAGTATCCCGACGGCCACCTTACAGGCCATATCACAAATACCGGAGATTATACCGTACACAACATCAACATCTATGCGCTGGTGCATGACAAGAACAACAACTATCTTGACGAAGTGGAAAACACCTGGACCATACCTAGTCTCAATCCGGGAAACAAGACGGAGTTTGTCATGTATCCCGACCCAACTGTTGCAAAAAAAGTGTATTATTACAGCTGTTTTGTTCCCGGAACTGACAGTTCTGTGGAGATGTCAACTCCATGGAAAGGTAGGCCTTTCTACTTTAGCGTGCTCTCAATCGTATACTTTACCAACCAGAAATTTGATGAAAACAGCCATTCAATATCCTTTGATGCGGCAAATCCCTGGCAGATACCATATTACGCCAATTTCATGTTCCCTGAGGGTTCAGACAACGGGGGCTTTGAGGTATTCATAGACGGCAGCAGGATCAAACCGCTGATAAGCATTGACAACGACACCAAGAGCTGGCATGTTGCATTCAACGTAGATTACGGGCAGCACAAGGTGACAATTTCAGGTTTTGATCCAAGCTACGTTCCAAACACTGACGAGTACTTTTATCTTGATGCAAAATCTGCACTGGTAGCTTGGGCAGGCCTGTCAACGTTTACCATATCCGACTCTAAGCTGCTAGACGTGCTTGGAATTGGCGGCCAATACATCCCGCCATGGGTGAAAAACACGGTTGGCTTCATGGTATACAATAATCTTCCTGCAGACGACGTAATCAGCGAGATAAAATATCTAAAGCAGGTCGGAGTAATCAAGTAGCGATAAAGTCAGTGCCTGTAAATTGTCCTCAGACCAGTTTTTGCAGAGATAATTACTATTGTTGATATCGCTATTACAAAAACGACAACAGCTGCAGGACCAAACTCCGGTGTTGCCTGGGTGCTCATCTGATCTATGGATGAAGAAAACACCGAGGCTGGCTGTGGACCTGTTATCTCTTGCATTGTTCCGGAAGGCCCAACTATGAAAAATGTCGGCGTTCCTTGAACCCCTTTTGATAGGCCTACTTCCCTATTGTGGGCCACCCTGTCCGAGTATTTTCCAGAATCAAGACATGAGTTGAATTGATTTGTATCAAGGCCTAGCGATGATGCATATGACTTGAGGTTGCTTGTGCTGGCCCAGCCTGATTGTATTGCTCCCTGATTTTGATATAGGTAGTCATGATATTGCCAGTATTTTCCTTGATCACCGGCACAATAGGAAGCTTCTGCTGCAGCTATGGAATCTGCACCTGCCCATGGAAAGTCTACAAAGTATAGCTTGGCTTTGTTTGTGTCAATATAGTTTGCCTTGATGGCAGGTTCCTGGTTTTTGAACCATGCATCACACTCGGGGCATTGGTAATCGCCAAACTCTATTATTGTAACGGGAGCGCTAGACGAACCTTCCACTGGAGATGCCATGGACAAGTCAACATTTCCACTTGACATCATCATCATGTTTCCGCCCTTCATGGAACTGTTTCCCCACCCTGACATGTTGCTGCCCATCATGGAACCAGACATGTTGTTTTCATTCATCATGGAACCGCTTGACATGTTATTGCTGCTCATCGTGCTGTCATGCATCGGCATGGAACCACTGCCTTGCATAGAGTCCGCGTATGCGTAGGAAAAACCCGTAATTATCGGAATGAAAGCAAAAAGCAGTAGTTTTTCAATTGTCATCATTGTGTGGTGTGTGACTTGTTTTGCGATTTAACTTTTTTTCCAAATTGATTCCAAAATGAAATTCAATTAAATCTTGAACTGCCCAAAAAACGTCTGATTTGGAAATATTGTTAAATATTTATTGTATCTTTAGATCAAGTGAAGTGCACAAAGAAGCACTGGGCCTAGTATTTTCAAATAAGCGATACATTGCCTTGTCAGCAGCCATCTTTGGGATTCTTTTGATGACACTCTCCATAGTTTCAGAGTTTATCTTTTTCTCCCCCAGTTTTCTTTTCTATGTTCCTGTCTACGGTATTGCAAACTTTTCGCTGATTGTTATAGTTGCAGCACTATCTGGATTGGTCATAAGCCTTAGCATATATCGAATTAGTGCTCTTGGCATCGGTGTAAAAAGATCAGGGAGTGGGTTTGTGGGTTCCATCATAGGTGCTAGTGCCGGTGCATGTAGCTGTGGCTCAATCGGCTTTGCAGTAGTATCTACATTTGGTGCAGCAGGCGGAGCAGCTACCGCATTTCTGACTAATTATGAGATTCCATTACGCCTAGTTTCTATTGCTATTTTGGCATACACATATTTTGTTTCTGTCAGGGGAATAACGACACAGTGTAAAATTACAAAGTGAGAACATGAGAGTAAAATGTGCTGACTGCGGGTGTCTGCCATCAGAATGCAAGTTATCGAAATCCCCCGAGAGTTGTCCCAATTGCTCTTGGAAAAAATGTTGCTGCTGGGACTGATGAAAAGATAGGTTACGAGTAACAACAGTACAGGAATACTCTAGATGCCCTTCTCGTTTAGGACCAGTGCGAGCAGGGCTGCTCGCGTATCCTTGCCATACTGGGCCTGTTTGAAATATTTTGCGTTGCTTGTGGAATCAAGCTTGTGCGATATCTCGTCCAGTCTTGGCAGGGGATGCATTATGATTACGTCTTTCTTCATCTTCTTCAAAAGATCAGGCCCTATCTTGTAGCTGCCTTTTACTTTGACATATTCCTCCATGTCGGCAAATCTCTCCTTTTGTATCCGGGTTACGTATACCACGTCAAGGTCATCGAGGTTTTCTTCAAGGTCTGTTGTCTCTGTGTAGGCCAGCTTCTTTCGTATCTCATATGTCGAGTCAGAGCGCACCTTGAGCGAGGGCGGAGATATCAATCGAACGTCCACCTTGTAGTTGCCTAGCGCATACAAGAGTGAATAGACAGTCCTACCATATTTTAGGTCCCCAACTATGCCAATTTTCAGGCCGTCAATCTTCTTCTTTTCCTTCCGCATTGTATAGAGATCAAGTATTGCCTGTGTCGGGTGCTCCTCCGTCCCGCTGCCTGCATTAATCAGGGGTTTTTCTGAGACCTCGGCTGCAAACCTGCTGGAGCCGTCAAGCTGGTGCCGCAGTACGACAACGTCAGAGTACAGCGACATTATTCGCACGGTATCTGCAAGACTCTCGCCCTTTTTTGCGGAAGACGAGGACGCGTCAGCTATGCCAATTGACGTCCCCCCAAGCGAGGCCATTGCGGCCTCAAAGCTCAGCCGTGTCCTGGTGCTTGGCTCAAAGAACAGGTATCCAAGAACTTTTCCCCGCGCAAGCTCCCTTCTCTCGTTTGGGTTCATCTCAATTATTTTATCAGTAGCTTGAAAAACTTCCTCAAACTTTTGTTTATCAAAATCGCGTACCGAGACAATATCTTTTTGGAAAAAAGTATTGCTCATAGCAGTTCACTGTTATATATGAGTGGTACAAAAACTATTCCAATGTCAGAGTCCGACCTGATAGTTCGAAAGATCAAAAACGGCACAGTCATTGATCACATAGAATCTGGAAAGGGCCTCAAGGTCCTCAGCGCACTTGGCATAGACGGAAAGGACGGCAACGTGATTACAATAGCGCTCAACGTTCCAAGCTCAAAGGTTGCAAAAAAAGACATCATAAAGGTGGAGAACCGTTTCCTGCAGGATTCCGATACAAACAAGCTTGCACTCATTGCTCCCAAGGCAACTGTCAACATCATCAAGGAATACAAGCTGGTCGAGAAAAGGCGCGTCACGCTTCCAAACGAGATTGAGAGGATATTTCGCTGCTCAAATCCTGATTGTATATCAAACAGCGACGAGGACATTGATCCCGTGATGGATGTTGTAGACAAGACGGGGCTTGTACTTCGGTGCAGGTTCTGTACCAGAACGCTTGATGTCAATGAACTAAAATACTACTAGTTTTAGATTTTATTTTCCTGCCGAATTTACAGCAGACATGATCGTTTTCAGCGGTCTTCTATTTTTCCTTGGCCTTTAGCTCGTACTGGTCATAGGTGTATTTTCTTGGTGTTCCAAATGGTCTAAACGGTCTTCCGTTTCCGTGGTAGAACTTGGAGAAAAACTCCACGTAGATCAACCTTGCCCCCTGGATTCCAGGCTCGAACACCCCGATTATGATATTGAATATGTGCCCGATGAAAATTATGATTGCCCCAAGTATGATGAAGGGTATCGAGTGGTGCAGCGTCTTGATGAAGATAAAGTCAATCACGTCGGCAAGAATTACGGATGCAAGCAAGATCCCGACAAGCCTTGTATATGACAGAATGTGGCTCACAATTGACGGTAGCTCCATGATTGCCCTTACGCCCTCTCCGTAGAACATGAGCCCAATTCCTGCAAGCATGAGCCCGACGTAGCCAATTCCTGCCACGTGGTGTACCGGATTGATGTGTTGGTGGTGCAGCAGTGCAAGCCCTGTCAGGACAACGCCCCATCCAAAGAGCAGCCAGCCCATCTTTCCTATTGCATGCTTTTTCTCCCCCTCCCTAATGGTATTGAGTATGCCGAGAATCAAGCCAAATGTCACCATACCTAGTCCAATGTATCCAGATATCAGCAGCAGCTTTCGCAGTCCTGTAATAGGATCAAAGAACGCGCCGCTTGCAGGCAGGTGCAGGCCAAATGTGGCATTGAGATAGCTGAACAGGTACACGTTGGGATGGAATCCAAAGTACAGGTTAAACAAGAATCCCAGTCCCATTGCAATGATTGCGCCAGGTGTCATGGCTTTTGCAAGCTTTACCATCTGCCGCGGTTTGAGTATGGTCAGCGCAAACTTGCGCAGTGGAGTGGGCATGATGTTAAAGCTCCTCTTTCCTCCCTCCACCCTTCGAATTACCCATCGTGATACCAGCAGTATGACAAGGCCATAGCCAAAGTCACCTATCATCAGTCCATAGAATACTGGAAATAGTGTTCCAAATATCAGCGTGGGATCAAATTCTTTTCCTGACGGAAGCGAGTAGAATCTGATAAAGGCCTCAAAGAGCTTGAATCTTTTTGGATTGTCAAATAGCGTAGGCGGGTTCTCGTCAGTTTCAAGTACAAAAAGCATCGTTCCCCTGGCATGACTGTCAAAGCCGCCCTTTAGCTGGTCCACCTTTGATTTTGGAATCCATCCCTCGAGGGCAAACGAGTCGGAGGTAACCCCAAGATTGTCAACCACCTCAAGTTTTTTGTTCTCAATTTCCAGCTGCTCCTCGACGCATGTTATATCCACATAGTGGTTTTCCGAGATCTCTGCCAGCTGTCTGTCAATCTCGCTTAACTTCTGGTTTATCTCGCCCTGCCTGTTCTTCAGCGCCTGTGCAAGCTCGGCTGCCCTGCCTTTTAGTTTTGGAACGGCCTCCAGCCTTACGTTGTATTCTTGTACTATGGTAGCCAGTGCATGCGGCGGAAAGTTTGGAAAAGTGACCAGTATGATTTGTGTCGTGTCCTTTCCCTCCTTTGAATACAGGAATACGTCCTGGCTGTTGACGTCCAGTGCCTTTTTGAAGTTGGCAAAGTTCTTTGGGTCCATCCTGCCAAAGTAAGAGTGTGCCGATGAGAGCTGCAGCACGTTGAAATCCTCAGGAAAGAATGAAAACTCTTCGACCAGCTTGGCATGGTTCTCAGCTTCTTTTAGCTGTGTGAGAAGATGTTCCCTCTCCCTTTCAATTGATGCAACCTTGGCATCAGCATCAATGGACCTTGCCTTTTCCAAGAGCTGCCCTACAGAGCCAAACCTCTGGCACTGGGAGACCTGGACCTGGGGCAGTACTGTCTTGAGGGCTTTCATCCTGAGAAGCTGGTCCGATACCTGCCTATATTCACCGTCGTCCCTCTCGCTTCGCACAAGCGATGCAACGTCTTTTGAGAGAGGCTCCAGCTGTACTGCGTTTAGATCATGAAGAATCGAGACAACTGTCTGCCTTTCTTTTCGCAGTCCCAGCACGGCGATGCGTGCCATTGGTATGGGTTTTAGAACCAAAGTCTATACCTCTTTTAACAGGTTATCAATTATTTCCCGCACAGTCTGCGCATCAATTCTTGTAGAGACTGCCTTTGATTTTGCCGTGGCGTCCTCGATTATTTTTTCTGTCTCTGCAGAGGCCTTTTTCCCGGACTGTTCCGTGCTTGTCTCCACCAGTCTTTCTCCGTCGCTTTTTGCGCCAGTGATTGTCTTGGATACATAGCTTTCAAAGTTTCTAAACTCCTCCGAGACTTTTTTCTTGTGCTCGTCTATTTGTGATTGTATACTGTCTTCTGCGTCCTTGATCTGCCTGAGTGAATGCACGTATTTTTCTGCAGCTGACATTTTAAACTCCTAGAAAGTGTCTCCCTGCATACAGCACAAGGGCGACAGTGCAAAATATGTTTCCAAACTTGAAGGCCCTCATTATCATGTAGAACCTTTTCTGCTGTTCGTTCTTGAAGCTATGCAACTATCTCCCTCTCCTTTTTTAGCTGGGCCTCCTGCTCCCTTTCGCCCATCTTTTTCTTGACTGTCTTTAGCATGATGAAAGTGTCCCGCTCCATCTCGTCCAGTCGGAATGTGATGAATTTTACCGCGGCCTGCAGTCTTGGTATGAAGACGTTTTCTATTGCATTTGACTTGCGTTTTGTCTTTTCTATCTCAAGCAATAGTTTTCGCAGTGCCGTTTCCTTTTCTGCAACCTCGAGCACCATCTTGTGCACGTTCTGGAATGCCTTTATTGCCTCGTTAATTGACGGCGGCAGCTCAAGCAGGTGCTCTACCAGTGCATGCTCGCTTTGGCCGCCCCCAATCTTTGGTATCCTTACCCCCATCACGTTTTTTGATGTAATCTGCAGTTTGTTTAGCTGTGGAATCTTCATTGCCTCGTTTTCAAGCCTCATCGAGCCTGCAAGCATCTCTGCCATCTTTATGCTCTGGTATCCCTTGATGAGTTCCGCCTGCAGGGCACCCCTGAGGGACGCGGCATTCTTGCTGGTATTGAAAAATTCTAAAATTAGAGCCTGTCTTTTTAGTTTCAGTAACTTTAGGCCCTTTTGTGCCATCTTTATTCTTCTTTTTGTGCGTATGTATTCAAGACGAGTGGGTCGGATGTTAGTTACTGATGGCAACCCTACTTTCCACCTGGACTGGTCCTCTTTCTGTATTTCTCGATAAATTCAGGCTTGATACGATTCAATTCAGAGTCTGAAAGTTCGTCGAGCAATTCCCAGCCAATATCCAAAGTCTGTTCAATGGAACGGTTTTCATCCATTCCTTGGTTGACAAATTTTCTTTCAAAGCTGTTAGCTACCCTTAGGAATTTTCTGTCAAGATCGCTTAATGCTTCTTCACCTACAATTGCTGCAAGTGATCTTGCATCCTTGCCTTGTGCATAGCTAGAATAGAGTTGGTCTGCAAGACTTCGATGATCTTCTCTTGTCCTTCCCTTTCCAATTCCCTGATTCATCAAACG
>JAGWFW010000045.1:0-10425 GCA_028867735.1 Nitrososphaerota archaeon
ATAAATCAAGAGGACAGTACAAACATCCGATATACTGGTCGTCTCTTTTTACAAGTGCCCACGCAAGAAAACATGGTACTACCATGGAAGACCTTGCATATGTTTCAGCAAAAAATCATCGAAATTCTCTAGATAATCCGAATTCCTACTTTGATCATTCGTACTCTTTTGATGAAGTGATGAGATCAAAAAATCTTACTGATAATGTAAGATTGTTAGATTGCTCCATGCCATGCAATGGTTCTGCTTCGATTTTACTTGCTTCCGAAGACGTGATTCGAAAGTTTACTGAAAACCCGGTATGGATAAAAGGAATTGGACAAAAATCCATCTCCGCAGGGTTTACAAAAAATAACGATCTATATTCCATGCAAAGCACGATGCTTGCTTCATCTTATGCATATTCAATGTCCGGCAATTCCCCATCAGACATAGATGTGGCTGAAGTGCATGATGCTTTTAGCATATGTGAGATCATGGCATTAGAAGATTTGAGATTAGCTGGACCTGGAAGAGGAGCTGGTTTTGTTAAAGATATGTACAAAACTGGAAATAAGAAAATCAACCCGAGGGGAGGATTGATTGGTACAGGCCACCCGTTAGGCGCTACTGGTATAGCCCAAACAATAGAAATGTTTCAACAGGTTCAAGGAACTGCAGGTAAAAGGCAAGTAGAGAAAGCTCGCACTGCACTGGTTCATAACATGTCAGCCGCGGCAACATCTTCAACTGTATTGATATTACAATCATGAATCGGTTTGAACAGGAGCTGAAAAGCGATAATTTTGTGTGTAGTGAATGTACAAAATGCCAAAAGCTTGTTTGGCCCCCAAGCGAATACTGCAACAAATGCTTTGGCATCGTTACATGGCGAAAAGTATCTAGAGATGCCACATTGTTGGAATACTCGTGTAAGAATGGTGAATATTTTTGCGTGGCGGAGATTGAAGGCCAGATAAGGATAATAGGTAAAATCTCGAACCCATCCGAGATAAAGATAGGACAAAATCTAACTTTGGAGAGATGCGATTACGAAGGCAGCGAGAAATTCATTTTCAAGATAAAAAACAAACCATGAGATGATCTCTCGAGTTAGCGCGGAACCTAGGGGAACTTGAGAGTCGAGCCTTCCAGCTCCAAAATTGGTATGTATAGTGACATGCTATCGCTGCCAATTTTTTCAACAAAAGCAAAATCTCCAGTCAGACGTTTTAATTCGATAAACTTTTTTGCTGGCTTTTCAGGCACCATGAGATAATGAATTGTTATTCCTCCTACAGCTCCTGTTTGAATAAAAATCACATTCTTACCATTGTGATTGATATGATAAATGAGCGGAATTGCTCCAAGCATGGACTGCGACGAATATAGAATTACCTTGAGAAGGTCCTCGTAACCCTTGTATTTTAGATATGTAAGTGGATCTTGATAAGACATAGTATTTGTTTTCAATCACACCATATTAATCCTGAGGTTCGCTCTCCTGCATATGATTTTGGTAGTTGCATGTTCAACGAAAATGCCTAATTGGTGTTATTAGAATTACCTTCTAGTCTATTACCTGAACATCATTATCAAATGCACGACATGAGGATGGAATATCTAAGATCGAAAGGAACAAGAATTGAAAACAAAGTGGCAAGACTTCCATCGACCAAGTCTGACAATCAGCGAATAGCCAGGACAAGAAGACAACGTGGATACAATTGGGAAGATACCTTGGTTAAAAGATTTAATGCAGTGGAAGGCTGGAAAGCATTTAGGCTAGGTTCTCCAAGTGTTGGATTGCCAGACATACTTGCAGTGAGTACAAAAGAAAATACCATTTATACCATTGAAGCAAAATCCGGAACAAATACTGCCCTTTATGTACCATATGATCAAATCTTGCGATGTCTGAAATGGATTCATACTTTTGAGCTCTACCAAACAAGAAAAATGGTCATTGCGTTCAAATTTTTATCAAAAAAAAGAATAGGCAAAGGCAAATACGAGCACAGGGAATTGAGAGAGCATTACAAAATCTGGGATGAATCTAACCCAGTCACTGATTTTGTATGCACTTACGATGGCATGACGTATTTGCTTGTAGACGGAAAACGGAAGCAACTGCATCTAGACGACTGTATTATGCCGTTTCGTACCAAAAACAGCCGCATTCATTAAGATCATGGGTTTTACGAATGCCACATTCATTAGGATGCAATAACTTCTTTAATGACAAGTTTTATAATTAAAAACAATGAGTTTTGAAGATTTTGTAGATGAAAGAAGCCTAGTAAGTCATGATGCGTTGGGAACAAAGGAAATTAAGTTAAAACTTTTGGAGGTCCAAGATGATACCTCAGATCATGTTTGGAGATTCGGCGTCCGGGTAAAGGTAAAGAAAATCCTTATCACAGTAAAACACATACGCACACAACAAGTGGAAGAGGGAGAGTTTGATCTGCAAGAAATTGAAAAAGAAATGAAGGAAAAACGACATTATAGCTCTACAAATAGGTGGGTCCAGACAGCAGATATCAAAAATGGGTACATACTTAGTACCAGACATGCTTCACTGCTTGCAGATGCAGTAGCGCTCGACTATATTGTCATTTGATCAGAGCTTGCAATAACGTATTGTCTTTGGTTGACTGCCAAGTGTAACGCTCGGATTTATTTTCCAAGATTCCGTCAAACAATATGAAATTAATTCTCTGAGATCTATCTTTGTTTTGCATAATCAATCTTTTTATTTTCGGTTCTTCTTTCAACATTATTCCCAGTTTTTCATTTATGAGGTGATTCTCAAGTTCTTTTTTATTATCCATTGATTTTCTCGCATGAGCGAATGGGATAATGCCGGCAGAGTTTCCATACTTGTCATCTAGAACCAGCATCTTGTTTTTTGATTGCACAAGCACTCCAACACATTTTAAAATAAACTTGCTTTGATGTGACAGACAAAATTGGTCAAATGTTTTCTTATCGACTGTTACTTTGTGTCTTATTGGCTCTATCATCTTGCCAATTTTGAAATACCTGTTGCGATGATATACAAGAGGCTTTTTTGTTTCATCGTGCGTTATTGAAATGACCTTGCCTACAACCATATTATGATCGCCTATTTTCTTGATTGTAGTCAATTTGCATTCTGCATTAACTACACATCCAGCAATCATTGGAAGTACCATGTTCTTTGATTTGAGCATGAGAAAAGAGCCTCGAATTTTTAGCTTATCAATCTCTCCCCTCGAATATCCGCCGGCAATGCTAACAAGTGTAGATTGGTCCTCTGACGCTACATTGATTCCAAATTTTTTTGTTTTTTTGATGTTTGCCAATGTATTGGAACCAGAATGTATGAACACTGCAATCAGCATGGGTTTGTATGAAATTTGCATTGTCCATTCTGCAGCCATGACATTTTTTCCTTGTGGACCATATGAAGTAACAAGACTCACACCTGTCATGAAAAATCTCTGTGCTTGTCGTGCGTTTTTATTTTCCACAATACTGGTCTTCTACTGTCCGATATTAGTCTAGTCAATTACCTGATTTGCAGAACCAGATTCAGAAATTTGGCAAAAAGTCGATCGTGTCTTTTCATCTACCGTCACAAGCATGGATCTGCACTATGTTGCTTACAGAAAACTTTATGAAAGTAGGATGAAGAGTCCATGCATGATAAGTCAGGAAATAACACTAAACGGTAAAAAACATCGTCTGACCCTGACTGATCAACTGCTTTCCGACGTAAGGAGGCTCAAGGCCCTTTATAATGCAGCATATGAAGATCCAGAAAGCTTTGAAGAGGTCAGTTCGGCAATATCAGATGCCATAAACCAAATAGCAAGTGCGGTTGAGCCTGCAGTTTCTGACAGTGATCTTGACGCCCTTATTCAAGCCGTAATGAAGGCAGTAGACGAAAAAAGCAAGGAGACTGAAGAAGCAAAAGCCAAGCATGCAGAAGAAAAGGCAAGAGCTGAGAGAAAGACCGTTCCAAAGAACAAAAAATCAAAAAAATAGCTCAATTTGAGCGCATGGTATGAAAATAACCCTCATATTGGTTAAATGGCATATAATACTCTGAAATAGACATGCAAACTCATTGTGAATGTGGAATATGCGGTCACGTATCTGAACAAGATTGCATTTCAAAGGAATGCAAATGCTGTGTGAACTTTCACATGCGTTCTGGCCCTAAAAAGTAATTCATTTAATTTTTGGTTTTGAGAATACTCCAAATATGACTATGGCTATTCCTATTATTTCTGCAACTATTGTTCCAGTATGCATGTTTGATAAGAGTTGACAGCCAAGAGAGTAATCCTTTGAGGTATAAGTGGATACAATTCCTGCCATGGAGTTACAGTTTTCTATTCCCGGCTGTGCCAAGTATTGAATTATTGCCGAAATTATTATGATTGCAGATCCGTAAGACACTATGACTATCTTCAATACTGGCTGTTTGTCAATATGGCATTTATGTTGATGGCTGTTAGATGATATTTTATGTCCAGACACGGTTTGTACAAATATGGTTAATTAGTTGACATCTAGAGTTCTGTAGCTTTAAATAACTACTATCTAAATTTTTCATAATGCAGTCTGGAGCATTTCAGAAATGTATTGATCCAACATGCGGCTTGGAATATCCCATCACGGATATTCGCATAGAATGCGAACGTGGTCATCTTCTGGATGTAAAATATGGAAACAATCCCAGTCCTTCGCTAAAAGAAACATTCTACAAGCGCAGAAATCATGCAAATAACATATTCAATGAAAGCGGGGTCTGGAGATTCCGCGAACTGTTGAATTTCTGTCAAATTGATACTGAAAACATAGACGAGTGTTCAAAATATCTAGTATCACTAGACGGGGCAGAAGGCAGACTATCAAAACCGTATCACATGTCCAAGGTTTCAGACTATGTGGGAGTACAGAACATGTGGCTCCAGCCAGAAGGATACAACCCTAGTGGATCTTTCAAAGATAACGGCATGACTACTGCCGTTACACATGCAAAGCTTGTAAAAATCAAGAAAATAATATGTGCGTCAACTGGAAACACTTCAGCGTCAGCTGCCATGTATGCAGCAAATGAAAACATGGAATGCGACGTATACATACCAGCAGGGGAAGTGGCTCCTGGAAAACTGAGCCAGGCCTTTCAGTTCGGAGCGCAAGTAATAGAAATCAAGGGAAATTTTGATGATGCCCTTTCAGCTTCGCTCAAGCAGGCAGGAGAGGTAGGAGGCTATACAGTCAATTCTGTAAACCCGTTTAGAATCGAAGGGCAGAAAACAATCGTGTTTCGTGCTCTTGAATCTCTTGATTGGGACGCTCCTGATTGGATTGTATATCCTGGAGGGGCACTTGGAAACACCTCAAGTTGCGGAAAAAGCTTGATGGAACTATACGAATGGGGCTGGATAAAAAAAATCCCTCGCATAGCGGTGATCAACTCAGAAGGCGCAAATACTCTCCATACTCTTTACAATGGAAAATTCGAGAAGACAAGTTTGCGATGGAATAAAGGGAAACCGGATACAGATTTGATAAAAAGATATTATGATTTCATGGATGAAAAAGGAATGAGACCCAAGACAAAAGCAACCGCAATTCAAATTGCAAAACCAGCTAATATCTTAAAGGGGCTTCGGGCATTGGAATTTACTAACGGGATAGTGTCTCAGGTATCAGACAGCGAAATGTTGGATGGCATGGCTTTGGTAGGCCTGAATGGTTTTGATTGTGAAATGGCCTCAGGCGCTGTTCCGGCCGGAATTAAAAAGCTGATGCAAGAAGAGATTATCAAAAAAGACGATACAGTAATAGGGATCTTGACTGGAAGACAGAAAGATTCCAGCATACCAGTAGATTATCATAAAAATCCACAGAATAAGTTTGCCAACCCGCCTAGGTCTTAACCATTTTCTGGCTCTGGAATTATGATGACACGTGCCAGCCGCATTTCATTTTTCACAGACGCGGATATTGTTTTAACTATGTGATTTATCTCTCCAAGGCTTGTTTCGTTTGGAAAAATGACGTGTATTTCAGCATTAAACTCTTTTCCTATTGGTCTTAGAAATATTTCCCTGGTCCTTATTTTGAATCTTGAAAGTATGAATTCCTTTATGTTGTCTGTCATTTTCGGATTGTCAACTGCGTCTACCAAAACTAGTGTTGATTCTCGAATCGCAGTATAGGCCATCAAAAATATGTATCCTGCTATTATTATGCCACCTATGGCATCCATGAACTTGAAGCTCGTATAAGCGCCAATGAGTACGCTGACAAACCCTACAAAGGACGCCGTGCCGTCCTTGATTGAATTCTTGGCGTCAAGTTTGAGTGATATCAGATTTGACTCGTTTGCAACTCTTCTTATTGAAAACGCCCTGTGCAACGAGATGCCGCCTGCTGCAACAAGCGTAATCATTGTAATTTCCGGATAACGTGGCTCTGTAGGATGTAACAAGACACCAACTGCGTGATATGTAATTAGAGCTCCCAAGACTACGATTATTATAGCTGCGGTAAAAGCTGCCAGTACCTCAACTTTCAGATATCCGAGAGGAAACAAGTTGCTCTTGGGTTTTCTAACCATGCCTATTCCAAACCACACTATGAATGAGATCATGGAATCTGCAAGCGAATCCAACCCATCGGCTGTGAGCGTCGTACTTCCAGTAAATATGGTAACAACTAGCTCTACCATGCCTATTGCAGCAAGCGTAATTACGGATTGTCTTGCCGCGAACTGAGCCTTGTTTAACACATCATGATGTCTTTGTTCTCTGTTTTTTTCTGCAGACCCCAATTTGAAATCTAATCTACGATGATCTGTATTTCGGTCTTTTTAAACAATGTGAGCTTATTGTTTTTTAAAGTGCTCTTCGAGCACTTTCTTTTTCTCTTTCATGTGGAATAGATCTTCAGTGTGTTTGAACGCATCCTCCCGTTTTCTATTAAACAACATGGCCTGCATCAGGAGGTGATTTTCCGGAACCACTATCCCGGTCTGATCGTCAGAATATGTTATTTTTACAACATCGTCCTGAACTTCTGTAAGATCTGCATGTATGTGAATCATGTTGGTGTCTTTGAAGCTAAAATTGATTGATTCAGCATAATCTCTTATGTCTTTTGTTCCCTTTGCACCGTACAATGTGGCCACGCCGTATTCATCTTTGTAAAGGCCGGTTATTTCAGCCGCACTTGGTGCAGGACCGTCAAATCGTATGTCCATCAAATGCACGTGCATTTGTCTTGTAGGAACCTTGAAAACCCGAATAAACAAAGGAGTATCAGCACCCATATAGCTTTTCACATCATCGTCATGGTGGGGTTTGACGGTCCATTCTACAGAGTCCGAAATTTTTGTTTTCGAGTCTTCCAAATCCGCCCATCTTCTGAGCAGTGTGGCATCTAATCGTTTTATTTTTTTTCCATATTTTTCTTTTAATGGCTGGATTACTCTTCCCATGCCTGTGACATTGCAGCTTCCCTGCATCACAAATTGTTTGTCAAACACCTTCTCGTAATTTACACGTGAATTAAAAATCAGCTGTGCCACAGATTTCTCGCCAGTAATCTTTTCCCCTCCCTGAAATATTGCCCGCGTATTGGCAGGTTCGTAAAGTGTTTTTTTATTCGTGTATCCAAGCCCTCCAGGTGAAGCATCGATAACAAGATCACAGTCTGAAACTATATCTTCTATACTGCCTGAGATTTTGAAGTTTTTGAAACTGTCTAGTTTATTTTTTGGGGCAAATACTTTGAAACCTCTTGATATGGCATCTGAAACTTTGTTGTCAGGAGAATATTTCCCTACTCCGACCACCTCGATGTCTTTGTCATCTGCTATGAATTGTGCTATCCTGCTACCTATGGATCCATATCCATTTACAAAAACACGCTTCATATTTTTGCAAGAGTGAGCCCCTTATTTAGATACTCTTTAAGAAGAACTAAATAGACTTTGAATTCTGATATGGTTGTGAAAATTCACTTGCCCTCTCTTGGAATAGGGATTGGTATTGTGATGGCTTCCATCGTGGTGGTTTTTTTTATTTATGGACAGGGTGTCATGATCAAATCTCCTTCGCCAGAGGTGACCGCACAAAATGCAAGTCAAAAGATAGGCCTTGACATAATAATGTCAAACTCCTCCCCGGTTCTTGGTTCAGAAAAGGCTCCCATCACAATGGTAGAGTTTGGAGACTACCAATGTTTTTACTGCAATAACTTTTTTCATAATACTGAATCTGATATTGTAAAGAACTATGTTGACACGGGTAAGGTCAAGATGTACTTCAAAGACTTTACAATAATAGGCCAAGATTCAGTTACTGCAGCAAGTGCCGCACATTGTGCGCAAGAGCAAGGCAAGTTTTGGGAATACCATGATACCCTGTATGCCAACTGGTCAGGCGAAAATACAGGCTGGGCCTCTGCACCTAACATGACACAGTTTGCCAAGCAATTAGGGCTAAATCAAGATCAGTTCAACCAATGCATGATTCAGTCGAAATACCTCTCAGTCATCCGCAATAGCGTCTCTGATGCCAACAATCTTGGCCTCACTGGAACGCCGGATTTCTTCATAATAGGGCCAGACAATTCTGTTACGAAGGTGGTGGGCGCTCAGCCATACTCAGTATTTGATGAGATTTTCAAATCCAAACTACAATCATGAGGTATTTTTCATCTGTTTTGGCGAAAAAGTGAATAAAAATTACGATTATGGAAGATCAAAATTGACTCTCAAAATGCTTATATTTGTTACAACAAAGGTTTAGCTGTTGGCTGCAGGCATAGATGACATAGCCATCTACGTTCCAAGGTTGTTTGTAGACGCGCGAGACTTTGCAAAGGCTCGTGGTATGGATCCAGATAAACTTCAACGTGGACTAGGCGTATCCAAGATGGCGATGGTTGATACTAATCAAGATCCGGCATGTATGGCAGCAAATGCCTGTTTGAGAATAATGGAGAGGAACAAACTGGCTCCAACAGACATAGGGAGACTCTATGTGGCTACCGAGTCATCCTTGGATGAATCCAAAGCAATGAATTCGTATGTCATTGGAATGTTGGAACAGGTATACGGAGACGATTCGTTTGAGCATTGTGGTGGAATAGAATGCAAATTTGCATGCGTAAGCGGCTCATATGCGTTGTATGACAATTCAAACTGGATAAGGGCAGGCGAGGCAGAGGGAAAACACGCACTTGTGGTTGTTTCAGACATAGCCAAGTATGATCTTGGCTCTAGCGGAGAATACACCCAAGGGGCGGGGGCCGTAGCAATGCTGCTTAATGATAACCCGAGAATAATGACTTTTGATCCAAAAGTGACATCAACTTCAATAAAAAATGAATACGACTTCTACAGGCCTTTTGGCAAGGAAACACCGATAGTCAATGGCCAGTATTCCAACTTGCTTTACATGATCCAGGTAAAGAAGGCACTAATGTCATATAGGGAAAAAGCACTTTCCACAGGTCTCATCAAATTAAAGGATGGTGAGACAATACTTGACTATATTGATTTCATAAACATGCACCTACCATACAGCAACATGGGCAAGAAAGCTCTTGCCTACCTGCTAAGACACGAGTGGAGGAACATGCCATACTGGAAAAAAATAATTGAGGCCATGGGAATGGACGAACCTGCTCCAAAGGATCCAAGAGGCACCATAGAATCCGTCCTTGCCGACGAGGAGTTTATGGCAAAAGACCACGAGTTTACAAAAAGATTTACGCAAACAGATGAGTTCCAGGAGGCATATGATTCAAAACTTGCAAGTTCGCTTATTGCATCCAGAATGGTCGGCAATTTGTACACTGCATCGCTTTACATGGGCTTTAGAAGCTGTCTGGAATTTGAATTTCAAAAAGGAACAGACCTGGAGGGAAAAAGATTCGGGTTTGGGTCATATGGCAGCGGCAGTAGCGCCATGGTGTTCAGCGGCGTAATCATGCCAACCTATAAGCAGATTGTAAGAGACATGAACTTGGAATCTGAGATAGGAAACAGAATAAAGATTTCACTTGAAGAATATGAAGAGATTCATGAAAATAAGAGAGGCCCAAGCGAAAATCTCTTAGACAGCAAGAAAGAGTTTGTCCTGGTAGGTGTTGAGAAAACTCCAGAGATGCACGGACAACGCAAGTATGTTTTTAAAGAATGAGAATCTTTCAGTGCAGATCGATCAGCTGGCAATCAACAAAAAAGATATTAATTCACAATGTTCTAACGAAAACATGAAAGATCGTTCAATGCCAGTCTGCTTTACGGCAGAACAATATGGCAAAATTGAGCAAATTGCAAAAAAACAAGGCATGCTCAACCCAAGCCAGCTTATCGAAGAAGCTCTAGGCGAATTATAAAAACACCACAAGTCTTTCTTTTTCATTCACGCA
>JAGWFW010000045.1:10435-12046 GCA_028867735.1 Nitrososphaerota archaeon
TCAACCCAAGCCAGCTTATCGAAGAAGCTCTAGGCGAATTATAAAAACACCACAAGTCTTTCTTTTTCATTCACGCATCTTTGCATCATCTTTTTTAATGGATTCAATTCATTTTCAATCATGAACTTGTTTGGGCAAAAGTCCGACATATGCTCCATATGTAAGAAACAGATCACCCATAAACACAAGCCAAAAAACGAATGGCAGATCGTAGGCCCTCTGTGTGGGGACTGCTATGTCACACAGATGCAGAGATTCTACGAGTCAAGTTTGAGGCAGAAGTGCCTCATCTGCAATAAAGAAAAGGATGTTCCTGACATGTGGGAACCAAGATACCAATGGGAAATGAAGGGTTTGCTTTGCAAAACATGCTTTGATAAAAAGGATAGCGAATACAAGAATCTAAAGGACTTTTGCAAGATCTGCAGTAAAAAACTAGGCACGATAAGGTACAACCCAAAAAGCAAGTGGGCCATTGAGGGACATCTATGCAGAGAATGCTGGGATTCTCAAAAAGCAAAGTTGGGATAGGTATTGCACATTTTCAAGAGACACAAATGCCAGAAATGCGGCAGAAAGTTTGGTCAGCAGGAAGAACTGATGCACCATGAACAGATTGCACATGACGATACCATGTATGATTGCAAAGAATGCAATCTTTATTTTTCAAGCATGGAGGAAATGAGGACTCATTTACAGCGAGTCCACAGATATGACGGGAAAAGAGACAATCAGTAAGCTTTTACTGTTTTTACTACCGGTGGTCTGACTTTGGTAAACACTCTGAACCCGCAGATGCATTTGATTTCTGGAAGTCGGGTCAATTCCGACTGGCTTACTCTGGTACCGCATCGCATACAAGAATAAAATACGCTGAAACTAGTTGGTTTTTCTTCTTGGGTTGTATTTTCTGGTACAGGTTCGGACATGTTTAATCAGAAAATCACTTGGTAATTTAAGGTTAACAAAATCTATTTGAGTGTCAGCTCAATGTAGACATCATTTGGGATTTTGATCCTCATGAGTTGCCTAATAGCTCTGTCATCTGCGCTCAAATCTATAACTCTGCGATGTATTCGCATTTCCCATTTTTCATATGTGTGTGTTCCCTGTCCGCATGGTGACTTGCGCGTTACTACGTTGAGTCTTTTTACTGGCAAAGGTGTAGGTCCCTTGACTTTGACACCTGTCTTTTCTCCTATGCCTTTAATTTCGCTGCATACTCCATCCAGCCTTTGTAAACTCGTGCTTGTTAGTTTTATCCGGGCTGTTTGTGTCATTTAGATCACTATTTTGTGAACTTTTCAGTGATCTCTTTTACTATGCCTGCTGCAATTGTTGCGCCCATGTCTCTGAGAGCAAACCTTCCAAGTTCTGGAAAGTCTTGGAATGTCTCAATTGGTAATGGTCTTACTGGTTTGATTCTAACAATTGCAGAATCTCCAGCTTTTAGGAATTTTGGATCCTTTTCTTCTATTGCGCCCGACTGCGGGTTAATTTTTGCTTCAAATGCAACGATTGTAGCTGCAACTTGAGCTGTGTGTGCATGCATTACTGGAGTGTATCCGGGTGCAATAGCTGTTGGATGGTGGATGACTATGATTTGTGCTC
>JAGWFW010000046.1 GCA_028867735.1 Nitrososphaerota archaeon
ATGTCTGTACAAAATACACGAATCTTCCTACCCTCATGATTTTGTCTCATGCAGTCTATTATGCTTGTTCCTGCAAACCCTCCCCAACCATTTAACAAGACGGTTACTTTTTTTTTATTTTGCATGAATCTCGGTAAATCGAATATCTTTTATTCTTTATTATTTACCAGCATATGCCGTTGTTCCATCACGCGACCTCCCACTCTGAGATCTGTTTTGCAATTGTAGCTGAAAGTCCTGTCCTGCCAAATAGTACTTGTAGAGATCTCATTGTCTTTCTTGCAGCATCATAGTTTCTGTCAAGTCTATCAATACAATCCCGAATTGTGTTTCCCTTCTCAAAAGCAAGCTGATTGGCATATCCAGTCAGCGTCTCGATCCATTCGGTATTAGGTCTAAGCGATACATATGGTACGCCGAAAATACAGCTCTCTTTTGTAAGACCTCCTGAATCGCTTATGACGGCGTAAGCATCCTTTGTGAGCGATAGCGAGGTAACGTAATCCACCGGTTGTATTACTTTGATGTTTTTCAGATATTTTTCCAGTTTGAATTGTTGAATTCTACTTCTGGTCCTTGGATGAACAGGAAATACAATAGGTTTTGTTTCAGCCATCTTTGACAGTTCATGTAGTATATGCTCCAATCTGGATGGATTGTCCGTGTTGAAATTTCTGTGGATAGTAACATAGTAATATTTTCCTCTCTCAATGTCAAATCCCAGTTTAGAGGAATCATGGAGCTTGTTTTTTACAAGATTGACAGCGTCAACTATCGGATGACCTACAAAACCAATGGCTTCTTCCCGTATTCCCTCATTTAGAAGGTTTTTTCTGCAGTTAGGGGTTGGAGGAAAGTGCACATCAGCAATATGTGATATCAGTACCCTGTTTACCTCTTCTGGCAGACTTTTATCAAACGACCTGCAGCCTGCTTCCACGTGTACGATAGGAGTTTGCTTGCCTGGGGCCGCAAGTGCAGAACCAAATGCAGTGTTCGTATCGCCCTCTACTACTAACAAGTCAGGCTTGTCTTTTTCCAACAAATTTTCACAACCTGTAAGTATTGTGGAGATTTGTTCAGAAAATGTACCACCGCCAGCATTGAAGTTTTCATGAGGTTGGGGTATCTGAAGCTGGTCAAGAAAGACACTTGACATCTCGTTGTCGTAATGTTGACCGGTATGATAGATGAGAGTCTCAATTCCTGTCTTTTGGAGTTCATGTATTATTGGAGCAAGTTCGATAAACGTGGGTCTTGTTCCAACTACTACAGCAATCTTGTTAATCTTCAAATAAGTAATTATCCCCCGTCCTAGTTGTCAAGTCACATGCAACAAAACTTTTTTCCATTTTTTCGTATCACGCATGGTATTTTATAGGTATTTATCTTAATACCATAGAATTGGCATGGGAAACCTAAAAATTCTTCATATCAACGATGGTGACCTAGACGATCCCAGAATAGTCAATGCCGGTCTTACTGGAAAAAAGGCCGGATTCGATGAATATTTCTGTGGTGAAAACTTGGGTCACACATTCAAAACTGATGTATTCACGAAATTAATCTGGATTACAATTCCCTCTAGAGCCAGGATTGCTAAGAAATCACTTCAAGGATTGGCCAAGTACTGGAAGTGGTATCCGTATACCCAACATGCAATCGAGCTTGAAGGGCAGATAAAAAAGGTGATAGATGAAATAAGGCCTGACATAGTTCATGCTCATAATATTTTCGTAGCTCATCATGTCTCAAACTTAGGAATTCCCATGGTGCTTGATGACCATGAATTATACTCCTTACACATACAAGCTCAAAATGAGAATGCAGGCTTTAGAAAGAAAATGATCACTAGAATCAAGCATAATCTATGGGGTGAGTGGGAAGAGGAGATAGGTCATCAACATCCTGTCATAACAGTAAGTGGACAGATTGCAGACAGTTACAAGAAGTTTTGTAAAAATGTGTTCGTATTACCAAACTATCCAAATAAAAATGCAATTAGGTTTGATTACTTTTCTGAGGCCATCAAGGGAAACGTATGTTCTGCTTATCTAGGAAGAGATTTAGAACAGAACCCTAGTGCAGTAAGAAACATCTCTGGATTACAAAATGTCTTCTCCACAGATAGAAATACTGGAAAGCTCTTAAGAATTGGAGTATCTCAACCCAATACAGCTAGAATTAGGTCAGTTGGAGTCCTTTCAATGGAAAATGCCTACAAGACGCTCAATTGGGAATCACAGATAGGTCTCTTGCCATGGCACAAACATTGGTTTCATCAATATTGCAGCCCTAACAAGGTTTACGAGTATGCCCATTGCGGTTTGTGGCTTGCTACCATAGGTGATCTGAAACCAGTTATTGATGACTTTGGTAAGCATTGCGATAGATTCAACAACTATGATGAGATGACAGAATTATTAGAACATTATAATGATAATCCTGAGGAGCTAAACAAGAAGCGTCAATCTGCATTAGAATACGCAAGAGAGAACATGATATGGGAAAAACATGAACAGAAAATACTGCAAGCGTACAAAGTTGCATGACTTGAGATTTTTACTCGTTTGCTACATAATTGTAAAGCATTGATCTAAACCATCGATTGACTAAATTGAAGACGATAAAAGAAATTTCAGGTGTTGTATTTGTAATCTATTGGCTGTGGTCTAACTACATTAAAGCTTGTGATGCTTCATGCATCATCTGGCTCTTTGCGCATCCTGCGGCAAGTTCATCGCCTGATCCTCTTCTCATGATGCCTCGGTACAAGCCATCTTCTAGTTTTGCACCCACTCTTTGTTCCCACTCCTCTACGGTTGTGGAATATTTCTTTTGGATTCTGTCTCTGTACCACTCTGGGATTACATTGAATGCGCAGAATGGAATAATTCTAAGATCCGGTGTTACGTAATGGATATCACATCTTTGGAGTCTTTCGAGGTCTTCGTTATACTTGTCCTGGAAATGCATCATGCCTAGGAATAGCCCCTTGACATGCCAGGAACCTACCGAGTCAAATGATCTCTTCATCAATATATTGCCAAACATCTTTGCCAAGTCAAGGCCTGCCGGCTGTTTTTTTCGGTCTACAAAGCTTGAGAGCTTTCTTACTACCTCTAGCATTGTAAAGTACTTGTTCTTGCCGGAACGAATCTCTTCTGCTTTGTCCTCAAAGAGTTCCAGCATTCCTTGAATATCTGCAAATTTTGTTAACGGTACAAACTTTTTGGTTTCCTGGTCCTCAAAGATGTATGTTCCTGCCCCACATGCGAAATGAATTGACAACTCGTATTTTGGCTTGCTTGAGAATGCCTCAATTACGTTTGTTAGTGGCATGCAGCTTGGAACTGGGAACCAGTCATCTACTGTCACTTCTGCACCTGTCTGCTCTTCAATTCTTTGTATGCAGTCAGGAATTGTAATTCTGTATTTTTCACGCTCTTTCTTGCCCATTCTTCCTGTCAGGGATACCGGCTGGAAGTTTACTGCATGGACAACATCTAGATTCTTTTGTGCGTATCTGATAATTCCACCTAGTTCGTGATCATTAATTGATTTGATGACGGTTGGTACAAAGACAACCGTGGTTCCTGTCTTTCTTGCACTTTCTAGCGCATATGGAATCTCCCAGTGATTCTTTGGGTTTGTTCTTGGGGTTACGCCGTCGAAGCTAAGATACAGGTTGTTTACACCGGCAAGTCTTACTTCACGCATTGCTTCCGGATCGAGCGCAAACCTGATTCCGTTTGTATTCATCTGAATGTGGTCTACACCCTCTTCTTTCATTATTTTGATAACATCAGCAATGTCTTCTCGCAGCATTGGTTCTCCGCCGGTAATCTGCATCGAGTTTCCTGGGATTGGCCTTTCTGCCTTGAGGGTCTTCATCATTGCTCTGACTTGATCTTGTGTTGGTTCATACATGTATGCACCCTCCAGGCCTTTCTTTACATAGAAAAAGCAATACCAGCATGTCAGGTCACATCTGTTTGTTACTATCATGTTTGCCAGTCCGCTATGCGAAAGGTGGTTGGAGCACAGCCCACAGTTATTTGGACATGAACACTTGTCAATCATTACGTTAGGAGCATGTGCACCCTTTCCGTCCATCCAATAGGTGCTAAACTTTCTGTACATCTCATATGAGCCAAAATAGAGTTCTTCGCATTCTCCATGTGTGGGGCAGGTTTTTGTCATGAATACCTTGCCGTCTCTCTCAAAGACCTCTGCATCAAGTATCATGTTACAGTCTGGGCATATGCTTTGGGTAAATCGTATAGTAGACTTTTTCCCTAGAGTAGGAGTCTTGAGATTGGATATCTGAATTAGTTCCATGCCGTTATTGGCATATCTTAGGAATTAGTATTTAATCCATTTCCAACAAGACACCAGATGAATAGGTAGAACTTGTGCTAGGCATACGCACGGGCCAATCCTAGACTATATACCCCGGAATCTCGATTGATATCACATGAGTCTGTCTGACAAGACTAGAAAAGCCCTTGAGAGGGTAGGGCTTACTAGTTATGAGATAAAGACGTATGCCTCTCTTCTCAAGACAGGCCCTATAACGGCGTCCGATCTAAGTCAAAAGTCAGGCGTACCCTACTCAAAGATATACGAGGTGCTGGGCACTCTGGAAGAAAAGGGATGGATTGGCTCTGATGATTCACGTCCTACACAGTATTTTGCCAAATCTCCTGCTACAGCCATGCAAACATCAAGGCAGCAGTTTGAGACCGATTTTAGCAATAATGAGAGTACAATATTGAAGGATCTTACTCCGCTTTACGAGCAAAGCGGCACAAGTGAAAGGCCGGACATTTGGATAGTATCCGGGGTCATGAACATAGCAACCAAGATTCTTGAGATGGTTGATTCCTGCAGAAACGAGGTACTAATTGCAATACCCAAAGTAGCTGAAGCTCTTGCAAAGGAGGCGCTGCCAAAGCTTAGATTGTTGCATGACAGGGGGGTGGACATCACCATTCTGGTATCTGAAGACGTTGACAGTGACACGTTAAAGTCCCTCTCGCGCGTTTCAAAGGTTAAATTGAAAAAGGGCCTCTTTGGAGGAGGCATCATCTCAGACAAGAGATACGTCGTATTGCTGCTTGGCGAGGAGCTTGGCACATCAATCTCAAAAGAAGCTGTAGCCATATGGGCTGACCACTCGGGGCTTGCGGGATTTGCGCGCGAATACTTTGAATATTTGTTAAGGGAATCAAAAGACGTAAAGTAAGGTTAAGAGATGAACACGCCATGAAAGATCAAGAAATTCTATTTGTTGGAACCGCAGAGGCAGAGCACGTGGAGATGTACCTGAAGGCAATCTGGCACATAAAGGAGGGAGGAGATCCCGTAAAGATAAGCACGATAGCAAAGATGCTAAACGTCAGGCAGCCAAGTGTGGTACAGATGCTAAAAAAATTAAACGACAGCAAGCTTGTAAACTACAACAAGGGTGGAGTTTCTCTGACCAAGAACGGAGAACAGATAGGTTCCAACATGATGCGAAACAGCAGACTGCTTGAGGTGCTGATGGACAGTGCTCTCAAGGTGGACATAAACGAAGAGATGGTTTGCGGAATAGAACATCATATGAATGAGCAGTTCACAGATGCCTTGTGCACGATGTTAAAGCATCCAAGGCAGTGCCCCCATGGGCATGACATTCCCCGTGGCAAGTGTTGCAAGGCCTAGTCTTGAAAAGTTATATCACGGATAGGTGTTGATACAGCATGACTTGTTTTTGCGGTTGCGAGACATATGTGAAGAACTCTGACGGTTTTAAGGTCGGTTGTGTCAAATGCAGCCATGGTCCCCAAAATCACGAGGAAAGTTTCAAGATCAAGCCCATTACTGAAGGAAGTCAAAAACGCGGCTCGCTGAGCTAAATCTACTCTCCAATTATTTTCACAAGTACACGCTTTGATCTTTTTCCGTCAAATTCACCGTAGAAGATCTGCTCCCACGGTCCAAAATCAAGATGTCCGTTTGTTATTGCAACCACGACCTCCCTTCCCATTATCTGCCTTTTGAGATGCGCATCTGTATTGTCTTCGCCCGTATTGTTGTGCTCATATTTTGATGTCGGTTCGTGAGGGGCCAGCTCTTCAAGCCATTTTTCATAGTCGTGGTGCAAACCGCTCTCATTGTCGTTGATGAACACGCTGGCCGTGATATGCATTGCATTAACCAGACACAGCCCATCTTTTACCTGGCTCTTTTGCACCAGTTTGCGCACCTCTGGAGTAATATTTACAAATCCCCGCCTAGACTGAACATTGAATGTCAGATATTCTGTCAGTGACTTCATGGTATGATGGAATTTCTCATTTCATAAAAATCAAGTGCAGGCTCAGAACTCAAGATCCTTCTCATCAAATCAAAGGGATTTGGTCATCAACGCCTGCAGCAAGTAATTTTTATTGTTCCTAATTGAGTCTTTCAAGAAGCTTGGTGAACCTCTACAGGACCACGTCCGTAGCCTCTTCCTGCTTCAATGACCTCTGCGAGATCTCTACAGGCGTAAGTTCCCGCAGTTCCTGCGGTACTTTCATGCATTACAAGAATCCCCATTCCCTTTTGTAATATGTTAATAGCAGCGTTGTAGTCCCTGTCGAGCACAAGACTGCATACATGACATCGGTGTGTCCTGACACCAAGCACTTTTGGCACTGCGCTACCACATCTTGAGCAGTCAACCGTAGTATTGTTTGGTGCAACAAGTACAACACATGTCTTATACTTTAGAAATCTTTCAAACGTCCCCCAACCCGAGTCAAGTATCCTTTGGGCTAACCTGTGGTTCGATACCATGTTTAGCTTCTGCAGTCTTTCCAAAAATATCATCCCATATCTTTTTGCGTATTGTGTTGACAGCTTGTGCAAAAAATCTCTTCTCTTATTCTGTATCTTCTGGTGTATCCTCCGGTACCATAGAATAGCTTTCTTTCTGTTCTGAGAACCCTTCCTTCTTCTTGATACTTTTCTCTGCACTCTTTTTAGTGGCTTTAACAGATTGGCATAGTTTAGCGGGTTTGGTATAGAACACCCGTCAGAATCATACGCAAAATTTGTTATTCCAAGGTCAATCCCCACTAGTTTTTGTGATATTGTTGGCAACAGTCCATCTATGTTTAACACAATGTTCGCAAACCACCTGTTTGCTTTTCTTGTTATAGATATCTGCTTTATTGTGCTGTTCTGTGGAATACCCCCGTGTTGCACCATTTTGATATTACCAATCTTTGAGAGATGCAAGGATCCATCCCGGATATGATATCCTGACTGATTGTACACAAATGTGTCATATTTGGAATATTGAACAAATTTCAAGTTCCCTGTCTTGTGCCCGGTTTTCCTCAATTCCTGCAACGACCTTTGGGCCCCATAGATCTGCGTTGACACCATCTGGAGCATCTTTGAGTGATTCTCATATAGCCACGGCTCAGACTCTTTGAGGTCAGTTAGAAAATAGTTAAGGTCGTTTCTGGACTGAAATCCTTCCCTATTTATCTTTTCTACCATCTTGTTATAGGTATACCGACATGCTCCAAGTGTTCGGTTTAGTTTGGAATGCTGATTATGATCAGGATAGAGACGAAACTTGAATGTTCGTATCAGCAATTATCCTGATACTGTCTATTTAGCCTAAAAACGTTTGTAGAAAAAGAAAGCTAAGCTCTGCCTCATACACCATCAAAATATGGCGATTCCTATCCTAATGAGTTGAGGATCGCCTTGCCAAATCTTGATAAAAGGCGGTTGTGAAATCTAAACAAATGGTTTCAATCGATGCAACCTGCGCGCTTGAAAGTTTTAGGAATTTTATAGTGCTTAGTACTTGCAATTCGTTTATTCCCGAGAGTTACTTGGAAGACTATGAAGTGTTTCCGGAACGTGAGACTTCTCCTGGCCTGATTTACGTAGAAGCAGCGGACAAGGTGACTCTCAAAAAAATTCGCGACATGACTTTTGTGAATGCAAAGGAGGTATTAGGCATAATTTATTCATCAAAGAGCGGTAACACGAACCTAAAATGGAGACAGGTAAGACGTACGACAGGAAAAGTAGTAGGGGAGGCATCAACCAATACGCTGGTAAATCTGACTGAAGCTGGAGTGCTGACACAAGAATGGGTTCAGAACTATCTGCGAAAAAAGGCGGCAGAAGAGAAGCAGGCCGAGCCTGGCGAGCTAACAAACTAGGCTACTTCTTTTTTATTGTTGTAAATTCTTATAGAATGCAAATTGATTACAAAGAAAATAGACGACAGCATGGTGGCTCTGATACCCGAAGAGTCAGATGATCTGTTCACATTGCGAAGAATAATGCAAAAAGGAGACAGGATAATAGGAGATACCACGCGGGTAATAAAACAAGACAGGGATTTTTCAAGGCCTGACAGAGGCGAGAGAATCAAGATCCGCATTGCGCTTGACGTTGAAAAGATCTCTGTTGATGATGTGGTAGACAGACTAAAAGTTCAAGGAGTCATAGCAGAATCAGACAATGAATCGGTCACCAAGGGCTCACACCATTCCATGACCTTGAAAATTGGCGAGCCCATAACACTTGTCAAGAAAAAATGGAATGATATAGAAAGAAAGTTAATTTTTGGAAAGAAAGACACCGGGAGCTTTCTGCTTGTTGCAATAGATACTGCCGATTGCGGGATAGGAAGGTTGACTGGGACTCACCTCAAGCTCATGCCAAACCTATATTCCGGTGCAAGCGGCAAGAGATACAAATCAAAATTCAATGTGGAGGACTTTTTCAAAGACGTCCAAGGCACAATATCTTCTACAATAAGGGAAAGAGACGAGATAATAATATTTGGCCCCGGTGAGACGAAAAAAAGGCTGGGTAACTTTCTTTCCGAGTTGCCGTCGGTCAAAGGTCATGAAATACGGGTAATTGATGGCATTGATTCAAGCGGAGAAGACGGAATATACACATTCATCAAGTCAGAGACCATGAGGCAGGCGCTAACCAAGAGCAAGATTGCCAAAGTGTCTGCAATTTTAGACGAGATAATGCTCATGGTGAACAAAAAAATTAACAAGTTCAGCATGGGGTTTGAAGAGACGTCAAGAGCAAACGAATCGGGAGCAGTGCAATCTTTGATATTTTCTGACAAGATCTTTGAAAATCAGGACGAAGACATGGTTATTGCTTTTCTTAATAATGCAGAAGGAAAGGGAGTAGAGGTGTATGCCGTTGATTCAACTACTGATGTAGGCCTGAGGGTGTCGTCTCTTGGAGGGGTTGTTTCGCTTCTTAGGTTTTCCCTTGCCGGTTGAATCCATGAGCCAGTTATGATATAACGCGTTTATTGAGTCCATTTTTAGCTCTGCAATTTCTGGAACTTCATATGGATGAGTTCTTGCAATCTCTTCCTTGAGCAGCTTTTTTGCTTTTGTTGTGGTCTTGAAGAGTGTCAAAAATTCACAGGTGTTCTCTACTTTTCCCTTCCAGGTGTATACGGAATTGATTTTTGTGTAATTGACACATGCTGCCAATCTCTTTTTTATCACAATGTTTGTTATTTTATCTAGAGATTTTTTGTCTGGATATGTAGAGACTATCATGGTTCCCATAGCAACTGATAAATTGCCTGATTAAAAAAGAATATCAATTAATTTGGCATTTAGCTTTTTACAGCAGAATTCTATCATCTACGTGTTAATTGCATGGTTCATCATATTTGCAATTGCAAAGGTCTCAAAGCTGGACAAGCGCGGTTTTGAAATAAAGCCGTACAGTCTGACCTATAAAAATCAAAACGTCCAGTTGCTTTTGACCAGACTTTTAGGCAGGACAGAGAGGGCAACAAGGATTTTCTCAAACGCAAGCGTTGTTCTCGGGTTTATAATGATGGGCGCCGGGTTTTGGTATCTAATTTCCAATCTTTCCAACTTTTTTGTAAAGCCGGAATCATTTGCAGAAATGACAGTACTCATACCCGGAGTTACGATTCAATCCGGTACCAACATTGCATATTTTTTACTTGCAGTTCCAATTGTACTTGTAATGCATGAGGGTGCACATGGAATAGTGGCAACCCTTGAAAAAATAAAGATCAAGACCGGAGGTTTTGCTGTTTTTATTGCGCTGTTTGCAGGTTTTGTTGAACCAGACGAGGAAGAGTTTGCCAAAGCAAAAAAAATATCACGACTCAGAGTAATAGGAGCTGGGGCCACATCAAATGTCATATTTTCCTTTGTAATTGCAGGCCTGCTTCTTTTCAATCCCTCCTTTGCACTCATCATGCCAGACGGCATACGAAATCTACTGTACAGCGAGCCGTTGGGAGTTCCGGTTATTTCTGTAGAACCTGGATCAGGAGCTGAAAAAGCAGGGTTACAAAAGGGCGATACCATAACTGAGATCAACGGAATACACATATCCCTGCCGCAAGACTTTGCCAAAGTCAAGCTAAAACCTGGGGACACTGCAACTGTTACAGTTACCAGGTCTGGACAGACTCTCCAGATTCCAGTAATTACAACACCGTCAAAGGACGATCCGCAAAAAGGAATGCTTGGAATCATGAGGGCCGCACTGCCTTCCTACCAGCCAGTCGTTCCGTATTACATACATTGGAGTCCCGAAGTATTCATGTTCTTGTTGTGGTTATGGATGCTGTCATTTTTTATTGGAATATTCAACATGTTACCACTGCCCATACTTGATGGCGGAAAATTTGTTCACAGCATAATTGAGAAAAAAATGTCAGACAGGGCTCTGAAAGGCACCATGTTATCATTGTATGTTGTTACGTTTGCATTGTTCGGCCTGAACATAGCGCTGTCTGCAGTCAAATCCGGCTTTATCACAATCTGAGTCTAAAATAAGGCTAAATTAAGGAGGTACAAAAATAAATTTCATGAAATGCAACTATTGTGAAAATACAATAGCTTACTCTAGGAAATATTCTGGAGAGAACCTTTGTTCTGACTGCTTTTCAAAATCAATCATACGAAAAACTGCCAAAACCATATCAAAATACAGGATGATCCATTCTGGTGACGTGGTAGGGGTTGCTGTTTCTGGAGGAAAAGACTCGCTGTCTCTCTTGCACATATTGAAACAGATTTCATTGAATCATAATTTCACGCTTAGAGCCATTACCATAGACGAGGGGATTCCAGGGTATAGAGATGAGGCATTGGATTTAGTACGCAGTTTTTGCAGCAAGATCGGCGTGGAACACGGCGTTTATTCATACAAACAACTCTTTGGCACAACTTTGGAGCAGTCACTTGAGATAAGAGAAAACGAAAAGATCTCTTCCTGTTCCATATGCGGCATACTGAGAAGGCGCGCCATTGATTTTGGTGCAAAGGAATTGGGAGTGGATACAGTGGCAACAGGCCACAACTTGGATGATTTCATTCAAACTTTCATCATCAACCTTCTCTCAGGGGATACAAACAAGATAGGGTGGATGGACCCTGAGCCTACAAACAAGACGGCAAGGAGGATAAAGCCATTTTGTGAGATTTATGAAAACGAAATTGTGTTCTATGCTTTTACAAACAACATTCCATTCCAGTCGGAAGAATGCCCTCACATGAGCGAGGGAATCAGGACAGAAATACGCAATTTTCTCAATTCTTTGGAAAAGAGCCATGCCGGAATCAAAAATAACATGTACCAGTCAATTTTGAAGATTTCTTCCAAGCTAAAAGAGGAAACAGGAAAAAAATGGAAGATTTGTTCAAAATGTGGATCAGAGTGTACTGGTGATACGTGTTCCGTATGCAATACGCTATTGAGTTTGGGACTAGGCAAAACCCCTGCAGGTTAGCAGAACTCACATAAGGATCTTGTCATAACGGTATGGTGGTAGTAGGGAAGATCGGGGCGCTAGCCGTGCCCTGCCTCTGAAACCGGCTATATGCAGAGATCGGTAACTGCTGGGTAAATCTCTAGATGGATGATACTCGCTTGACTTGCGGAGATGAAATCACGCCGAAGCGGGTGGATGCAGGACT
>JAGWFW010000047.1 GCA_028867735.1 Nitrososphaerota archaeon
GCAACGGGGCCTGCCCTGATTCTTTCTAGGATGATTGCACCAAAAAGAACCAGCAGTCCGGTAAAGTTTCTCCCTATGGAATCAGGCCAAGTTCCAAAAGAAGAAGGCCGTACTCATTTCATGATGCAATACTATTCCTATGTTTTGATGTTTGTTGTCTTTGACGTAATGTCGATTTTTCTATACGCATGGGGTAGCAGCATACTTGGTTTGCCAAAAGCGGCGACTCTACCAATTATTGCCTTTCTAGGTGTAATGTTTGCAGCCTTTGCCTATGCTCTGTATCAAGCAGGGAGGAAAAACATTTGGTAACTTTTAAATCAAATATTGATAGCTTTCGAAGTAGGGAAGAGTATTGTTAAAGGAATTCTTTAACCAAGAAACAGCACCGCACGCTACCAACGTTCTAGTTGGAAAACTGGGAGATATCCTAGTGAGAGCTGTTGGCAAACCTCTAGACTATGCCATAAATTGGGGACGAATTTGGTCCCTGTGGCCGGTACACCTTGAAACTGCATGCTGTAGCGTAGAGTTTGGAGCTGCATCAAGTCCTAGGTATGATGTGGAAAGATTTGGAATTATCGAAGCATTTGGTTCTCTCAGACAATGCGATCTCATTGTCGTAATGGGCACAATTACCAGAAAGATGGCGCCTAGATTAAGAATGGTATATGATCAGATGCCAGATCCAAAGTATGTGATAGCTATGGGGGCATGTGCAATTACCGGAGGGCTGTATTTTGATTCATACAATGTACTTCCAGGCATCGATGGAGTGCTCCCAGTTGATATTTACGTTCCAGGCTGTCCTCCTAGGCCTGAAACTCTGATCCAAGGCTGTATGTTACTGCAAGAAAAGATCAAACGGATGAAAGGCGCATAATAATGAGCTCGGAAAATGAAAAGGATGGGCAACCCAGTGAGACTGCGGCAGAGTCTCCCGAGGATGCCAGGTCTTTATCAAAAGATGAGGCCAAAAAATTTTATGAAGAAAAAGGCATAGACTTTTCTCCCGATGCGCCCGTTAACCCAAGGCCAATACCTCAATTTGAAAAGTCACTCTCCGACAAAATAGCTTCAAAGTTTGGTTCCAAAGCAAGCGTGGATTATGTACGCTCAAATAGAATTCGTATCTCGACAAAAAAGGAAGATGTCTCTGATGTTGCCTATTTCATTCGAGACGAATTGGGATATGACCATGCAGAGTCTGTTTCTGGTGTGGACTATCCGGACTCGAAAGAAATTGAGGTTGTATATCATCTGGGTTCTTACACTGATGAAAAACTTGCCAACCAGGTTCTAACGCTTGCAACTAGAGTACCGCGAGAGGAGATACCTAACCCAGGCAAGGATAGTTCAAGAATGACATCACTAAGGGAGGTCTTTTACAGTGTTGAATTTCATGAAAGAGAATGTTTTGAAATGTTTGGCGTATACTTTGAAGGTCATCCAGATAACAGGAGACTGCTTTTGCCGGAAGACTGGGCAGACATTCCACCATTTAGAAAAGATTTCAAGATAAAGGGAAGATAAGATGACAACACAACTACCTCCTGGAATTAAGCTTGAGACCGTGGACGACAGGATAATGACGCTCAACGTCGGGCCACAGCATCCGGGATCGGGCCACATGAGACTTATCATAAAAGTAGATGGAGATTACATTGTTTCATGCGATCCAGACCCTGGATATGTACATCGAGGTGAGGAAAAAATGGCAGAATACAGGAATTACATCCAAAACGTTCCACACCTGGAAAGGCCTGTAATCCATGATTCATCGAACATACTTTATCCGTATTGTCTTGCAGTGGAAGAATTACTGGGGATCGAAGTACCGGAAAGGGCAAAATACATCCGTGTAATAGCTGCTGAGCTCAATAGGTGTATCTACATCCTTTACTGGCTTGCCATCTACGGAATTTTCTTGGGGCACTCTACCATGTTTATGTGGCCTGCAGGAGACCGCGAGCTGTTCATTGATCTTTTGGAGGCAATGTCGGGTGCTAGAGTGACTCACGCATATCTTGTGCCAGGTGGAGTACGCAATGACCTGCCAGCTAATTTTGAAGAAAGATGCCTCAGACAGGTGGACTATCTTGAAAAAAGGCTGAAAGAATATCTGGCTGTATTCTACAAGAATCCAATTTTGATAAGCAGGACTGAAGGAACTGGAATACTGTCAAGAACTGATGCCATACGACTTGGCACAACAGGCTCTGTTCTGAGAGCTTCGGGTGTTAACTTTGATATCAGGAAAAAGGAGCCATACGATGTCTACGAAAATCTAGATTTTGAGACTGTAGTGATGAAAGAAGGCGATTCTTATGCACGCTCTTATGTTCCATATCTTGAGATGTTTGAAAGCTGCAGAATAATACGCGATGCAATTAGAAAGATGCCCAAGTCAGGCTCTGTGCGCACGAAACTAAAACCAAATCCTAAAGGCGGTAATGACGAAGTGTACAAAAGAGTTGAATCTGGAAGGGGCGCACTTGGATATTATATTGTATCAAACAACAGACCAGAACCGTACAGGGTAAAGATCAGTGTTGGCTCATTTAGAAACCTGATTTGCATGCCGTATTTGTTGAAAGGAGAATTGTTGGGCAACATGCCGGCTGTTTACTGGAGTCTTAATTACTGGCCGGTGGAGGCAGACAGGTAAATGTCAACAATTGCACCCCAGTTCAGACTAAGCCGTTTTGTCGCTTCGCTATTTGATATAATCTTCTGGGTCATACTGATATTTTCGCTGGTCGGACTTCCGATTGTCTTTATAGTATTATTCTACATCAAGATGCCCGTCATTAATGGCCAGATGCTGACGCCATACCTTGCCCTGACATGGATGGCAGACCCTTCACGTACGTTGCCCATAATCAAGACACTTATTCATACGACATTTTTCCACGTTCTGGCCTTTCCGGGATTTGGATTTGCGGCTCTACTTGCAGCAGCCACAATCTTTGTTGAACGAAAATTCCTTGCCAAGATACAACTGAGGGTCGGACCGCTTTACTGCGGTAAGGTGGAAGGCATACTGCAGCTTATGGGGGATGGCCTGAAATTGATATCAAAGGAAATCATAATTCCGGCAAAAGCCGATAAACCGATTTTCTGGGTCGGGCCGCTGCTGTTTGTTGGTACTGCGGGCGCATTTGTTTCATTGATACCGGTTGCACGCGGGTGGGTTGTTGCAAATCCTGCCGTAGGACTGCTTGCGGTTTTTGCCACAATTGGATTCTTTCCAATAATATCAGTTCTTACTGCTTGGGCCGCAAACAACAAATGGACGTTCATTGGCGGTCTGCGCGCATTGCACCAAATGATTGCATTTGAAATTCCGCTGATTCTGTCTCTGCTAAGCATTGTAATCATGACTGGTACGCTGAACCTTTCACAAATTGCCGAATCCCAGCAGCACTACTGGTGGATTGTATTTGCACCTATCAGCGCCATAGTCTTTTTCATTTGTATTCTTGCCGAACTTGAAAGAATACCGTTTGATCTTCCGGAAGCAGAAAGCGAGATCGTAGCCGGATGGCTGACAGAGTTCTCCGGAATGATGTATGGGCTCATCCAGCTTGGAACATATCTGAAATTATACGCATTTGCAGGACTGTTTACTGTGCTGTTCCTTGGCGGATGGAACGGACCAATGGTCTGGCCGCCTTTCCCGGCAGACATTGTGACCCAAGGAATCACAATAGGTCCAATCACTGCAAAGATAGCCGGCCTTCCTCTATTTGATCAGGATATGCTCAACGGAACCCTGTGGTTTGTTATAAAAACTGTCGGAGTCATACTTTTGATTCTACTGCCCCGTGGTGTATTTCCGAGAATCAGAATAGACATGTTGCTGCACACAGGATGGTACAAACTAATTGGTCTTGCGTTCATTAACATCTTTATAGCTCTTGGATTGCTATACGCAGGTATCTTGGGACCGGGAGGATTGATTCAATGAGTACTGCTGGTGGAATAATACGAGCATTGAATTCCGGCGTCAAACATCTTGCTATTAGGAGATTTACACTACGCTATCCGGAACAAAAGCTAAAGTTTGTCGGTGATGGTTTCCAATTTAATCCAGAGACTGGAGTCGGAATAGCTGGCCTGAGAGGCCGTCACATACTATATCATGAACACTGCACTGGCTGCCAGCTTTGTTCTGTGGCATGCGAGGGAATAGCAGAAGCCATCGGTATGGTCAAGGTAAACGAAACATGGAAACAAAACAAGAAAGCAATAATGCCGCAGATTGATTATGGCAAATGTGTATTTTGTGGTTTATGTGTAGACGCATGTCCATTTTATGCATTGTACATGACAAATGACTACGAGCTTTCATCCTTTACCAAGTCTGCCTTGATTTACACCCCAGCCCAACTTGCCATCAAACCAAAAATCTCGCAGGATGTAGAAATAAAAATAGACAACAGGGGTGCTACACATGGTTGACGCTGTATTCTTAGCTCTTTCCGTTCTGACAATAGGCAGCGCCATAGTTGCACTTGAAATACGCTCATTGATTTATGGATCAATAGCACTCATGCTGACATTATCAGGAATTGCTGGGTTCTTCTTGCTGCTTGATGCACCCTTTGTAGCAATGTTCCAGCTTTCAGTTTATGTGGGTTCAATTGCAGTACTCATTCTATTTACTGTGATGCTAGTAAGACGCGAGCTGATATTCAACAAGATTGAAGATAAAAGAAGAAGATACGCCGGAATAGGATTGATGCTTGCATTAATGCTTGGAATTGGCATGATAATCATTGGCTCTGGCATGAAATCAATGGAGACAAACTCTCCATCAGTTGACTACAAGAAAATAGGCGAAGACTTTCTCACATATTATTCGCCAGCTCTTATAGTGATGGCGTTGATTTTGGCCTCATCAGTGATTGGCGCTTTGACTTTGGCAAGAAGGGAGGATATGACAAATGAGCAACGGGCTAATTGATTTTGTTCTAGTTTCAGTGGCTCTTCTGGCCATTGGAATTTACGGATTATCCGTAAAGAGAAACGCAATTAGGATGCTGTTTGGGGTGGAAATGATAATCAATTCTGCAAATCTCAACCTTGTGGCATTTGCAAGATTCATTCCAAACAGCCAAGGGCAGACTCTGGCTCTCTTTTCAATTGCAATCGCTGCTGCCGAGGTTGCGGTTGGACTTGCACTAGTCATTGTGGCGTACAGGATGTACAAGAATATCGATATCGAAGACTTTAGGAGCCTGAAAGGATGATGCAGTATATCCTACTCCAGGCAATCTTCCTGCCATTATTGCTATCTCCGGTAGCCTATTTCCTTGGAAAAAGATCAGGACCTAATGCCGCAACGTGGTTCACCTTTGGCATACTAGCTTACTGTACTGCAATAATGACACTTGCATCAGTATCTGGAACCTATGAGGAACATTATCCGTGGACTCAGCAATTTGGAGAATTTGGGTTGGTGCTGGATGGGCTTGCATCGCCATTTGCAATAATAATCTATGTCATCTCAACTGTAGTTGCCTTGTTTTCAAAGCCCTACATGGTTGCCAAGTTTACCGCGCAATATGAAGAAAAAATGAGTGCACAAAAGCAGGTGGTTGGAGACGGCCCTACCGCAATGGTAGAGTCGTCATCTCTGAAAACCTATGTGAACAGCCAGATTGGGATTTACTTTGCGCTTTATCTGGTCATGGCCATGGGCATGCTGGGATCAGTACTTGCAACCAATCTGATAGAATTCTATGTCTTCTTTGAGGTTATGCTAATTCCAGGATTCTTTATCATTGCGTTGTGGGGTTATGAGGCAAAGCGAAGAGTTGCCCTGTTGTTCTTCTTCTGGACTCATGTTGGTGCAGTGATTTTACTTCTAGGCTTTCTTGCAATAGGGCTTAACGCAGGCAGCTTCAATTATGCGGACATTCATGAACATGCAATTCCGCATCGCATACTTGCGCTTGCCGCAGTGGGTATAATCGTGGGACTTGGAGTAAAGATGGCAGCATTTGTGGTACACATATGGTTGCCACACACGTATAGGGCAGCTCCGACACCGCTTAACGCATTATCATCTGGTGCAATGTTGGGCGTAGGGGCTTACGGTTTCTTTAGATTGTTGATAATGCTCTTGCCAGGGGAATACGGACACTTTGCCCTGTTTTTGAACCTGTGGGGGGTTGCAACCATGATCTATGGCGGTATAATGGCACTTGTACAAGATGATATCAAAAAATTCTTTGCTTATTCAAGTATCAGCCAGATGGGATACATTCTCTTTGGAATAGGCACCGCATCCACTCTGGGTCTTTCTGGTTCTGAAATGTTATTTGTATCGCATAGTCTTGGCAAAGTGATTCTCTTCCTTATGGTAGGTGCAATAATTCTCCAAGTTGGAACTAGAAGCATTACAAAAATGGGAGGACTTGCGGGAAAAATGCCAATCACTGCAACCTGTGCAATGATTGGAGTGCTTACAATAGTCGGTATTCCTCCAACAAGCGGATTCATGGCAGAATGGACCATGTTCAATGGTGCACTACAGACTGCAATCCAAGAT
Organism: Nitrososphaerota archaeon; assembly: GCA_028867735.1. Lineage (GTDB taxonomy): Archaea > Thermoproteota > Nitrososphaeria > Nitrososphaerales > Nitrosopumilaceae > Nitrosotalea. Next base: position 6,560 of record JAGWFW010000047.1, read on the forward strand.
GGTTCTACAGTTAGAATGGTTTCATTTGCTCTTGGGCTGATTGCAACCGTTATTACAATGGCATATTCATTGTGGATGATAAAACGAGTCTTCTTTGGAAAACTCCCGGAACACTTGGAAAAAACCAAGGAAGCAAACTGGTACGTGACAGGTCCTATGATGGTATTGGCAGGGTTTACAATTGTTATTGGAATATATCCTGACATATTCTTCAACAAGATAATTCCTTTCATGAAAGGGCTGGTGGGAGTTTAAAAAATGGATTTTGGCTCTCTTGGTCTTAGTGCCGGTCCGTTAAATGTCTGGATAATCTGGATATTGCCGTTTGTTGGAGCCCTGATAATTCCTGCAGCAGCACGAGTCTCAAAAAACTCCTCAGGATATGTTGCAGTCGCATTTGCTCTGGCAAGTGCCGTTTCAGCTGCCACACTTATTCCTCTTGCATTGCACAACCAGGAAATTCATAATCAAATTCCGTGGATATCATCAATTGGGTTAAAGGCCGGAATCTTGGCTGATCCGCTGGCAGCCATAATGACCAACGTGGTTGCGTGGATATCATTTCTGATTTTCGTATACAGCTTGGGTTACATGAAAGGCGACAAGGATCTGATGAGGTTCTTCTTCTGGATGTCTTTCTTTATCGGTTCGATGCAGCTAATTGTACTATCTGATAATTTCCTGCAGCTTTTCTTCGGTTGGGAAGGTGTGGGCCTTGCATCGTACGCATTGGTCGGATTCTGGTACCGAGACAAGAAGAAGGACCATGTAGGAACAGAAGGACGTACTGTTCTTGGCCTGCTTGATTACTATTCTCCTACCCAGGCGGGAATGAAGGCATTCATCATGACCAAAGTTGGAGACATTATGATGCTGGCTGGAATGTTCCTGATCTTTGCCTTTGCAGGAACTTTTGGATTCAGGGAGTTGGCTGCAAACACAAGCTGGGCTACCGCAATGTCCTCGCAAAACCTCCTGATTCCTGCCGCAATTTTGTTATTCGGAGGAGCCATAGGCAAATCCGCTCAATTTCCACTAAACGAATGGCTGCTTGAAGCAATGACCGGACCCACTTCAGTTTCTGCACTCATCCATGCAGCAACGATGGTCAAGGCGGGTGTATTCTTGGTTGCAAGACTTGGTCCATTGTTCTTTGCCTTGGCAGCAGCCGGTCTTAACATGGATCAGTTCTTTGAGGTAGTGGCCTGGGTTGGAGCAATCACTGCATTCCTGCTAGCTACTCAGGGAATGGTTCATACAGAAATAAAAAAAGTGCTTGCATATTCAACGGGTTCACAAATCGGTTACATGATGATGGCCCTTGGCATTGCAGGTCTTTCGCGGCAGTTTGTTGATGGTTATACTGCAGGCTTTTTCCATCTTATTTCACACGCAATGTTCAAAGCTTCGCTATTCATGGCAGCAGGTTCGCTGTTGCATGTAGTTGGATCTAGATTTATGACTGACATGGGAGGACTTCGAAGACTCATGCCAAAGACCTACATCTTCATGTGGGCTGCGGGACTGGGCCTGATGGGAGCTCCATTTATCACAACTGGCTTTTGGAGCAAGGATGCAATTTTTGGTGCCGTGTACCAGTCAGGCAATACCTGGGCTTTGCCAATATTTATCATGGCGGTAATCACTGCTGTAATGACCACCTTCTATACCACTAGAATGATCGGAATGGTCTTCTTTGGAAATAAGAGCAAGCATGTGGAACACCTGGAAAAAGATGGATATCATGTGCACGAAGCAAGTCCGGTAATGTGGATTCCGTATGGTATCCTGGCAGCTCTCACCATTGGAGTTGGTGTTCTAGGGTTGACCTTTGAACATGAGATACACAACATATTCACAACATACCTGTCATCAACATTTGGAATCCATTCTCAAATAGGAGCGGTTGCTACCGAGTCCCAACAATTGCTTGGTGGTTTCCTAGAAGGAGTCAATCCTATTGCATTGATAGCCTCTCTCTCTGCATTTGCAATTGGATTTGTGCTGGGATATGTCTTCTATATTGGAAGATTTGCAGACCCTGCCAAATTCGTAAATTCCAATATTGTCTTTTATGCAATACACAAGTTCTTCCTTAACAGGTGGTATCTTGACGCACTAATCAACTGGACATTTGTTGTAGGCCCGTTATATCTTGCAAGAGGAATATATCGATACTTTGAAGACAAGGTCATGGAGGGATTTAATCTGGTACCGGAAAAAACAATGGCAGGCGGAGCAAGAATACTGCAATCTACACAAACAGGCATCTCTCAGTCTTACTTGTACGTATTTGGAGCTGGCATCTTGATAGTGGTGCTATTGTTATTCATTTAGGTGAAAAAATATGCTAGACTTTACCTCAACCCCAATAATTCTAACTCTGGCGCTAGGAGCAGTAGGTGTGATAATCCCGGTAATCAGCGCGGCAAGAAAAGAAAAGGATGATTCTCTTTATGGAGGAATTACATTTGCTGCGCTAGCTGCCGCGATAGGATTTGTCGCATATCAAATAATTTCAAAGCATGTCCTGCCTGCGGCAATTTTCTCAAAAGGCGTGCTTGCAAATGACATGTTTGGATCTTTCTTTGCAATTGCAATGTTAATTGTCGGCATAATGACAACAGTTGGTTCCTTCAATTACATGAAGGGAAGAGCAAATCCAGCCATTTACTATTCCCTGATAATACTGTCATCAATTGGAATGATTCTGATTGCATATTCAACTGATCTGGTAATGCTGTTTGTTGCATGGGAGTTGATGAGCATTCCAACCTACGTGCTGGCGGGATTTCTCAAAAAAGATCCAACCTCCAACGAAGCAGCAATCAAGTACTTTTTGTTTGGCGCCCTGTCTTCCGGGATAATAATCTGGGGTATCTCCCTAGCATACGGACTCACAGGTTCCACCAACATAGAGCAGGTGATAGCAGGGTTTTCGCATCTCGGCCCTGACATGATGCCGCTGGCCATTCTTGCAGTAGGCATGTTTATAGCTGGATTTGGATTCAAGATTGGCCTTGTGCCTTTCCACATGTGGCTCCCAGACACATACGAAGGGGCGCCGCCTCCAATCTCGGCACTGCTTGCGGCAGGCACGAAAAAGGCCGGCTTTGCTGCAGCCCTGCGTGTAATAATAATGGGCGCAATAGCGCTCAATCTCAACTGGTCGCTTGCCCTTGCTGTAATAGCCATCGTTACTATGACTTTTGGCAACCTGGCAGCCATAAGACAGAAAAATCTCTCAAGAATGCTTGCATATTCCAGCATCGGCCATGCTGGCTACATCTTGATTGGTTTGAGCATAGCTCCGTTTTCAGCGATTGGAATTGCAGCATCACTATTCCATATTCTAAATCATGCAGTTATGAAAGCAGCAGCATTCATAGCTGTGGCGGGAATAATTGCAACCCTGTCCATATCTCACATTGACAAACTTCGCGGACTTGGAAGAAGAATGCCAATCACTTCACTTGGACTGGTCATATCGCTTTTGGCTCTGGCAGGAGTTCCGCCGCTCAATGGATTTTGGAGCAAACTAATGTTGTTTGGTTCTGCGATAAACGCTGGAGCGTCAGTGTCGTGGGCTCCGTATCTTGCAGTAGCCGGAGTGTTAAACAGTGCACTCTCGCTTGCATACTATGGCTGGATAATACGAAAGATGTACTTTGAAGAAGGCGAATCTGAAAAGAGAGTCAAGGAACCCAAGTCCATAATAGCTGTAATGATATTCTCAATAATCTTCATGGTTGGAATCGGAGTCTATCCGGATCCGTTCATCCAGTTTGCAAAATCAGCCGTTCCAGCCTTGACAAGCCTTTCTGCTATACACTAAGCATAGTGAGATCTATCAGGCTCTCAAGCCTTCTTCTTGCCTGACTGTCATTTATCTTTCTGAGCGCAGTCTTGGCTTTCTTTGAATAATTGTTTAACAGCATGTCCATGTGATCAAAGACATCACGGGGGTCCACGCTCTTCTTGATCAAGATGTTAAATAACTTGTCCTCATTGTTCCAGTCCTGCAGGTCGTCACGAATTTGGTAGGCAATTCCCATGTTCTTGCCATATTCTGCAAATGCCATTATCTGCTCTTCGTTGCCATCCCCTAAAATGGCGCCAATCTTTGTCGCTGCCTCAAATGCAGTAGCAGTCTTGTATTCTATGACTTTGAGATAGTCATCAAATGTGATATCCTCGCTTGATTCTAGTCTCGTTTCAATCATCTCACCATCACTCATCATCATGGCCGTGTTGGCAAGTTCCCTTGCTATTCTTGGATTGTCAAGGCGTGAGGATATGTTCAGAATTAACCCAAGAACAAAGTCGCCTGTCATTATGCTTGTATTGTATCCGTACTTGATATGAAACGGATCCTTTCTTCTCCTCAGAATCTCATTGTCAATTATGTCGTCATGAATTACTGATTCAGTATGCAGCAGCTCAACTGCGCAAGCTGCAATGAATGCATTCTCATCACACCTACCAACACTTTCAGCAGCCAACACAAGTATTATGGGCCTTATTCTTTTTCCTCCCTCAAGCGCATATTGCAACGGCTCAAAAAATTCTGAAGCAGAGTAAAGGTCTAGTTCTTTTTTAAGCGCTTGATCTATAGAATCAATGTAGTTTTTGTAATCCTTGATTAACGGGTTAATCTCAAAGTTTTTTCTATCCAAAAACTTGCACTAGCATGCGTGGGAAATAGTAAGAATATTAATGCTTTTGTAAGGTGCTCCAGCCGGGACTTTCATCATTTAGAATTTGAACCCGGGTCGTAGGATTGAAAGTC
>JAGWFW010000048.1 GCA_028867735.1 Nitrososphaerota archaeon
GATAGTATGATACGCCAATGGCTGTTCCTACTATGACTGCGATTAGTGCTATTCCATATGCGTGGCTTGAGGTAGGAACGCTCAACTAGTCGTTGATTTTTTTGCTAGTCTTATAAAGTTATACGCCCAAGAGCCATATCAGGGATTTTTAAGGTCAAATTTGCCAATGACTGGATCGTTGGGATTTTTCATCTCTGCTGCCTTGATTTCTGGCGCAGCTTCTTGTGGCTTTGGCGGCGTCAATTTTCCAATCTCTTCTTTTGGAGGAACTTTTCCTGACGATTCAGGACCTGCCAAGGGTTTTGCAGCTTCAGTCTGCTGCTGTGGTGGAGGAGGCGCCTTCTTTGCCTCATTTAGGCCGTGCCTATAGAGATGGAACAGGCCGGCAAATACCATAAGCCCTAGTCCTACCAGAAACAATGAAATGTTCTTCATGCCGGCTAGTGCCGCATTATAGGCTGCTATGTTGATGTATACCTGGAATACCAACAGGGCAATAATGAGCCAGTTTATCCATTTGCCCGAGAAATTAATCGGAGCGACTGATTTATGGGGCCCTTTAGAAGCAGCCAATTTGGCCTTTCTTTCTGCTTCCTTGGCAAGCAGTATCATCATGTATGAGAATCCAAAACCTATCGGTATAAGGAGAAGCATTATCGTATAGAAGAATATGGGGTCTATCACGAGCCTGGCAACCAGTGGCTTTGAAACGTCAGGCGTAATGTAGAATCCCCAATATGTCGTTACCATAACTTGGGCTATGCCTGTTATTCCAAACGCTGTAATTATTGGCCTGTCCTTCCAGGAGAATTTTTTGTACCGGTCAATAAATGGAGTCATTGCTATGGCCACAATGAATATTCCGGGCCACAAGACTCCGGTTACAAATTTGTCATACATCGTTCTAAGGAAGGCATAGATTCCAGTGAGATACCATTCGGGTACAGTGATGCCTGGTGGTACTGTTGGTTGAAACTTTGAGCCAAGATCCACAGGAAACACACCGCCTGTGATAAAGATGGCCCCAGAAATCGCCATTACCATCGGTACGTCAAATACCAAGAATCTTGGCAGGTGTACTGCCATCAGTCCTAGCATTACTATAGGCAGGACGAATACATGCAACGTATAGAACCGCAGTATAAAGTCTGCAAATCCAGAGCCAAACATTGCATCGCGTATGGTTGGCCCTACTACAGGCATTGAGTTAGTAAGCGAGGCAGCAATACTGATTGCAAGTTCCGCGCGTTCACTGAAAATTATATCATAACCCGTAAAAGCTTCCAGAATGGTTACCGTGCCCAGCACAACCCCTGTTACCCAGATTATCTCGTTTCGTATTTTGTATCTGCCGCTAAAGTATTGGTAGTACATGTGCAGTACAGCAAGAAGGACCATTGCATTTGATGCATGATAATGAATATTCCTAATCATAAACCCGTATGGAACAACATTATTGATTTTAGCAACGCTGTCCCATGCTCTGTCCAGTATAGGTTCGTAATAGAACATCAGCAGAGCACCAGAAACTCCCAGTATGATGAATGTAACAAAGGTCAGCATTCCCAAGAACCCAAACGGGCTTACAAATCTGGCAGGGAATGAGAACTTTGTTCCTATGAATACAGTTCTCTCTAGTCCATCCCAAATCCAGTAACAGAAATCTGCAAAACCGTTTTTACGTTTTAAGGAGACGACCATATCCTACCACTCCATTTTCGTTTATGTTCCACACGGCTGGCTTGATCCACAGATCGCCCTTGTCATCAGCTTCAAGATAAAGTGTTGCCAGCACGTTTGATGGCGGAGCTTGAAGTGATGCAGGGCCTGCAAATGCCTTGCCAGTTAATGGATTGTACATACTGCCGTGACATGGGCATTCACCTCTTTTTCTGCCATCCTGTGGCCAGTATTTCCATAAACACCATAAATGTAAACATACCATGCTATAAACACGAAAAGCGCTGATGTCTTCTGCGTCTCCGCCTAATTCTGAAGGCAATCGGATAAACTGCCATTTCTTAAACGCCTCTTGATCAAGAACAGGATCTCCAGAGGATGGATATGTTATGACTTCGGAACTATTTTTTGGAAACGTCTTGACGTTTGCCACTGTACCGTCTGACAACGTTACCTGTACTTTGGAAGGAATTATGTTTGAAGGATTTGGCATGAACTGTCCCCATGGAACAAATGGTGCAAAAGTCGTTGCCACGCCTGCAGCACCTAAAAGTTTAAGAAAGTCTCGCCTAGTTACTGTACCCCGAGTATCTTGCTCAGACATTCAAGCTTCGTGACTGAAAAATTGCATATAAACCTTGTCTAAGTTCTTCCTGAAAATCTAAATTTTTTAAAAGTAATAACAGATATCAAAGATGCAATTGCAATTCCAACCAATATTTCAATCAAAGTTATAAAATTCTGATCGCTTGCGCCTTGGATGAAACTGGGACCTAAAACGAAATTATTTACAGTGATTACAATTTTTTTGTCTGCAGTATTTTCTGCCTTGTCTTTGGCAATGACTTCTATATGATATAGTCCATTTGGAAGTGTTCTGGTATCATACTGAAATGTCGCATTGTCAAGGACTGTTTGATTTGGAAGCTTTACTGTGAGCCAGTTCTTTTCTAACGGATTGGTTTCATTTATGATCAAGTTAACTGGAATTATTCCTGAAACGGTGGACCCGTTCGCGGGCGATTCAAGAATTATTGTTGGAGGAGTATTATCTATTACAAATTTGAAATCCTTTGATGCAATATGTCCTACTGTATCTGACACTGTAATTCTCACGTCATGCAACCCATCTTGGAGGCTTTCAATAGAATTTTCTAGTGCAGACTCGTTGAATTCCTTCGGTATTGAGGAATCTACAGAGTATGTTAGATCTTGAATGTTATCTCCAGTTATTGTAGAGGTAATCTTGTAAGTACTGTTGATAAATTGTGGAATTTGCAGATTTATCTGAGGCGGACTCTCATCTGGCAGAATTGTTGAAAACTTGGCGGCCATTGTTATTGGTTCTGCAATTGATCTTCCTCCAAACAGCGTGGTATGAATAAGCACGGAATACACTCCTGTCTGGTTGATAGGTGCGTATACCTCTGTTGACGTATTGTCTTTGTTTTTAATCGGATAAAATCCTCCACCCTCACTGAATGGCGTACTCGGTCCCAGCCAGTCTCCACTTGGCCACCCCTGAAACTCTCCCAGTATTCCAGCCGGAACATTTGTTTGAATTATCTTTCCTTGCGGATCAATTACAAAGACAGACAGATTGGTGCTGGGATCTTCCCAAGAGATGATCATTGTGGCTGCGTTTATTGTCTTGTCTTTGACATCAAAGTAATATTCACGCCAGTCCCCAGCGTTATACCTGTTAGACATGTCAAATCCGCCTCCCACGTATCCGTTTCCAAAAATAGTATCTCCCTTTGACCCCAGAATAACGGTTGGCAGGTCTTTTGGTTGTAGTTTTTTCAATACAACATATGACACGGGTACATTTACCGTATGCGACTTGTCGCTAAATGATATGAATCCCTGATAGATTCCTGGTTTTCCATCAGGCGGTACAACAAGTGTTGCATACGTCGTGATTTTACTATGTGGTTTTACTGTGACGTCGTTTGAGTCAAGCCATACTTGACTCCACTGAGTTTTTTTGTAATAGCTTGCAGTAATGGTATAATTAATCGAGGTAGAGTTTTCCTTTGTATCACCAGACCAGTATGAATACCGTGTAGGAACCGGATATACGCCTACAAGAGGCACGTGTGCAAATTTTGAGCCCGGATCTGATACCCTCACTTCTTGTACTGTCCCCCATGTACCGCCCCTGTTGACAAGTGAGAGGTTTTTGTATGTCGGCTTGGTATCATTGTTCTTGTTGTTCCAGTCATACAGATAGAGCGAGGATATTTTGATGTCATCAGCATATGTTTTGGCAGAAGAGTTCATGAATTCTGAGAATGGAAATGTCAGATCAAGCACCAGCAGTGATGCATCAGGAGGTATTGGGTTTGATTTTTGGGAAAAAGATACAGGATTTGTATGGTTTGTTATCTGGGCAAGCTGTACATAGTCAGGTCTGTAAACTCCGGGTTTTTTGATTGCAGGGTCTTGCATGCGCGGCTCGGTGGTTCCGTTATACTGGGACGTTTTCATCAGATCAAGTTTTTGCGGTTCTATTTCTACTTTAATGTCGTTGTCTGTCGGGTTTTCAATTGTAAAGGCAGCAGTTGTTCTGTCTCCAGGATACAGCCGTCCTGCAAACCAAGGAGTTTCTGGAAGCGAGGAATTATCTAGTTGAAATGTCTTCAACCCAAATGCAGATAAATTCATGGAACTAACTGCAGGATTCAGAACTTTGTTTACGTTAGAATATGTTGCATTGTTGTAAACCTGAAAAGTGTTTTCTTTACCCAATACATAGTTAATTGCGCTTGTTACGTTGATCAGTCCAGCGCCTTGGGCAAAAGGATCGTTGCCCAGATCTTCAGCAGTAGACATCAATATGTTTTTCACCGTAAATGGATTGTATGGTATGCCTTTATCGTGCAGAGCTTGCATCACGATTGCAGCAGAGCCTGCAACAAGCGGGGCTGCAAGGCTTGTTCCTCCAAATAAAGAAAACTGTCCTGTTGAGTTTTTGCTGTATGGTGTAACCGAAGTCGGTGTAAAGCTATACTCCCCTATTGCCATTATGTCAGGTTTTGGATCTCCTATCAACGACGGCCCCTTGCTTGAAAATCCAGATATGTCTCCGGAATACAATGTACTGTTTCCAAATCTTGGCTGTCCCTTGAATGGCCCATAGCCCACAAAGATGTTATCAGTTGCCGCCCCGACAGTCAGGCCAAACGGTGCTGCATCAGGGCTGCCTATTGTCCCGTATCCCGGCCCAGCATTGCCTGAGCTGCTTACAGTGAGTATTCCAGGATAGTTCTTGTCTAGCGAACCTGGTACATCAAGTGCGCTAAGCAAGAGAGATTCCACGTCAAGACCCGGAACAGACCCTAGTGCAGGAAAAGTTGAGATTCCCCAGCTATTTGACAGAATATCGACTCGTGGTGCTCCTGAAAGTTTCCAGTGGTTTCCATTCTGATCAAATCCAGCAGCCCACAGCCACCCGTATATTGCGTCACCAAGCCACAGTGCCTTTATTGGGACTATCTTTGATCCGGGAGCAACTCCTTGTATTACATATTTTGTAGAATTTCCATAGATGTCATACTGCTGCTTTCCTTGTGACGTTATTGACGCTGCAGTGGCAGTTCCATGTCCTTGATAATCATACATTACGCCAAAAAAGTTTCCGTGAGGGTCAAGCGGAGGAAGTAGTGTGCCGTTTACTGCTCCAATTTTTTTGTCGATTTTGGCTGATTGTCCAGCAATCCCATACAGGTCAAGGACACGTGCGCCAACGGTGCCCGCACTATATTCCGGATTTCCGTCGTTATTTTTGTCATATACAAGAAACTCTTTTCCATTTCCCAGTGTGATTGGAGTCTGTATCGTAAAATCATAGTCATATTTTGGCACTATTGGACTAGTTATTCTTGTAAAATCCTTGTACGAGTCTGACATGTCCGGGATTATGGTATCGTATACCCCTGCCGTCTTGGAATCAACTACAAGGACTGGGACCAACTGTAATAGCGGTAGCTGGCCTTGCGAGACGCTTTCGTATATCATTCCAAAGTGATACATTCCGCTTTTTGACAGAATAAAATGCCGGGCATCCTTTCCTATTTTGTAGTCATTGGATACTGTTCCGTTTATTACTGGCGTGCCGCCTTTTGGATATTGCGAATTATACACCTGAATGGTGGTTCCTCTTCCTCCCTTGGCCAGATCAAGAAAGACTCCATTTGAGGTTACATATACAGAGGAAGTTACATTTTTTGGAATTGGTTTTGTATAGTTCTGTATCATACCATGACTGCTAATTTGCGCTACAAACGTAGCATTTGTCAACACAAGCCCCTGACCATCTGCGTCGATCATTACTGGAACATTGTCTTTGTCTCTTGCAAGAGAGTTCCTTACGTCAGGATTTGAAAAGTCTGTTCCGGTGTCAACTATTCCTATCTTGATGCCATCCCCATCGTAGTTGTATTGCCGCATTACCTTTTCTGATCCAAGTATGCTATCCACTCTTGATACATCACTTGGCATTGGAAGACTTGGTTGTACAGAGTAAAATTCCAAGGGTAGATCCTCAATCACATCATAGCCATCAAGTTTCAGGCTTGAGACCTCATTTTGATCAAGCATTCCTACTGCAAAGGAACCATGATCAGAGTTTAGACCGTATAGGATATCACCAGTCATCCTTGATATGTCTGAGACCGTGCCCGATCCAAAAACTAGATATCTTTTTAGAGGATTTTCAGACAAGACAGGTTGCAGAGATATCAGACCTGACGTTTGTTCAAGAGTGGGAGTTTGCGTCTGTCTTGGAATATCCACGTCATAGTATGCACTGGCTGGTTTTGGAATTATAGATATTAGAAGAAGAGATATTAAAAAAAATGAAACCATCGACATGGCAAATGGTTTGGCGTTTACCATGATTATTATCTTCGCCTGGCAAGAGTGGCTAATTGCAATGCAATCATTACAGCAATCAATGCGATAAATGGCAAGAGCAGTGAGTTGACTTGTCCCGAAGCTGATTCCATGTTTTTAACCGAATCAGACATGGAGGTAACGCTTTTGTTTATGTTTGCGTTTGCCTCAGCCATAGAGTTCTGGCTAGTGTTTAGTACATAGCCAAAAGTTTGAACTTCTGTCTTCATCTTGTCAAGTTCGTTCGATGTCGTGTTCAGCACAGAGTTTAATTTTATGATCTGCTGCGATATTCCCTCTATGCTTTGTTTGAGCACCAGAGTAGCAACGGACCCATTGGCTTCAGTGCCCTGGCTGAGTGCAATAATGTGAAAGACATAGGTTCCTTCTTGCGTAGGCGTAAAGTCCACGTAGTAGAGTCCTTGGTGAAGGGTCGTGAAAGAATTGGTAAGGTCTACCACGTCGCCGTTTGGCAGATGCACGTGTGATGTTGCCAAAAGTTTTGAGGGATCACCAGCTACTAGCAGGCCATCACTTGTTACCTGAACAAATACACGAAATGTTTGGTTGACAGCCGCAGTTTGAGGGGCGTAAACTGATACAAGCACTGTTCTTTTTACCTGTGCATGTATCAATGACGAGGTCGACGTGAATCCCACGTCGACCTTTTGTGAAAAACCCTGCTCTTTTGGGGCAATCGCTTCTACCGAATACGTCCCATATGGATAGTTTGTTGTCGCGTTGGGCCACCTTATCAGTATTTGATTAAAGTCCCCGTGGCTATCTGATGTAATTTGGTTGAATTGTTTGATGGTACCGTCTGGTGCAAATAACCTAAGGATTATGGTCTCGTTTGCAGATGAAGTTTTTCCATATGCAAGAAGAGGCTGACCCTCAGAATACACCTGTGAGTCTGTATACAATTCTAATGGAATGGAAACAGCCCAAGCCTGAGACAGGATGCTCCCCATGATAACAAGAAACAGGAGAGTTGTTATCAGTACTTTCAATCTATTCATGATGACGCCTACCCATAGATATTGGTTCTGTTAGAAAGAATGACGTTAGTTGGTTAAAACAAGTCAAGATACAAAATCTCATGAAAAATAATTTGCTTTTTTTATTCTTGGAGATAACGTTCGGGGCACATGGAATTAATTGAAATTATGGAAAGGTTGGCCTGTTCTTTTTTTAACATGGTTAAAGATGCATTTCGTATTATTAATTCATACAAAGATTCCGGTTTTAATTGCATTATGACTGAAAGTATTGATTTTATTGGATCCATGTGAGTTACAAACAATACGTTTTCTCTATCATATTTTTTAGAGCAGTGTTCGACCAGATCAAGAACTCTTTTTTTGATGCTGGCAAATGTTTCAATTTTATTTTCTTCTATTATTGGATGCCCTTCGTAAAACTTGAGAAAAATATTTCCGTGTTTTGCAAACATTTGATCAAACTGCATACCTGATAAAAGCCCCATATCGATTTCTGTGAGTCTCTCATCTACTTTATATCCAATATGCAGTTTTTTTGCCACAATGCCAGCGGTTTGCTCAGCCCTTTCCACTGGGCTTGAATATATTTCCGATATGCCAAACGGTTTGAGAAAATCAGCAATCTTTTCTGCTTGTTTTATGCCCAGATCTGTGAGGGGATATCCCGATGCACGTCCTGCAAGAATTCTCTCCACGTTATTTCTGGCCTGTCCGTGACGCAAAAAAAGAAACAATATCTATTCTGAGACGACCTGCGGAATAGAGATAATAATAAGATTATCAGAACTTTATGTCGTGAAGATCGGAATAATAGGAGGAACTGGTGGAATGGGCAAAGGATTTGCTTTGCGATGGTGTGTCAACCATGATGTGCTAATAGGTTCAAGAGATGCGGCAAGGGCCGAAGAGGCAGCCCGCGAATATTCTTCAAGTGCGGACAAGGAACTTGGCACTGTGAAAGGCAAGATAGTTGGCGTGGACAATACTGCTGCTGCAAAGGAAAGTGATGTATTGGTTCTTTCCATTCCATATGAAAACATTGATGCAATATGCTCGCAGTTGCTTCCAAACGTCAAAGACAGCTGCATTGTCATATCACCCATAGTTCCACTCACTAAAACAGACGCAGGATTTGAATTGATCTCATTTAGGGAGGGAAAGCCATCTGCGTTTGAGCTTGTACAAAAATACATGAGAAACAAATCCAACCTAGTCTCTGCATTTCACACTATTTCAGAGAAGAAGCTCATCGACACAAAGCTTGTCCTAGACTCAGACATATTCGTATGCGGCGACAGCGAAAATTCGATAAATGCTGTAAATGGCCTGATAAAAGAGATAAAAAATCTAAGACCCATCCTCCTAGGACCTGGTTCGCTTTCATATCTTGCGGAAAGCGCGACGCCGATTCTCATCAATGCGATGATAAAGAACAAAATGAAGAATCCCGGCATAAAGATAATTTAATCAGCATTTACAAGAGTAAAAGATGGGAGACAGCCCAAAAAAGAATTGGTTCACTGCGATGGGAATATTGTTCATAGTTGTAGCAGCAATACCCATTATCAGGGACTTGTTAATTTTTGGGCCGGATTTTGTACTGGACTTTTTTACCTCCCAAGACATCACAAGTGAAAAAGTATCTATTGCAATGTTTGGAATTGGAGGATTCCTGATCATTCTTGGTTTGAGAGGCGAAAATTATGAAGGATAGATATTTTATAAAAACGCAGAAAATTTTAAGAATTGCCACTATAAACAACAAAGGCACTCCCCATATTGTACCTGTTTGGTACAGTTACATTAAGAACAGGCTTTACATCGGTACCAACACCAGAACAGCAAAGGCAAGAAACATAAGACACAATCCAAAAGTTTCATTCTGCATAGATGCAGGCATAAACTCGCCTGACATCTTTGGTGTAATGGGCATTGGCAGGGCAAAATTGATTTTAGAGGATAATCGTGTAAAGCCAATTGCCAAAAAAATTCTTCGCAGATATTTTAAAAGCTTGGAAAATAAATCGGCTCAGTATCTACTTGGCGATACTGACTGCATCATCGAGATAACTCCAAAAAAGATTACTACTTGGAAATTTTAGCCGACAAACTCTTCTATTTTGTCAAGTGCGCTTTCCAGAACCGGTATTTCAGGCAGAAATACCATTCTAAAGTGCCCACTCCCATATTGAGTTCCAAAACCAGAACCGTGCACAGTCAGGACTCCTTTTGATTTGAGAAGTTCCAAGACAAATTCCTTGTCAGAACTATATCGATTATTTTCAATTTTTGGAAATGCGTAAAAAGCGCCTTTTGGATTTGAGCAGCTAAGACCGCCCATACCGTTTAGTCTCTTGATGGTATAATCTCGCCTTTTCTTCAGGTCTGATACAAATTTTGGCACATAGTTTTGAGGGCCTTTTAGTGATTCCAAAGCAGCATATTGGACAGGCAGATTTGTGGCAATTCTCACTCTTGCAAGTTTTGGCACATTTTCTCGCAGAGATTCCAGTTTCTTTGACTGGTTAAAGGCGATGTAGCCAATCCTCCACCCCGACATGAGATGAACCTTGGAAAAACCATTTAGAAGTATGACAGGAGAATCGCCGCTTACCTTTCCTATGCCTACAAACTTTTCATCAAATACTATTTGATCATATATCTCGTCACATATTATGTAGAGATCATGTTCGTTTGCGATATCAATCAGATCTTTTAATGACTTTTCACTAAATACAGCACCTGTCGGATTGTTTGGGCTTATCAGACATATAGCAACTGTCTTTGGAGAAATCTTTTTTCTGATATCATCCAAGTCAGGTGTTGAATTGTGCAAGTCGACTGAGAATTCGATTGGTTTTCCTCCAAACAGCCTTACATAGGAGGCATATGGCGGATAATACGGTCCCGGTATGAGAACCTCGTCTCCCGGTTCCACTATTGAGGCAGTAACCATCTCAAGTGCTTCCGAAACACCGTTTGTTACAAGAATGTCATCTTCAGTTACTCCCAAGCCCTTTCTCTTTTCTTTTCTTGCAATCTCTTCACGTAGCTCTGGCAATCCTTCTGAAACTGCATAGTAATTTTTACCATCCCTTACTGCTTTGATTAGTGCTTCCTTGACGTTTTCAGGTGGTTGAAAGCCATGTTGAAGAGGATCGCCTATGTTAAGATAGGTAATTTTCTTACCCTGTTTTTCTAGTTTTCTGGCCTCAAGCGCAATATCCCGTATGGCGTATTCAACACCTGCAACTCTTTGTGATATTTTCAATTACCTAGACAGATATTTAGCCCCGTTAAATTCTTAATTGATTGGACCCGTTGCATAGCCAGGATAGTGCGGGTGGCTTCGGACCACCAGGTCGAGGGTTCGAATCCCTCCGGGCCCTGGAAATAGATAGATAATGTAGAACACATTGGCATTAACTGTGTATAAGGGATTAACCATATTCAGAATGGCCCTGATTGCCATAGCAATTGGCTCAATTTGGATAGGCATAGTTTTCTCATATGCTGTAAAGGACTTGGAAAATTTCAATTTAGACAAG
The DNA here is from genome assembly GCA_028867735.1 of Nitrososphaerota archaeon. Classification (GTDB taxonomy): domain Archaea; phylum Thermoproteota; class Nitrososphaeria; order Nitrososphaerales; family Nitrosopumilaceae; genus Nitrosotalea. The sequence goes on from JAGWFW010000048.1 coordinate 11,126, forward strand.
TTGGATTCAGCCAATATACCGCTTGTACTTTATGGAAATGGGATAGGG
>JAGWFW010000049.1 GCA_028867735.1 Nitrososphaerota archaeon
TTTTGCAGTTCAGAACTTAGAGTATCCAGTGCCTTGTTCAAGCCATCAGTATAGGCTTGGTGATGTTTTGAGTGGTGTATTTCCATTGTCTTGGCATCAATATGTGGCTCCAACGCATCATATGCATACGGTAACTTTGGAAGTTCGTATTTTGCCATAAAGTCCCACCACAGTTCTTGCCATTTATGGCTTTGGTTGCAAATGCATTTTATCTAGTCAAATTTCAGATAGTTTGTGGTTAACAGGTTACTGATTTTTTCTCTCTTTTTCATTTTCTGCTTATTTCTGTTTGTATCAGAATCAAATGAACAAAAAATTTCAAACAACCTGCAGAAAAGCATAGAGCTTGTAGGTACTGAAGCCGCTAGGCTTGATGGCCTTGAAGGTCAGGGAATCAGGATCGGAGTCATAGATACTGGAATAGACTACAACCATCCCGATCTCTTCGGGTACGGACCGTCTGGCAAGGTTGCCGGCGGATACGACTATGTCAATGCAGGCAAAGATCCTCTAGATACCAACGGGCATGGAACCGAGGTGGCAGGAATCATTTCTGGAGATGGCAACTTTACAGGAATAGCTCCTAAAGCAAGACTGTTTGCATACGAGGTTTCGTCAACAGGCGAAGCAGTCTCATCGGATTACATAGTCAGAGCCATCCAACAGGCAGCTCAAGACGGCGTCAATGTCATAAACATCAGCTTGGGAATCAACAGGACAAATGATCAGATTGACAATGCAATTGACAATGCAGTAAAGAAAGGGATTGTTGTGGTTGTAGCAGCAGGTAACAATGGCCCGCAAGCAGACACAATTGGAAGTCCTGGAAAAGACATTAACGCAATTACTGTCGGCGCAACATACAACAACTTAACATCAAGCCTAGTGGCAACTTTTGAGGTCGGCAAAAAACAGTACCAAGTTCTCCCAATGGTTGGAGTCAATAGCTTGCTAGGCCCCATACAAGGCAAGATAGTGTATGGCGGATATGGAAGAGTGGAGGATCTAAAAAAACTAAATGTCAGAAATTCCATACTTCTTGAGGAAAGGGGAAGCAACATCAAAGGACAAAAAGTCTATTTTTCCGAAAAGGAAAAAAATGCAGCAGATTTTGGCGCAAAGGCGCTGGTGGTGTTCAACAATGAGAGCGGAATATTTTTTGGCGAATTGATAGAGCCAAACAAGACTTTGGGTTATACCCCAAGAATACCTGTCATCTCAATGTCAGGAGAAGACGGATTGGCTCTCAAGTCTGCATTGTCTGCAGATACTGTAGGAAGTTTGAACATGTTTTACCATCCAGACTTCATGGCATCTTTCAGCTCTCAGGGGCCAGTATCTCCGTTCTACATAAAGCCAGATCTTGTTGCACCGGGAGTCTTTGTAAACTCTACAACTCTTGGAGGAAAATACAATCTTACAAGTGGCACAAGTTTTGCAGCACCTCACGTAGCAGGCGCGGCTGCAATCATTTTACAGAAATATCCCGGTTTATCTCCTGCAGATGTGGCGTCATTACTTGCGACAACAACAGATCCTGTAACTGATGCATATGGCAAACTCTTTCCCATTTATGCTGCAGGGAGTGGGCGACTAAACATCACAAGAGCTCTAGAATCCAACCTAATAGTAACCCCACACAGCCTGGTCTTCAACCTGTCTTTTGATAACCAAACGCAGACAAAGGCGCTTCATGTCAGAGCACTTGATGGCTCTGCCATACCTCAGCTAAAAGCAAGTTTTTCCTCTAATGAATCCAGTCTGGGTTTTGACTACTCCCAGTCAAATGATGTTTTGAGTGTAAAAATTTCTGACAGTGCTAAAAAGAGTGGAGATTATGACGGATTTCTCACCCTCACAGATCCCAGAACAACATATCGAATCCCTGTTGTGATTCACGTAACTCGCGGAACGCTTTTGGTAGAACAAAAAAACGAAACGCTCTACTTCTCGCTTGACTATCCCGACAGCTGGTCTTATGCAAAGATTTCACTCACAGAAGCAGATACTGGTATGACTACAAGTACTTCCATTACCCCACAAGATACAGGTTTCCTGCCAGTATACGAAAAAGGACAGTACTGGGTTTTAGCCCAGGTAACAGATTCAAACAAGACAGACGAAGCGTATCAGACCGTTCTTGTCAGCCAAGTATCCCAAAGAAACATACTAGATCTTCAAGATATCGGAATTCCCACAAAACAGGCTGTAATAATTTCGGGAATAATCGTGGTAACAACGATAGTAGGCGTGGCTGCTAGGCGTAAAAGGAACTAGATTTTTGGCCCTGCGTCAATTATTTCCTTTGAAACGGTTCCAAATTTCCTAAAGTTTTCCACGAACATCTGAGCAAGTTTCTTTGCAGAGTTGTCATATGCATCCTTCTCAGACCAGGTGTTGCGCGGATTCAATACCTCAGGCGGTACTCCCGGGCATTCAGTTGGTACGTCCAAATTGAACACGTCATCTTTCCTGTATTTTACAGCATCAAGCTCACCTGTTAGTGCAGCAGTAACCATTCTTCTTGTGTAGTTTATGTTCATTCTCTTCCCTATTCCATATGGACCGCCTGACCATCCAGTATTGACAAGATACACAGTAGTCTTGTGTTTTGTTATCTTCTCTCCAAGAAGTTTTGCGTAAACAGATGCGTGCCTTGACATGAATGGAGCACCAAAGCATTCTGAGAATGTGGCCTTGGGTTCTGTTATTCCCCTCTCAGTACCTGCAAGCTTGCTTGTATAGCCAGACATAAAGTGATACATTGCGCCTTCTTTTGTCAGCTTGGCAATTGGCGGCATTACGCCAAACGCGTCAGCTGTTAGAAAGACGATGACATTGGGGTTTCCTCCCAGACTTGGAATGATTGCGCCTGGAATATAATCAAGGGGATACGCTGCACGGGTATTTTCTGTCAAGCTGCTGTCATTGAAGTTTGGCATCATTGTTTCCTTGTCAAGCACTACATTTTCCAATACAGTACCAAACCTTATCGCATCCCAGATTTGCGGTTCGGCATCTTTGTTGAGATTAATACATTTTGCATAACATCCTCCTTCAAAATTGAATACACCCCTGTCGGACCAGCCGTGCTCGTCGTCTCCTATCAGCATCCTGTTGGAATCCGCAGATAGTGTTGTTTTTCCAGTTCCTGAGAGTCCAAAGAACAGGGCAGTCTCCCCGTTCTTGCCAATGTTAGCAGAGCAGTGCATTGGAAATACCCCCTTTGATGGAAGAGAGTAATTCATGACAGAGAACATTGCTTTTTTGATTTCTCCGGCATACGGAGTACCTCCAATCAACACAATCTTTTTTGTATAATTGAGTATAATGAAGACATCAGTCCTAGTTCCATCAATTTCAGGAACGGCTTTGAAATCATTTATTGCAAAAAGCGTGTATTCAGGTTTATGCGATTCGAGTTCTGCCGCAGTTGGTCTTATGAACAGCTGTCTTACAAACAGACTTTGCCATGCATGATCAGTGATTATTCTAATGGGTAACCTGTGTTCTTTGTCTGCACCAACAAATCCATCAAAAACAAATATCTCCTTATTTTCGATGTGTTTTTTCATCTTTGCAAGCAGGTTGTCAAATTTGTCACCTGGGAATGCATGGTTTATCTTTCCCCAGTCTACCGTACCATGAGTCTGTTCATCATCAACTATGAACCGGTCGTCAGGTGATCTGCCAGTGTATTTGCCAGTTTTAACAGATACCGCCTTATTTGCGGTTAGAATGCCTTCGTTTTTTCCAACAATAAGATCAACCAGATTCTGGACTTGCAAATTTCTCTGTATCTTACCTGGTTTGACACCAATTTGCTCCAATTGAGATACAAGTAGACGAGTACTGGCGGGCTCCAAATCCTCAATCATTGGATAAACCGTTTCTTTGGAATTTCCTTATTATCTCTTCGGATCACTCACGGATCAATCAAGAAACGTATTTATTGTAAAATTCAGGCAGAAAACTCTACATGCCGATCAACAAAGAAGCTTTGGAACTTAGGAGAAAAGTGTTACAGAACAAACCTAGCTTTGTCAGACAAGAAAGTTGGAGATATGCCAGACTTGCTCCATCGTGGAGAAAACCAAAAGGCATAGACAACCATCAAAGAAAACAAAAAAAGGGATGGCCTTCTCTTGTAAAGGCAGGCTACGGAGGACCAAAGATCGCAAGGGGACTGCACCCATCAGGCTATACGGATAATCTAGTTTACAATTTGAAAGACTTGGCAAAACTCAATCCTAAAACAGACGGTGTTAGGTTTGGTCATGGAGTAGGAAAGAAAAAAAGACTTGAGATCATAGCCAAGGCAAAAGAGATGAACTTCAAAGTTTTCAACGCGAGAGTGTCAACAAGTGGTAGTAAATCTTAAAACAAAAAGACAGCTAGTCTCCAGAATTCTTGGAGTTGGCATGGACAGGATAAAGTTTGATCCAACCTACCTAGACGATGTGACAGACGCCATTACACGCCAGAACATACGAAGTTTGATAACTGCAAATGTAATAGAGGTAAAGCCAATCAAAGGCACTTCCAAGGGAAGAGCGCACTTCAAAAAGGCCCAACATAAAAAACGTAGTAGAAAGCAGGGATCAAAGAAGGGCCGAAAAGGAGCTCGAATTGGAAAGAAGGAAGTATACGTCAAGAGGATAAGGGCAATGCGCCATCAGCTCAAAGTATCCAAATCAAGAAAAGAGATCACAAACGAGTCATACTGGAAATTATACAAGCAGACAAGCGGAAACCAGGTAAGAAACTTGGCACACCTGAGAAGCTTGATAGAAGAAGTTCGCTCCAAGAAATAAGATCAGAACCTGTGAATTATTCCAGAATCTGTAATTTTACCGTCCTTAATTTTTACGCCTTCTTGTGAAAGCATATTAGTTTTGATTTTTTCACCCCACGCGTATCCCCCGACCCTGCCAGTTGACATTATTACTCTATGACAGGGAACTATTACAGGATAAGGATTTTTGTTCATAATCCTGCCAATTGCGCGTTGTCCATTTTTTAATCCGACGGCCTTTGCAAGCTCGCCATATGTTGTAACTTGGCCTTTTGGAACTTCCATTAGTTTTTTGTACACTTTTTCTTCTAGCTTCAAACCTTGATCACCTCTAGTCCTTCACCATCTATAAGATTAACTACCTTCTGTTTATTTTGGCCAAGTCCGTTCCAATCCACCAGTGCATACTTGGCTTCTTTGTTCCTGTCCATTATATGCGAGAACAATTCTTCGTCAAGATCATCTAGTGCGTGTTTTGGCATGACGGTGCCAAGTGCAAACTCACCTTCAAGTAGCTCCTTGTTGAATTTTTTTGGATAGTGCGTACCGCCAAAACATATTGCAATTTTATGTTTTTTAGGTTCCTTTTTGAACTCTTCTGCCACGATACTAGCTACATTCTCACAAAGCTTCTTGTCTTCCCATTCTTTCGGGGTTGTACCAACCTCAATGAATAGAGTAGGTTTGCTCAAAGCAGTAGGACCATGATGTGTTGCCTCTATAGTAATCTCAAATTTTGAGAAAAGGTCCCTTTTTGTCCACAAGTGTTTCATGTATGATTTTTGTAAATTGGGATGAGGTACTGCAACCTGTCGTGCAAGTCCCCCGAACTGTGCTTCAGAAAAGTTTCCAGTACTGTGACAAGTGAGTGCAAGTGTTCCACTCTCTGCAGCATGCTTTGACAAAAACACATAGCCATCATACTGATATTTTTCTTCCAACCAGTCAGCAGATATTGCAGGCGTAGGGATTACAACAAGATCAAAGTATTTTCCTGTGTAGACGCCATCGGCGCGTCTGTTCATATCTTGTGCCATGTAAGACGCCATGTTAAAGCCGGCCGGATCTGACTGATATGCTACAAGTAATTGCATACGATAGGAACTAAAAAACAGGCTATTAAAGTGAAATCATTTGGCATTTTCGAATTTATTGGAACAGAACTGTGTTTTATTTTTTTAAACAAACTGATGTTTATGGTGCGTTGCTTGTTAAATAGAATTACAGAGGTGCCACGTTGTCAAGGTATACAATAAGGATAGACAGAACTAGAGAAGAATGCAAAAAAGGAAAATGTGGACATCCACATGAAATTCCATTTACGTTCAAACAGAAACAAATAGTTTGTTCTGATCTGTCGTGCAGGGAAGATGATGTTTCACTAGTTAAGCACATCCTTGTTCCCTATGATGGCTCACCGTTTTCTAACCGTGCCTTTGAATTTGCCCTTGATTTGGCAAGCAAGTACAATTCTTCGATCACAGTTTGCACTGTTATGTCAGATTCATTTTTTGATGGCTCGTTTCTTGATGTCCAAGAGCCGGATAAGAGAATTGTCGATAAAGAAAAAATAGCTTCAATGGAAAAATATTTTGAGAAGATACGAATACTCTCAAAAAAGTTCATGATTCCAATCAAGACCGAAGCGTTTGTTTCGTCTTCAGTATCTGATTCTCTTGTTGCCTTTGCCAACTCAAACAAGGTGGACCTCATTGTAATGGGCACCAGAGGAAAAGGCGACAACAGGCTAATGCTTGGCAGTGTCTCAATAGGTGTTTCCCAAAAAGCTTCAGCTCCTGTTTTGTTAATCAAATGAAATTGTAGGTCAGTTCCGGCCTTAAGATAACAGGCTTTGTAAAATAAGAATTATAAGTACACTTTGGCAATGTTCCTTTAATGGTCAATCCAAGACAGATGTTAAAGGACATGGCAAACACTATCAAGCTTGCAAGGAAATCAGATAAAGATGACTATATGCAACATTTGCGGCTGGTAGTTCTCGGCATGGCTACCGTTGGCGGTATTGGTTTCATAATACAGTTTACATTTGCAGTTATCAACTTAGGGCATAGATAGAATGACACAAGAAGTAAAATCTCACTTTTTTGCAGTTAGGACTACTGGCGGTCAAGAAAAAGTAGTGCTTGGCCTGCTGGAAAATCGAATCAAGCTGAAAAAATTGAACTTGCAATCTGTTTTGCTATTGGAGAATCTAAAGGGATATGTTGTAATTGAGGCAATTGATGCAAACGCTGCATTTGATGCCCTACAAGGAATGAGACACATCAGAGGCCAGCTTAGAGGCGAATTGCAGTTCAAGGATATAGAAGGATACCTTGTAAAGAAATCCACTGTATCAGAGCTCTCAGTTGATCAGGTAGTCGAGATAATTGGAGGTCCTTTCAAGGGCATGAAGGCCACTGTCACCAGAATTGATCACGATAAAGAAGAAGCAACTGTGATTTTACTTGATGCTCCATATCAATTGCCAGTCACAGTAGATGCAAACTACCTCAAGCCATCGTCACAGTAGCAAGGATTAAATTTACAGGAAAGAGGGAAAAGAAATCATGACAGATGTTCAAACTGTTTCTGCACTAGTGACAGGAGGCCAAGCAAGTGCTGGTCCGCCATTAGGCCCAACATTAGGCCCATTGGGTGTGAACATTTTGCAGATAGTCAATGCTATCAACGACAAGACAAAAGATTTCGAGGGCATGAAGGTTCCGGTAACTGTTACGGTAGACAAAAAGACCAAGCAGTGGTCAGTCGAGGTCGGAATTCCGTCCGCAGCAGCATTGATTTTAAAAGAAGCAGGGCTTCAGAAAGGCTCCGGAACATCTGGTGCTACATGGGTTGGCGACATTACAGTTGATGCCGCAGTAAAGGTAGCAAGATTGAAAATCGATTCTTCGTATGCTACAGACTTTAAAGCTGCTGCAAAAGAAGTCATCGGCACATGCCTGTGTCTTGGAATAAAGGTGGATGGTAAGAATCCCAAAGAAGTAACTGCCGAAATCAATTCCGGCAAATGGGACGACAAATTCAAGTAAATTAGTTTATAGAATACACAGGATCCTTGTCAGTTCTCTGAAGTTCTACAAAAGTCTCGGTATTTTGTATCCCCTCTATCTTGCCAATTTTTTCAATTGCTACAGTGTGCAGTTCTTCCAAATTCTTCGAACGCAAGGTAATTAGTATGTCAAATCTTCCTGTGACCTCTGATATCTCTATGACTTCGGGAGTCTTCATCAGTGCCTTGTGAATCTGGTCCTTTAGTTTCGGATCCCTGTTTATCCCCATGGTAGCTCGCACGCCAATACCAATGAGAGACTCGTCCACCGTGATTGTGAATTTCTTTATCAGTTTCTTTTTGCTAAGTCTCTTTATTCTGCTGTACAATACGGATGTGTTTATCCCTAATTTTTTTGAAAGGTTTGGCACAGAAATATTACCATCACGAGTAAGTTCGGTAATTATTTTCATGTCTAATTCGTCAAATTTGTGCAAGTTTGCGACTACTTTTTGTTACTATTTAATAAATGTAAGTTCTATTATCTAAAACTGATGTTCTTACAACTTAAACTCGATAAGATGAAATTTTTAGATGTAAGGCCTTTTCGAATAATTCTGCCAGTAAACGATTTTAAATAGGCTCTCAGAAAGCCCTTTCGTAATGATCAACGAGTCGCAGATAGTTCAGATGGTATCAGAAGCTAAGAAGAACCAAAAGGAAAGAAAGTTCAAGCAATCCCTAGAGCTAATCATGGTTTTCAAAGATATTGATGTTAAGAAGGGTTTTGCCATCAATGAGACTGTCCAGCTACCTAAGAAATTAAACCAGCCTGCGTCTGTCTGTGTAATAGCATCAGGCGATCTAGGACTAAAGGCCAAGACTGCAAATGCAGACAAGGTAGTAGACGGCACGCAGCTTAACCAAATCGGTACAAACAAGAGGGAATCGCGCAAGCTGATAAACGGCTATGATTTCTTTCTTGCAGACACTCAGCTCATGGCAAACGTAGGTAAGACTTTGGGCCAGTTCATGGGACCCAGAGGAAAGATGCCCACGCCGGTTCCGTTCAACGCTCCAATAGATTCCATATTGGAGAGGTTTAGATCCTCAATTAGAGTAAGACTGAGAAACTCTCTTTCTCTTGCATGCAAGATAGGTGACGAATCCATGTCTGATGACGACCTAGTTGCCAATGCAAATGCAGTGATTAGTACGATTGAAAAAAAGTTGCCAAGCGGAGACAAGAACATAAAAAAAGTAATGGTAAAAACAACCATGGGTAAAATCATCAAGCCACAAGCATCCGGAGTAAAGTAAGATGCACCAGAATAGAACAACGTACCCCCAGAAGAAAGCCCAGATGTACCAGCAGGTTCAGGAGCTTCCAAAAAAATACAAAGTAATCGCGCTAGTAAGAATGGAAAAGGTCAGATCTTCCCAGTTATTGCCACTAAGAAAGAAATTCAAAAATGAAGTTGAGATAATTAGCATCAAGGACAAGGTAGCTCAAAAGGCATTGTCCTCACTCAAGATGCCAGCTGTTGAAAAAATGATCGACAAGCTGGTAGGCCAGTGTGTCCTGATGTTTACAAACATGAGCCCGCACAAGCTAAACATCATGCTTGGAAAGAACAAGATAATGTTAGCAGCCAGAGGCGGAGACAAGGCAAGTATTGATGTAGTCATAAAGGCGGGCAACACAGGAATTACCCCGGGTCCAATCCTAACTGACTTCAAGGAAGCAGGAGTTGCCACAAAGATTGATCAAGGTACCATTTGGATAACAAAGGATTCCACTGCTGCAAAGAAGGGCGACGTAATCGCTGCAAAACTTGCAACCCTTCTAAGCAAGCTTGACGTCAAGCCAGTAGAGGCAGGAATCATCCTAAATGCCGCACTCGAGGAGAGCACCATCTACAACCAGGAAGAATTGGTAATAGATGTAGAAAAGTACAGAGAAGCGTTTGCCAAGGCACACCAAGAGGCAATGGCATTATCCATAGAGATAGGATACGTAACAAAAGAAAATGTCAATGCAGTTCTTGCACGGGCAGCACAACATGCCAGATCGCTTGCAATAGAATCAGGCTACCTCACAGAGGAGACAAAAGAGCAGACGCTCCAAAAAGCCAATGCCCAAGCCTCCGCACTTGCACGCAAACTAAAGAACTACACCCCACAGTAAGGACTCATCTTTCTCTGGCCTTTGGCAGGTTCCAATTATACTTCATGGCCACCAGCCTGAGCACGGTCACTATTACTATAGAAGATGCGGTTGCAGTTTCTAGGTTAGAGCCTACGCTTAGTATAACATAGAATACAATTACCCCCAGAAAACTTGCAGATGCATAGAGTTCTTTTACAAAGACCAGCGGAACCTCGTTTACAAACATGTCGCGCAGTATTCCCCCTCCCACTGCAGTTACCATGCCTGCCAAAGCAATTGCAAGGAAATTCATGCCATAGACTTGGTACGCAAACGTTGCCCCTATTGCAGTAAAGACTCCAAGTCCTATTGCGTCGAATTTTAAGAATAGATTCCAGTGTTTTTGCATTTTTGGATACAAAAAGAATATGACTACTGCGGTTGCCACTGTTATGATTACATAGTAAGGATCGGCTACCGAGTGCGGCGGAAAGTACCCCATCACTATGTCTCGCAGGGTTCCACCGGCCACTCCAGTGATTGTTGCAAGAATGATTATTCCCACAATGTCAGCCTTGTGCTCTATTGCCTTGAACGCACCAGTAACAGCAAAGGCCATCGTACCGAAAAGATCCAAAATGAGCACGGTTGCCTGAATCGGTAGTGAGAACTCGGTCAAATTACAAGGTATTAGATTAGATAGTAAATAATCTTTAGATGATTACAAAAAAGGAAATAGAAATAACAGATTTAACCGAACAGTGCTGAAAGGCCTTCCATTGCCTGCTCTTCATTCTTTGCAGGTGTCTCAGCCTCTTTCTTGTCTTCCTTTGCACCGCCTGCGGCTGGTGCTGCTGCTGGGGCTGCGGCCACTGCAACTGGTGCAGCTTTGATTGCCTCTTCAATGTTCACATC
>JAGWFW010000004.1:0-2445 GCA_028867735.1 Nitrososphaerota archaeon
CAAGAATTTTTTTTCATAAAACGTTTAATTTCTCCAGACTTGTGCTAATAAAACGCAGGAGTCGCCGAGCCTGGCCAAAGAAGGCAGGTAATGGCCTTTGGACGCGCGGGACTTAAGATCATAAAAATGGGTGATCCCGTCTCTTAGGGGTTCGTGGGTTCAAATCCCACCTCCTGCACTTTTATCTTTGGTGCTTTATTCCCTTGGCGTTTAGAACTTCGTATACCTCGGAGAGTGAAAATACGTATCCCACATGGACGCAGTTTTTCTCTTCGCACAATAAACAATAGAGCTCGCCATTCTGAACTGCAACTTCTGCAATTCTGTTTTTGATATTGTCTTTAACTACAACTCTGTCATCGTCAGCTGATATCTTTTCCAGCTTTGGCGCATATCTTGCAAATGTCTCGTCCTTTTGCATAAGATCTTCCATCATGAAAGTAATGTATCCTGCAAAGCTGTTGATGCCCTTCATTGCAAGGTCGTGCCTGTTCTTCTTGTAAATGTCGTGGAATCTGTTGTATACTTCTTCTGATACAGTTATTGATTTGAAACCTGCTTTTGGCAAATTATGTACCTATACCGTACTTTAAAGTACTAATATTTAACACTTATGAACACAAATAATGTGACTTGAGGTTAACATGTAGCTAGTTGATTCTGCATCTACAAGCAATTGATTTGATATCTGTAATTTATTATCAAATCTCAAATCGGTTTTACTAACATCTATTTTCAGACATCATGTGGAAATGTAATGCAAGAAAAAACGGAAGTTACTTTGATCAAACTTAAGCGTTTAGTATCAATGATGAGTGTTTTTTATTTACTTTTTCTGCGTTTATGCTATCAATAGTGCGCTTGTAATTTACGTACGCCACCAAATTACGCACTTGGACCAACAGACCATACCGAAATACCTGTCGGCGGGGAACTGGTTTTCAATTCCCCGCCGATTTTTAATAATTCTATATACCGGCAAACCAGATTAGGAATCAGTGACGCGAGGATACAGTACTGAGCAAATACGGGAAAAACTAATCGATGCCCTGAGCCAATCAAAAACCGGGCTTACAGGCATTGAGATTGCAGAAAAGCTCCAAGTAAACCGGGTCACAATGGCGAAATATCTCAAAGTTTTTGCAGCCGAGAGCCTGATCAAACAAAAAAGCATGGGAAACGTGAACCTTTGGTTTGTTGAGAAAGGCGTAGACCAGCTAAGCTTTCCAGCAGACCTCTTTCAGGTAAAAAATAGATATCTGGAGTATGTCCTGTCTGCAGCAGGCCAGGAAACTCACAACCTCATAAGGACATCGTTGCATTCTGGTGCAAATCCGACCAAGCTGGTAAATGAAGTCATAATATCCGCAATAGATGCAGTGGAAAATTCCTATAAAAACGGGAAGATAGGAAAATCTGAAAAAAACCTTCTTGACGAGATGATATCTTCCTCGCTATACTTGATACGAATGTCTGAAAAAGAGATCAATACAAAAAAGAACGCGGTAATTCTTTCAACCGACTACCAAAGCTACCTTTATGCCCTTGCCGCCTCTGCGGCATTCCAGACTGAAGAATGGAAGGTCTCGCTTTTGGGTGACATGTCTTCTGCAATAGATGTGATGTTCGACATTGACCTGCAGAGATTTCTCAATAAAGTGTGGCCAAAAAGAGAAGGAATAATGATAATCACTGTATTCTCATCTACCGAGGGGGCAACCAAATTCTTTTCCCAGGCAGTAGACGCAAGTAGAGTAAAATTTGGCAAGAATCTGTATCTTGCATTGTGTGGTGGAACTACAAAGAAATCAAAGACAGCAGCTGATTTTGTTTCAGGCGACATTGAAACACTACTGCAGTGGTCCCAAACTGTGTTTGAAAGCTCACAGAATCAGTGAGATAATATCTTTAGTACCTTGAATGGAATCTCTGAGAAGTCGACTCCCTTTTCAGCAGACAGCAGCACGACGCTGTCTTTTAGGGGAAAACTCATGATGATTACCTTTTCTCTGTATGACATTGCAAACTGTACAGGCCCGAGGACCTTGTCAAACTCGCGCCTCATTTTTGCTCTAAGAACCAGTTCCATGTACAACATTTCGTCATCTCTAGAATCCTCAAGCGACCTGAGTCCGTCGCGCATCCCACCTCCGACAAGTCTCCCCTTTTCGTTTATCAGGCCAACAAATCTTATTTTGGGGTCAATCTCCATTACCTTCTTGCACACTTTCTCATAATCCATGGCTTGTCATCCCATCGCCTTGATTTTTTATTGACTGGATTCTTGGCAACAAAGATGATAATGTGCACACGACTATTTATCGAGATCTCTTGTCCGCAAAAATATCTCAAAAATGGTTGAAACAAAAATGGGCCGAATGGGATTCGAACCCACGACCTTTCGATATCTGAATAATTTTATCAGTCGAACGCTCCAGCCAAGCT
>JAGWFW010000004.1:2455-4591 GCA_028867735.1 Nitrososphaerota archaeon
AATGGGCCGAATGGGATTCGAACCCACGACCTTTCGATATCTGAATAATTTTATCAGTCGAACGCTCCAGCCAAGCTGAGCTATCGGCCCAAGAAATTTTCCGCTTCAACTGTCATTTAAGTCTGCTGGCTTTTCCACTTTATGGAGCAACCAATAGAGGGGTCAAAATCATTCTCAATCTTTTTTCCGGCAAGCAACTTTTCTATGTTTGTAATCATTGTTTTTTCAGTGGGAGAATCTTCCGGCCTCATTGCATTGTCTATTCTGCCATGGAAAACAAGACTCGTGCTATTGTCAAAGAGGAATGGGTCGGGAGTGCATACCGCTCCGTATCTCTTTGCCACTTCCTGTGTCTCATCTACGAGATACGTGAATTTTATGCCCTTTTCCTTTGCAAATTTTTTCATGTTGTCAAAACTGTCATCTGGATAGTTCGTGGGATCGTTGCTGTTTATCCCTATCATTGCAATCTTTCCCTTGAATTTTTCATAGATCTCATTTAGGGCAGAAACCTTGGCCTGGACATATGGACAATGGTTGCACATGAAAACGACCAGCGTGGCTTGATAATCCTTGAATTCTTGCAGAGAGTGCTTTCTGTCGTCAGTTCCAAGAAGATTAAACTCTGGTGCCTTGTCTCCGGCTTTTAAAACAACCTCGGACTTGAGCAAGACCATGGCAATTTTGATGAATAATATCAATAAAATCTTTGCCACCCAAAGGGAACAATTAAAATCTACGCGCTTTTGAGTCCATGCAATGGGCTGGTAGTTCAGCGGTAGAATACCCGCCTTGCACGCGGGGGGTCTGGGGTTCAAATCCCCACCAGTCCACTTTCTGTAATAAAAGAAACTCAATACAAGACTTTGAATGTGTTGGGGGAAGGGGTATTTTTTTCCTATTTTTTCCTAATTATTCCTATTTATCAAAAATGTACGGAATTTGTCTCGGGAAACGTAGCATTCTTTATACTGTGGAAGATGCGGGCATCATTACATGGCATGGGATTTTGACCTTGAGATGCTGCTTTATCTTTCAATGATTACTGCGGGGTTTTTCATGGCCCCGATGGAATCAAACCCGCCATATTTCCTTGTCGCAGGAATAGTTCTTGCAGGTGCGGGATTTGGTCTGGTCTATCGCAAAGTCAAGAAGAAATAATTCTCGCTATGACTTGAACTTGGACCCTGTCTTGAGCTTGGCTGCCAGTTTGCTAAATATCTCATTATGACTCACATCTGTAAAGTTCACGGCGCCACCCTCCCTTATTACCTGGCGCTCAAACTTTTCCTTGATTGCAAAAGTCACAGACGAGTAGTGTATCTTCCCCTTTAGCTTCTCTTGCACGGTGGTCTCTGTATCAGGAAATGTGGAAAAGTGAAATGCTATTCCGCCTGCCCAAAATATTGTGGGTATTCCGCCTCCTGCTGATCGCGCAGTTGCAATCACCTGAATAATCCAGTCCTCAAACTTTAGTTCCAGGACTTCATGGATGACAAGCTCCTTCCATGGATCGATTGTTATCTCCAAACCTGTTTTGAACTCGCACTCTTGTTTTATTTAAACAGAAATGATCCGCTGGAAAGATCGGTCTTGGTAAGGCGCATTCCTGAAAGATGGATTTAAATAGTATGGAAGTTTTTGATTAGCTAGGTAATTAAAAAATGCAAGATTGGAGTCAAGCAGGCGTATACATACCATTGGCCGTTGGATTAATCCCCGGATTCGTATACTGGTGTGTAATTACTGCAATGAAGAAACACAAGTAAGTTACCAACCTTTTATTCTTCTTTTTATAATTTGATTATTCTTGATACATTTTGGTAAAAGCTTCTAATCCACGTTGTATAGATTATGATATACCGCATATGATTAATCACTTGCGCCGACTTAGGTTGTATGAAACTCGCAATTCTCTCTAGTTTATTGGTAATTCTGTTACTCTCAACTGATGCAGCATGGGCGGCAGTGGGAACGGCGCAACAGCCATGCCAGTCAGCTGTGGCCCCTGGAGGCGAGAACCTGCCGCCATCTAGTACCGTCAAAGTTCTTGTCTGCTCGTCGTACAGCTACAAGGCACAAGACGGCACAACCGTTGTACTTGGAGAGATTCAGAACAACAACAACTTTCCAATC
>JAGWFW010000004.1:4906-5858 GCA_028867735.1 Nitrososphaerota archaeon
GACGCATTCCAAAGAGTGGTATCGATTGGTACCACTACGGTATCAAATATTGCTGCCGGGGGAGTTGCAAACTTTACCATAACATCGCTGCCAAGTAGCCGTGCAAAAACATTCCAAATCATTGCAGAGTCTGATAATTACCAGTCATCGTCTGTTAGCATATCCAACATTGTTGCATCACTGCCTATCCTGATTGGAAACACAAACGTCACAGCTCCGGGCGGCAGCTCGTACTCTTCAATTCCTGTCTATGCCCCAGTCACGATAAGCAGCACCCTGAACTATCTACTTGACAATCCCCAGTCCTATGTCTACTATGTGCAGATAAAGAAATTTGGGGGAGAGGTTGCGTTCATTGGCAATTCCACTGGCGTATTTTTGGGAGGAACTGACCAGCAGCATACCGGGTCCAGTATCGTGGACACCTGATACTCCTGGTTCGTATTACGTGGAGACCTATGTGTGGGACCCTAACGGCATTCCAATGTCGTCTGCAGGGACTAGAATCAACATAGTGCTCGTGAAATAGTAATATCACATACATGATATTGGTGTCTGTATACTCATGAAAAAATATGCGCTGGCAGCTCTTGGCGGCACGTTTGATCTCTTGCACAGGGGACACCTGAAGCTTTTACGCAATGGATTTGAAGTCTCGTCCAAAGTGATTATTGGACTTGCAAGTGACGAACTTGCCAAAAGAAAGGGCAAGAATTTGATCAATAACTACAAACAAAGGTATGCCGCCCTTGAAAGCGCAATCAAAAAAAATTTTCCAGATGCACTATATGATATAAGCAAGCTTGAAAATGATTTTGGTCCTGCAGTTTTGGAAAAAGAAATAGAAGTCCTTGTTGTAAGCGATGAAACTGCATTTCAGGGAAACGAGTTGAACAAGCTGCGAAGACAGCGAAACTCTCCGGATGTGGAGGTGATCGTAGTACCGATGGAG
>JAGWFW010000004.1:5879-6889 GCA_028867735.1 Nitrososphaerota archaeon
ATATCTACTACGAGAATTCGCAACTCTGAGATAGATTCTGACGGAAATATTCTGGCCGTTGACAAATAGCTTTTCTATATTTGAGTAATCGTTCTAAAGCCTCAAAAATTGCCTTGTATTACAGTGAAAGAAATCACGAATACCATGATGGGTAAGATGTCTTCTGACATTGCCAGCCTAAAAGACGGGCTTGACCCTAAGAACATTGCGTTTTGGTACAAGAAGGTGATTGCAGAAGCAAAAGAGATGGCCCCTCCGTGGCTTGTAGACAAGATAAATGTCAAGCAGGACAAGATACTGTATCTCAAGTTCAACCTAGACATATCAAAGCGGGCGGTGCGCTATCTCATGATTGCAATAGAAAACAACCTTGATGATATGCCGTACTCTACAAAACTGTACTTTCTCAAGGTGCAGGAAATTGTATCTCAGGAAATGGACAAGTCTCTTGTGTAGGGTTATTCCTTTGTTATCTCTACTAGTATTTTCAGTGACAGCAGTATCTGTCAGTTTGCCTGTGTTTTCTATCACCGACTGGATAAAATCAGCAAAAGACTCTGCTTCCTTTCTATCCCTTACAAGTATGCTGTGGGCAGACTTGTCTTTTAGCGATATTATTATCTCGTTTTCAATTATTTCCAGTATTCCTGTGATGAATGTCTCATTGTCATCTTTGATGTAGATCAGGCTTGCAAGCTTTTGCGCTTCGTATTCATCTTCGCAGACTATTTTCTTTTTCATTTTTTTTCTAGTCAAAAAGGAACTTGTCTACCTGGTCCTTTGCCTTTTCTCTCTTCTTTTTAAAGTCTGCAATGAACGGCTTTGTGGCGTCTTTGAGGTTGCACTTGCATTCTCCGCAGAGAAGCTCGCCTGATCTGCACTTTCTCGCCCGCTCGTCTGATTCTTTTTCTGTGTCAAAAAAGTACCTGAGATACCAAAATACAGGGCATATGCTAAAGTTTGCCCCAAGTTTTCGCTGCAGGTCTACTGTTGGCTGGCCGCCTGTAAAC
>JAGWFW010000004.1:6921-10875 GCA_028867735.1 Nitrososphaerota archaeon
GGTATCTGTTGTAAATATTGCAGTCTCTGGAATTGAAGACGACATCTTTCCCTGCATTCCAAGCCCTGGCAAGAACTTGGAATGAATCTGTGCTGGCTTGGGATAGCCCATCTTTTCTGCAATGTCCCTTGTGACACGCCAGTATGGGTCTTGGTCTATTGCGGCAGGTATGAGAACGGGAGTCGGTCTTCCTTCAATTATGGAGGGAAGAAAACACGGTGCGGCCTGGATGGGAGGAAACCCTATCATTCCAATGTTGGTGGAATTTTGGAATCCAAAGACTGCCTTGACGGTTGAAAACGTGACACGTTTTGCTATCTCAAGAGCAATGGGGTAGATCCGCTTGATATCTTTTGTATCGACAAGAATCTTTGTCTTTTTGGGGTCAAAGCCCACTGCAATGATGTCATAGATGTTCTCCTTGGTGTATCTGGATACATCCTCAAACGACTTTTCATCGTTGTACAGAAACTTTTCATCGTCGGTTATCTGGAAAATCAGGTTTGCGCCAAACTTTTCCTGCAGATACTTGGTAAAGATCCATGGTAATAGGTGCCCCATGTGAATCGAGCCTGATGGTCCTCTGCCTGTATAAAGATAGAACTTGTTGCCCTTTTCATATTCTGTTAAAATTTTGTCAAAATCTCGGTGGCTGAAAAAATATCCAAGCTTTATCATCGGGTGGACCCCACCCGTTATCTTTTCTATGCGTGCCTGCAACTGCTCGGAGATTTTTTCCGTGCCAAATTTTTGGATAAGCTTGTCGTAATCAATGTCACCTTCAACACTCCACGGAGTAACTGTGAAGTCTTCAGACGACATTCATGTTTCAGTCAGGTTAAGGTTTAAAAAGTCTTTTTGGCTGTTTGTCATAATGTCGCAAGTTTTGCATCCTATAGAGCAAAAGATTCTGCGATCATTGCTTGAAAAACAGACTGTGACGCCAGAAGAACTGGCAGAAAAAACACAGCTATCAATAGACCAGATAAGGCGAGGAATAGAATGGCTCAAGTTCAAGGGCTTGGTCCAAGTAGCTGAATCTGAAAAAAGTTTTGTCAATCTTGGAGCAAGAGGAAAAGAGGCACTGGAAAAAGGACTGCCGGAAAGACAGCTTGTAGGCTATCTGCGTTCCATTCCTGTCTCATCATGTGAAATGAGCCAAGCAAAGGACTATATGAAAAATGAATTCAGTCCAGCAATTGCAAATGCAAAGAAAAACAAGTGGATAGAAATCTACGAAAATAGAATCTTACTTAGAGGATATCATGACGCGACTCCGGAAGAGAAAATCATCAAGACTATTGCTTCTAAGAGTCCTAATGCAATGGCCGCAGATGAGATTGATGACAAGGAGGCGCTTGATTCGCTCAAAAAAAGGCCAGGGTTTCTTGATTTTACCTCTACCAAGTATACGACAGTAAACATTACCGAAAAAGGAACTGTCGAAGCGCATAATGCAAGCGAGGTTGCAGATGACTCTGTAAAAAGGGCAATTGACGTAGAGGCCCCAGCTCCAGTTGTCTTTGCAGCAAAAAGCCATCCACTGGCAGACGTGATAGGGGAGGTCAGAGAGATATTTGTCAGCTTGGGATTTACTGAACTTGTAGGCAACAGCTCCCAGTCAAGCTTTTGGAATTTTGACGCATTGTTTATTCCGCAGGACCATCCGGCAAGGGAGATGCAAGATACTTTTTACATAAAAGACATGAGCGCCAAGTCCGTCGCTACGCCAAAGCAGATCAAGCAGGTCTTGCTTGAGCACAAAAATGGATGGCATTATGACTGGCAACTTGATACTGCAAGGAAAATGGTCCTGAGAACCCATACCACCTGTATCACTATCAGAGAACTTGCAGACAAAAAGTACGACGAAGCAAGGCTGTTTTCAATAGGGCGTGTATACAGAAATGAGAAGGTAAGCTACAAGCACCTGGTGGAATTCAATCAGGTGGAAGGAGTAGTTGTTGGAAAACGTGTAACCCTGAGAGACCTGATGGGCCTGCAAATGGAATTTTATCGCAAGATGGGAATCAAAAAAGCCAAGTTCTGGCCGACCTTCTTTCCGTATACAGAGCCGTCGCTCCAGTCGATGATTTACAACGAGAGGCTTGGAAAATGGGTAGAGCTTTTCGGCATGGGAATATTCAGGCCTGAAGTTACAAAACCTCTTGGCATAAAGGATCCAGTGCTTGCATGGGGAGGAGGAATTGAAAGAATTGCAATGTTACGGTATAATCTTGACGATGTCCGTGAACTGTATAATAACAAGTTTAGCTGGTTGAGGAGCGTACCAAAATGCCAGTAGTGACACTATACTTTAACAGAATCGGAAAGCTGCTTGGACGCAAGGTCTCAAGAGAAAAGATCACATCAACATTGCCATTTTTGGGGCTGGACATTGAGGAAGAAACATCAGATCACATTAATGTGGAATACAGTCCCAACAGACCGGACTTTTCAACAGATTACGGAGTAGCAACAGGTCTGCAGGGCATATTGGAAATAAAGCTTGGAATACCCTCCCTTAAAATCAAAAAAGGAAAGCATGCAATAAGGGCAGATTCATCCGTTGGAAAAATTCGTCCCTACATTGTTGCAATTGAAGCAACGAATGGAAAGATGGATGACGAGACAATAAGACAGATAATAACAATGCAAGAAGACCTGCACAACGGCATTGGAAGAAGAAGAAAAAAAGTTTCCATAGGAATGCATGATCTGGACAAGATAAAATTCCCACTTGTATACAAAACCGTGGAAAGAACCCACAAGTTTGTTCCCCTGAACTCGCAGGATGCAATGACGGCATCTGAGATACTTGAAAAGACAGAGACCGGCTTGGCGTACAGGCACTTGCTTGAAGCAAACAAAGTTCCTGTCATAGTGGACTTGGCAGGAAATACGATATCATTTCCGCCAATAATCAATTCCAAGCTTACCGAAGTCACCTCCAAAAGCAAAAATCTCTTGGTAGAAGTAACTGCCAACGATAGAAGCGCAGCAGAGGACGCGCTTGCCGTAGTTGCGTATGCATTGCAAAATGCTGGATTCACGCTATCTTCTGTTCGAATACTGGGACCGCGCAATTCTGCACCGCAATTACAATCAAGGAAGATGCTGCTTGACTCAGCCTTGGTAAATGACATTCTGGGATTGGACCTGACCCTGCCTGCAATGGTAAAATCACTGAAAAAGAACAGGCTTGATGCCAAAATCAAGGGAAGACAGATTCAGTGTCTGATACCAAGATACAGGACTGACATATTTGGCCCAATTGATCTTGTGGAAGAAGTGGCACTGGGATATGGGATTGAAAACTTGGATTATACCATACCGGAGGCAAAGTCTGCTGGACAGAAAAACAAAACAACCATAGCACTCGAAGCTGTCAGGGATACAATGGTTGGACTTGGATACCTGGAAGTGATGAATTTTGGTCTTGTAGGAAAACAGACACAATACGACATGACAAAACGAGACCCATCTGGTATGATATCCGTGGCAGACTCGAAGAGCCAAGAACACCAAATCCTGCGTGACATGATCCTACCAGGACTAGTTGACACTCTATCAAGAAATATCCACGAGCTGTATCCGCAGAAGATTTTTGAGACAGGAATCGTATTTCACAGAGAAAACCCAATCAATGAAGAGGTTCACCTTGCATGCACAAGTGCGCACAATGACGTAAGCTATACGGAAATAAAGTCTGTACTACAGTCTCTTCTAAAGTCCGGGTTTGATATTTCATGCACCACGAAGAATTCCCAGAGTCCCTTGTTCATTGAGGGAAGAACTGCCGACATACTTGTTGACGGGAAAAAGATTGGCATGATAGGAGAGCTGTCCCCTCAAGTGCTGGATAACTTCAAGATGAGGGTCCCTGCTGCAGGATTTGAGATAAGACTAACCGGTCTGATATTTTAACAACTGATTTTTCTCTTTTGCAGACCC
>JAGWFW010000004.1:10884-72879 GCA_028867735.1 Nitrososphaerota archaeon
AGGGTCCCTGCTGCAGGATTTGAGATAAGACTAACCGGTCTGATATTTTAACAACTGATTTTTCTCTTTTGCAGACCTAGGCCTACTTGTGCTGGGCCTTCATGAATTCGTTGCCAGCCTTTCGTATCTCTTCCATGGTCATGTCTTTTTTCTTGGTTGCGATCATCCATCTGTGGCCAAAAGGATCTGTGATGGAACCTATTCTGTCTCCCCAGAACCCGTCCATCATTGGCATCATTGGTTTTGCACCTGCAGATACAGCTTTGTTGAACGTAGAGTCTGCATCACTGACATACAGGTATATTCCACTGCTGGAACCGCCTGTCGATTTTGGAGACAGGCATCCCATCTCCGGCATCTCGTCGGATAGCATGATTGGAGAGTCTCCTATTCTAATTGTTGCATGCATTATTGATTTTCCGTCCGGTCCTAGAAACCTATGCATCTCTTCTGCATCAAAGGCTTTTTTGTAGAATTCTATGGCATCAGATGCCCCCTTTATGATTAATGTAGGCGTGACAGAATGATATCCGTCCGGAATTGGTTTTGTCATAGAAAGTAATCTGCTTTAAACCGATTTATACTTTATTTCAAAACATCTTCATGCATTGAAACATTGGATAAGCTATTGGATTAATATTTGACCGGTGAATAACTTACTACGCCCCAAAATGCACGCAGACGGACTATGAGGATAAAATATGATTTTTGGTCCACCCAGCCGTGCGACATGGGCACCCCGGTATGAAAACAAGATGAGGGTTTTGGCTAAAATTACCAATGATTCTCTGTGAGTCAGAACCGGGGAACATTTCATTTAATTTTTTGAAAAATATTGCCATTCACAATTATTTCTGCACTTTTGAATGTAAAATGATATTTTTCATCATGATGATACCATACCAAATGTTGCAAGGAGAAAAACCATAGATTCATTGATATATTTGGCTTGTATAGATATGTCATGGCAACTGCATATGTGTTAATAAATTGCGAACTTGGTTCGGAAGAGGCAATTATTTCACAGCTGAAAGCGATTAGTGGCGTAAAAGAAGTCCATGGCACATTTGGGGCCTATGACATCTTGGCCAAGATTGAATCTCCCACGGTAGAAGCCCTCAGGGAGATTATCACGTGGAAGATTCGTAAAATAGAGAAGATTCGTTCGACTCTAACTTTGATGGGAATCGAAGGTCAAAGTTAGGTTTCCTTATTTTCCTAATTTACCACCAATATTTTCAATACAGGAAATACATTTTTTATTTTTCAGGCAAAGACCTTTTAATTGTGCTGCAGTCTTGAGCAAGCATGTTACTCCATTTTATATTTCTTGTAAAGGAAGAAGAACTAGAGTCAAGAAAGTGGGAATTCCAGTATATCGAAAAGATGGCTGATTTTTACAAAACATGGATTGAAAAGACATTTTCCATAAAGATCGATGTCAAGTCAGATGAGATGATAGTCAGATCTGGAGGGATGCCTAGGATTATGGATACGCCAGTGATTCTAGAGGATCATGTGAGCAGAGGAGAGAACATTTTTCATTTTTATCTGACGTATTTTAGACCCATGTGGACTGACTGCACATGTGAGGGATATTTTGCAGAAAACTTTGGCATGATATGGTGGCAAAAAAGCCCGCAAAAAGACGACATTGACTTTCTAAGGGAGAAAAACTGCTCCAAGGTCTCTCACGAACTTGCCCACGAGTTTCTAAGGCAGTCTAGGTACAAAAACTACAAGGAACTGGTTCATGAGATATGGGATAAGCATCTCTTTGCATCCTTGCCCTTTGAGTACTATGATGCTAATTACAAAAAAACTGAGAAAAATCCCCTTTTTGCAACACTTGACACCTCAAGTCTCAAGGTGTGAGTCTTACTGATGAATTTTACACATGACTAGGACAAAGACTTGGAATTGAGCAGACTTGCACAGCTCTTGCATAGCTTGTGACTGAAGAGCTGGTTCATGTCAGTAAATCGCACATGTGACATATCTGATGGCTCTACCGTGTGATTTCCACACAGCGTCTGCCACTTGCCTGGTGGGAGATAATGGTTCTTTACTATGCCAAAATACCTGCCTCTCTTGTAATAGAACCATCCGAAGGTCTTGTGTGCAGTCTCCATTGTCATTATTTTAGTAAATCGTAAACAATGGCTGAAATATGTTGCGTAGCTTTCCTACCTGTTATTCTCAATACGTCTCATATTCGCAAATCTTCTAAAAGACTATAAGTGAGTGGTTTGGAGTTTTTTTCATGCCGGAATTCATCTGTCCAGACTGCGGCACGAAAATGTTTCATGAAAATGAGACAACGCTAGCTGCGGAAAAACAAGTTCATGCAAAATTCTGTCCTGCGAAAAAGAAGCACTAGCACTTTGTGACAGAATAAATCCTATTTTCAAAACTTGCAGTCTTGAAATCTATCTTATTTTGCGGGTCTTTTTTGCGTGCCTTGCTCATCTTCTCTAGAGTGACAAGTGCCTCGCCGTCAAAGCCTACTGAGGAGCCAAACACTCCTTCTGAGAGCTGGTTTCCATGTTCGCCCTTTTTGATATCGTCAATAAGTTCGTAGAACTTGACTGCTTCTCTTTTTGATATCGGGCCGCCGCTTGACTTGTTAAAGCCTATGGCAACGTACATGCCGTTGTTTTTTACTGCGATTGGAACCTTGTGTATCTTGCCGGAATGGCCGGGAATCTTTTCATTTAGAAGAATTTCACACTTGTGAAACATACTGGAAATATATGCAAAAAAGCGATAATCTGCAAAAGTACCGTCAGAATTTTCCTCACAATCGACAAAAACTTTGTGAAGCAGTTCGAGAGCCGCATCATTCATGCTTTGCAGTCGTTCTTCAATTCTCCCCTTTCTGATCAGGTCGGATTTGCAATCGGTTGCAATCCTTTCAAGAATGAAGGGAGGCAGGTTATAGTTTTTCAGAGTGGAGACATATGTTCCTGTCTTGGAAGCTCCAAACGTTGGAAAGTTACCGCGACTCAATTCTCTTTCCTCCTTTTTTGTAATAATTGATAGAAATCATCCCCACTTGATCAGTCTAATATTGTTGCTTTTTCCTTATAACTGTTCTCCAAAACCAACGATCTAAAAATGGTGGGGCCGACCGGAGTTGAACCGGCGACACACGGGTCACTACAGCTCCAAACTGTACATCATCCTTTCGTCAGTGAAGCTAGTTGAACCACTGGAGCCCTTAGCGGTGATCATGTGATGTATCCTGTCGCCATGCCTGGCTAGGCTACGACCCCACGTTTGGTCAATAAATGCACTTGAATTTTAATTTACTTAACTTCTGAAGATTTATTGCAGACATGAGAGTCTAACCAATCGGTGCGCGACCTGAACTTTGTTGAATTGAGGCAGATCTCTTTTGCTTGCATGACACAAAACTTGGGTGATACATAATATGGTAAAACCAATAGTCCTCATCTTGGCAGCCATTCCTATACTTGCAGCCATCTTCATAGTTGTTCCACAGTTGACACGCCCAGAGATTCAGAGTGCTGTAGTAAATTCAGAGGACGTGATGGCAATACAATATACGAAAGAACACCTGCAAAAGATCTCGTTTGGCATGACACAAAGCATAGGGGCTGACACTGCCGAAGTTTTAACAATACAGAGCGACGGTTCTGCCACATACAGCCTTACAAAAAACGGCTATTCTAATCCCGATGTAAAATACCAATTATCAAAAGACGAGTTTACCAAACTAGAATCCTTAATCAAGACGACGGGCTTTGTGGGCATTCCTGATACTGTCTACCAAGTAAAGCCGGATGCTGCAAACTATGAAAAATATGGCCTGCATGTGACACTTGACGGCAAGACTGTAAATCTCCAGTGGGCAGACCAAAACGCAAGCCAGGATTTTATCCCGCCGATTATAACCCAGGTACAATCAAGCCTTGATGATATCGTCAGCGAAATAAAATAAATAGCGCTCAAAGCGATCAGACTGTATGATTCCTCTCTCAGGTGATCTTGGCAACGCAAAAGGAATAGTTCGCGAGAATCTGGGTCCAACTGAAACCAGAAGGGGCACTTCTACTCTCAAGCGCGGCTTTGCCCACATGCTAAAAAACGGAGTCGTCATGGATGTCACAACTGTAGAACAAGCCCAGATAGCAGAAGATGCTGGCGCAGTTGCAGTGATGGTTCTGGATAAGCTTCCGGCAGATGTACGAAAGGCAGGAGGAGTAGCTAGAACCGCAAGCATCAGAATTATTGAAGAAATAATGGATTCGGTAACAATCCCAGTTATGGCAAAATGCAGAATTGGTCATGTCTACGAGGCACAAGTTCTGGGATCTACTGATGTTGACATGATAGACGAGTCTGAGGTTCTCACCCCGGCAGATGAATTTCATCACATATGGAAATGGGATTTCACAACACCATTTGTAAACGGCGCAAGAAATCTGGGAGAGGCGCTCAGAAGAATAGAAGAGGGTGCTGCAATGATAAGAACCAAGGGAGAACCAGGAACTGGAAACGTGGCAGAGGCAGTAATTCACATTAAAAATGTCAACACAGAGTTGAGGCGCATAAAATCAATTTACGATGCAGGTGACGAGCAAGATCTGGTCAGCGTTGCGCGCGAACTCAAAGTATCATACTCGCTTGTGGAAGAAACCGCAAGTCTTGGCAGGTTGCCCGTGGTAAATTTTGCAGCAGGGGGGATCTCAACTCCTGCAGACGCTGCATATCTTATGACGCTTGGCTGCGATGGAATCTTTGTCGGTTCGGGAATTTTCAAGTCTGATGATGCAAAAGAAAGGGCGCAGGCAGTAGTTCTTGCAACTACATTTTGGGAAGATCCTGACAAGGTAAAGGAAGCGCAAAAGATGGTAGATGAGCGACAGTCCATGCTGGGACTAGATACAAAGAACTTGGAGCTTAGAATGCAGGAAAGGGGAAGCACGGCATGACAGGCATCAACATTGGAGTTCTTGCCGTTCAGGGAGACGTTGCAGAAAACATATCTGCCATACGGATGGCAATGGATGATCTAGGAATGGAAGGGGTTGTAAGTCAGGTAAAGACTCCTGAGCAAATCTCTGATCTTGATGGACTGGTCATCCCTGGAGGCGAGAGCACGGTGATTGGAACACTCTCGCTAATCAACGGTTCAATGAAAAAGATAAAAGAAAAGATTGCTTCCGGGATGCCTGTTCTAGGCACCTGTGCAGGAATGATTCTTCTATCAAAAAAGGCAAAAGACAGGGTTGTAGGAGAGATGGAGCAGCCGCTGCTGGACTATCTTGATATCAAGATTGAAAGGAACGCTTTTGGAAGGCAAAAAGACTCGTTTGAGGCGGAAATCTCGCTTGAAAAGATCGGAATACCCAAGTTTCGGGGAGTCTTTATCCGGGCACCATCCGTAGTTGACGCGGGAAAGACCGTGGAGGTTCTTTCAAAGGTTGATGAAAAAATAGTCGCAGTAAAACAGGGAAACATTATTGGTACCTCATTTCATCCTGAACTCACAGAAGATCTGGCAATACACAAGTACTTTGTCAATCTGGTACAAAAGAAAAATTAGGTCTCTGCTTTATCCTGTTCTACTACAATTTATATTAAATTCAGACTATACTGTGTTTGTTATGGATATAGAGACAACCCCCGAGCTTGTTTCTGGTGCATATAAAAAATTAGAGGAAAATATTTCAAAATATAGGAAAATGATAAACAGGCCATTGACTCTGGCAGAAAAGATTCTTGCCGGTCATCTGGAAGACATTGACACTGCAAAGAACTTGGAGCCTGGCAGGTCTTACATATTTCTAAACCCTGACAGAGTAGCATTGCAGGATGTCACTGGCCAGATGGTCATATTACAATTCATGCAATCAGGATTGAAACGAGTTGCATTGCCAACAACAGTGCACTGTGATCATCTCATACAAGCCAGAGTGGGAAGCGAGGAGGACACAAAGCTTGCTTTGGATGAAAATAGCGAGGTGTACAAATTCCTCGAATCTGCTTCAAGAAAGTTCGGCATGGGATTCTGGAGACCGGGAGCAGGAATAATTCATCAAGTGGTTTTAGAAAACTATGCGTTTCCGGGAGGATTGATGATAGGAACTGATTCTCACACGCCAAATGCAGGGGGACTTGGAATGATAGCGATTGGAGTCGGGGGTCTTGATGCTGCAGAAGTGATGGCCGGGTTTCCATGGGAACTCTTGTATCCGAAGAGAGTAGGAGTTCATCTAAAGGGAGAACTAAACGGATGGACTGCCCCTAAGGATATCATACTGTACGTTGCAGCAAAGCTTACTGTTTCAGGTGGGACAAATGCCATAGTGGAATATTTTGGACCTGGTGCAAGGACTATCAGCTGCACTGGAAAGGCAACAATAACCAACATGGGTGCAGAGATTGGAGCTACATGCTCGCTTTTCCCATACGACGAAAAAATGGATGCCTATCTTAGGGCAACCGGCCGTGAAAAAATTGCCGATCTTGCAAACTCGCACAAGGACATACTTGTTGCCGATCCAGACGTTGAACAGCATCCTGAAAAATATTTTGACCGGGTCATAGAGATTGATCTTTCTACGCTTGAACCGTATATTGTAGGCCCACACACGCCAGACCTTGCCAGACCCATCTCACAACTTGCAGAAGATGTCAGGAAAAATAATTATCTTGATACCATATCTGTCGCATTGATTGGCAGCTGTACCAATTCTTCCTACGAAGACATGACAAGGGCAGCCAATGTGGCAGAGCAGGCAAAGGAAAAAGGGCTGAAGGTAAAGATACCGCTGTTGGTAACTCCAGGATCTGAGCAGATACGTGCTACAATCGAAAGAGACGGCCAGATGGAGACGCTGATGGAAGTTGGAGCAACCGTGTTGGCAAATGCATGCGGGCCTTGCATAGGACAGTGGCGAAGACCTGAACTAAAGGCGGGTGAGCCAAATACAATCGTCACCTCGTTTAATCGAAACTTCCCGGGCAGAAACGACGGCAGGAGGGAGACAATGAACTTTATAGGAAGTCCAGAACTGATCGTGGCACTTGCACTGGGGGGAAGGCTATCATTTAACCCCCTGAAGGACCAAATCACTTCATCTGACGGCACAAAATTCATGTTAGAGCCTCCAAAAAAGGCGCCCGAGGTTCCACTCAAAGGCTTTCAAAGCGTAAAAGATGTCTACGTGCCTCCATCGAAGATTCCAGACCTTGTTGCAGTAGCAATTCCGGTAAACAGCGACAGGCTACAAAAACTAGAACCGTTTCAAAAATGGGACGGAAAAGACTTTGTGGACCTGCCGGTTCTACTAAAGGCAAAAGGAAAGTGTACCACTGATCATATATCGCCCGCTGGTTCTTGGCTGAGGTTCAGGGGAAATCTTGACAAAATCAGCGATAACATTTTCCTGGGCGCAGTGAACGCCTACAACAACGAGGTGGGAAAAGGAAAGAACCTTCTTACTGGAACAATTGATTCCTTTCCAGCTATTGCAAGACAATACCAGGAGAAGGGATTCAAGTGGGTTGTAATAGGTGATAGCAACTATGGCGAAGGAAGCAGCAGGGAACACGCTGCCATGTCTCCAAGATATCTAGGCTGTGCTTCCGTAATTGCAAGAAGCTTTGCAAGAATACATGAAACCAACCTGAAAAAACAAGGAGTCCTTGCACTGACGTTTGCAAACTCGGCAGATTATGACAAGATTCGGGAAACTGACAGAATAAGCATAGTGGGCCTGTCAGAGTTGGAGTCAGGAAAGCAAATACACACTCTCATACACCATGAAGACGGCACAAAAGAAGAGATACTGCTGAACCATTCTTACAACAAGTTTCAGATAAAGTGGTTCCAGGCAGGTTCCGCACTTAACATACTGCGCGAGAAAGAAAACCTGCTGCACTAGGCAAGCAACTTAAAATGTTTTAGCGACAATATTACATGTGTGATGAGCCACACATTTGACCCAAATGAATTGTACAACAGAGTGGTGCACTATTATATTGACAAGAAGGGGTATTCAAAAGAAAAGGCAAACCAGATAGCACAAAGAGTAGTACAACGAGAGACAACAAGAAGAACGTGTAAAAATGTAAAATGCGGGCACTCTGTAGACGATCATATCCGGACAAAAGAGACCTGCCTTGTGCTAGATTGTGATTGCAGGGAATTTGTCAGCTAGAAACTTTTAGGATTATCTTTCCAAACTGTGCACTGTCTTCCATCTTTTGGTGCGCAAGCTTGGCGTCTTTGAGTTCAAAGACACTGTCAATTATTGGCCTGATTCTTTTTGACTGCATAAATCTGTGCAGCGAAACCAATTGTGATCTTGTGCCAAGATACGCTCCGGTTATGCTGGCTTCCTTGCTGTAAAATGCTCTGATGTTTACTGTGGCCTCTGCTCCTGTAGTAGTACCGCACGCAACCATCTTTCCGCCAACTTTGAGGACTTCAATGCTTGTGGGCCATGTTTTTGCTCCAACGTGGTCAATTACAGCATCAACACCCTGTTCTCCAGTGTATCTGAGAGTCTCAGCCATCACATCTGATTTATTCCTGTCAACGACAAGGTCTGCGCCAAGTTTTCTTGCCCTGCCTGCACTGTCATTGCTTGATACAACCGTTATGATTCTAAGGCCCATTGCATGTGCAAGAAGTATTGCAGCAGAACCGACACCACTGTTTGCACCCCATATGAGTATGGTGTCGCCTTTTCTACATCCTGATCTTTCAAGCATGTTCCAGGCAGTAAGATATGATATGTTAAGCGCACACGCCTCGGCATCGCTGAACCAACCTGGTTTTTTTATGATGTTTTTTTGTGGTACCCGTACCAGCTCAGCATAGCCTCCATGGTACTTGCCAAACCCTCCTATGATTGAAAATGACACACGTGGAACGCCGCTTGACACTGCAGGATATACCACGACCTTTTCGCCTTTTCTGAATTTTCCAAAACCCTCTACAAGCGTGCCTGAAATATCGCAACCAAGAATATGGGGAAACGATACTTGTTTACCCGCAAGTCCGTTTCTAACCCAGATGTCAAGATGGTTTACCGCACAATAATCTACTCTCACTATTGCATGTCCCTTGATTGGAGAGGGATTTGTAACCTCTTCATATGATAAAACGTCCGGGCCACCGTGTTTTCTGATTGTTACTGCTTTCACTCACATGACTTGGGCAAAATCCCTATTAAAGTACATTTTTTGCATCTTCAAAAGATGTATCCTATTACCTGAGGTTGTGCATGGCTTTCAAATCCTTTGCAAACTGTTGAAGATCCTCGGGTATTTCCATCTCTATTGCATCCTTCAAGGACAGGCTCTGCTCCTTCTTCTTGTTCCATACGTTTGAGTTAAACTCTGTAATTGACTTTGTAAATTTCGTCCAGTCTTGGGGATTTTCTGTCTGAGGAAATTTTTCCTTGTGTACTGTTTTATCCGAATACTGAATCTGCTGCCAGAGATAATCAGTGATAAACGGTGTTATTGGGGCAAGAAGTAGAAGAAGCGTTGAAAGAACCTTGTGCAGGGTAAATATGGCTGCATCTCTTTCTTCTTCGCTAAACCCTGTACTGTATGCACGGCCTTTCACCATCTCTATGTAGTGTGCTGCAAACAGGTTCCAAGTAAACTCGCGGATGCTAGTCGAGGGAACAAAAAAGTTGTAATCCTCAAAGCCCTTCCTGCACTCTGATACTACATTGTCAAGTTCTGACAATATCCAGTTGTCTGTCGGGGTAGTCTTGGCAGACTTGATGATTGGAAATCCCGAAAGAAACCTGGATATGTTCCAGAGCTTGCTTAGGAATTTCTTTGTTGTCTCGATTTTCTGCTCTGAGCATCTAAAGTCATAGCCGAGATTTATCTCGCTTGCACTCCAGAATCGAAAGGTATCAGCACCAAATTTCTGAATCACCGGAAGGGGGTCCACCACATTGCCCTTGCTCTTGCTCATCTTTGCTCCATGTTCGTCGACGCCATAGCCCATTATCCATGCATCCTTCCATGGGGTCACACCGGTAAGCTGCTCGCATCTTAATATCGTATAGTAAAGCCATGTCCTTACAATGTCCTTTGACTGCGGCCTTATTGACGCTGGATATGTTTTTTTGAAAAATTCCTCGTCTCTGTTATATTTTGAGACATAGAGTGGTGATACGCTGGAATCCATCCATGTGTCAAATGTTCTCTCCTCGCCGACAAACTCTGTTGCCCCGCATTTGGTGCACTTTGAGATGGGACATGCATCCTTCCACGGTCTATAGTACTTTCCAGGCTCTGGCACATGTGGCTCGGAGCATTTTTTGCAATACCATATTGGGATTTCTGTTCCGTAAAACCTCCTCCTTGAGATGGGCCAGTCTATGGTTATTGATTCCAGCCAGTTCATGAGGATCTGTTTATGCATGGACGGATGAAATACGATTTTTGATCCTAGTTCCTTGATTTTTTCCACAGATTCTTTTTGTCTTAGGTAGTATTCCTCCATTGCAATTATCTCAATTGGAATCTTACTTCGCTCGGAAATGGGTGTCCTGTGATTGATGTTTTCGATTTTTTCTACCAGGTTTTGATTCTGCAGGTCTTCGATTATTTTTTCTCTGGCTTGTTTTACCTTGAGTCCTGAATAGGCGCCTGCAACCTCGGTCATCCTGCCGTTTTTGCCAATTGCTACAATCTCTTCCAGCTTGAGCTCCCTGAACAGGGCAACGTCGTTTTGATCTCCATAGCTGCATACCATGACAGCTCCTGAGCCAAATTCCTTTTCCGCAGACGGATGTGTTCTTATCTGGACTTCTCTGTTTATGACAGGAATTACGGCATTTTTTCCTACTACGCTGGAATATCTCTCGTCGTCTGGATTTACAATGATTGCCTGGCATGCACACAAAAGCTCGGGCCTTGTACTGGCTATGGTTAAAATCATGTCAGAGTCTTTTATCTTAAATTTCATGTAGACCAGCTTTGTTGGTATATCTTCGTAGATTATCTCAGCATCTGCGATGGTAGTTCCTGTCACCCAGTCGTAGTTATTTGGCCTGTTTGCAATGTACACCATTCCCTTTTTCCACAATTCTATGAACGTGGCTTGCGTAAGGGAACGGTATTGCTCAGAATCCGTCCTGTAATATTCAGAGAAATTTCCGCTCAGACCCAAACTTTTCATTATCTGGATCATCTCTGCCTCAAGGTCGTCCAGAGCCGTAGAACATAGATTAAGAAACTCTGCCCTGTCTGTCTCATGCATTCGTATGTTGTATTTTTTTTCCGTGTACATCTCGACTGGCAGGCCGTTTCTGTCTATTCCTATTGGAAACAGTACGTTTTTCCCCTCCATCCTTGCGGTCCTTGCAATCATGTCTATCTGCGCATAATGTGCAGCGGCTCCTATGTGCCAGGGTCTCCCAGATGGGTATGGCGGGGGCGTATCGATTACAAATATGTCCCCTTCTGGTCTGAACTCGTATATTTTCGAGTCTTCCCATTGTTTCAAAATCTGCTTTTCAATCTCGGGATTCCAGGCTGTTTCCTTTATCTTTGGCTCCATGTCGCTATGATCTTGAGATCTGCGAGATAATATGGGCTCCCTTGTTATAACCCTCGTAGATGTAGACGCCTACTGCCTCTACATTTTTTGGCATCTTTGGAACAAGGAGTTTTATTATCTCAGTTGACAAGTTTTCAACTGTAGCTTCTCCCTCTAGCAAATATGTGGTATTTTTTGGCATCTGCAGATCAAACTTGCCTTTTGGGCCGTCAAATGCAATCTTGTAATGAAGATCGTCTTCTTTTACAAGATATTTTTTGTTAATGAAGAACTTGTGATCTAGAATTGAGATGACTTCCTTGATTATCCTCTTTGCCTCCCCGAAATCTACAAGCAGGTTGTTTTTCATTTCGCCTACAAGCTCCACCATGACAGATGATGTGTGGCCATGAAGGATGGAACATTTCTCCACTAGGGGTAAAATGTGCGCATAATCAAATGCAAATGAAGGATCTTCTATGAAAATTGAGCCAGTCTGAACATCCTTTGTCTTGTAAAGTACAATGTCATCAAGCTCCTTTAGTTGTGCAGCAAGCTTGGGATGTCCAATTGCAACTAGTTTTACATCTTGGTTTTCTTGCTTTAGTTCCTTGTATTTTGCAATGTCCTTTTCATCATCAATGACTTCAATCAGCCCTTTTTCGGTCTTGAAATCAACACGGACTTTGTCTCCATTCTTCAGGGTAATGCCATAGTCATACTCGTATTCTATCCCTAAGAATGAGAGCATCTCGGCTATGGAAAGCTCTGTCCTGCTTCTCATGAGATTTCCTTTTTTATCGATATATCGAAAATCTGAATCCAGAATTGCCGAACCGCTTGGCATTTGAAAAATTCTAGATTGTCCGTATATAAATTCTGTACAGGTTGTTTTTGTTAGCGAGATGCTATTTTGCCAAAGAGTTTAGGGTCTTTGCAAGACTGATGTCATTTTGTGTTATACCTCCAGCATCATGGGTTACTAGCTCTACCTTGATCTTGTTGTATACGTTGAACCATTCTGGATGGTGGTTCATTTTTTCTATGTGGATGGCAGCCTTGCTCATAAAGCCAAACGCCTCTATGAAGTCTGCAAAAACAAAATCTTTGTGCAGTTTGCCGTTTACAACACTCCATCCATGCAAATTGACCAACTCGCCCTTGATCTGTTCCTCAGTCAACTTGGTTAATGCCATATCTTTTTTCCAGCTAACCCTATATTTAACTCTCATAAAAAAACAACGGATCGTAAAAAATGGAAAGCCTTGTTACAAAACTACATGAGCAAATAATCCTTGCAATAAAAAATACTGTAACGCCAAAAAAAATCGGCCTTGCCTTTTCTGGAGGCGTTGACAGCTCACTGCTGGCAAAAATTTGCTCTGATCTTGGATTTGAAGTGACGTTGCTTACAGTTGGATTTGAGGGCTCGCACGACATTGAATTTTCAAAGAAAATCTCTGCCCTGATGAAACTAAAACATCTTACTAGTAGAATACCTGAAAAATCATTTCCGTTGGTTGCAAAAGAGATCAGGCTTCAGATAGGTACTGACAACCTCTCTTGGAATGAAAACTGCATAGCTTTCCATTATGTATCGGAACTTGCAAAGAAAAATGGCATCGATGTTGTTCTTACGTCAAACGGAATAGACGAGCTCTTTTGTGGATATAATGCATACAGGGAGGCCATAGAAAGCGGCGAAAAGGCAGTAATGGACCTCATGGAATCAAAGCTTGAAAATGAGATCAGGATGATGCGGGCGGTAAATCACGTGTCTTCGAAATTCGGTGTAAAAATATTGCAGCCACTTCTTTCTGACGAGTTTATTGGCTTTGCAAAGCCAATTCCAATGCAAGAAAAGATAAAGGACAAAGATGATCTGGTAAGAAAGCACATCATTAGACATCTGGCCTTGTCAGTTGGGGTCCCACCCGAGTCTGCATTGAAGAGGAAAAAAGCACTGCAGTATGGCTCTCTTATCCACAAAAACCTGATGAAGATCAGGAAAACCTAGAGCATGATTTTTTCACAATGCCTGAGACGTTTCTAATTATCTGGTTGGATGCACCAAGATGATTTTCTGGAACAAAGATGCCGTCTATCTCATCTTCTGCGAGATGAGACGAGATTACGCTGTCGCTTTTTACTGCGTCTCTAAAGTCAGTCTTGCTTTCTAATGCGGCAAACGCAACGCGCTGTATGTCTCTGTATGCCTCAAATCTTGGCACCCCTTTCTTTATGAGTGCCTCCAGCACAAACTCTGCAAATATCTGCCCCATGGTGAATTCCAGGTTGCTTCTTATTCTTTCTTCATTGACGTAAAGTTCTCTTAGAATCTTGGTCATCGTTTCAATCATTTCATCAAGAAGTATGGAAGTTGTGGGAAGAATGAATCTTTCATTGGCAGAATTTGAGAGATCTCGCTCATGCCAGAGCGGGATGTTTTCAAACACTACTGAAATCTGGCTTCGCAATAACTTTGAAAGAGATGTAACGCGCTCGCTCTTCACAGGGTTTCTCTTGACTGGAACCGCACTACTTCCCATCTGGCCCTTTCTGAACGGCTCTGCCACCTCGCCTATCTCTGTTCTCTGCAGGTTTCGTATCTCTACTGCTATCTTTTCAAGCGTAGAGCCAATCAGCGCCATGAAAAAAACATATTCTGCATATCTCTCGCGTGGGACCACCTGGGTCGTTACGTCTGCGGGAAACAGTGCAAGCTTTTTTGCAACCCTTCTCTGTACTTCCAGCGCCTTTGCTCCCATGAGAGAGCCTGTCCCGACCACTCCCAGAGTCTTGCAAATCAAGACCCGTTTCTTTATCTCCTCTATTCTCTCAACATGTTTTGCCATCTCAAGCGCAGAATTTGCAAATTTTAAACCAAATGAAATTATGCTTGCATGCTGGCCATGGGTTCTGCCTACTGCGGGCACGCCCTTGTATCTTGTTGCCATGTCAGCCAAAATGATGGCCATCTTTGCTACCTTGGGTTCTATTATGCAGATGGCGTCTCTTATCTGCAGGGAATTGCTTGTGTCAACAAGATCATTGCTGGTCAGGCCATAGTGAATCCACGGTCTGGCAGCAGGCTTGCATCTCTCACTGAGTGCTTCTACCAATGCCGCTGTATCGTGATCACTTTTTGCTTCAAGTTGTTTTATCCTTTTTACTGTTATCTTTCCTGACATTGCAATACTTGCAATGTTCTGAGCTGCACTTTTTGGTATCATATTTATCTCAGACTGGGAGCGGGCCACTGCAGCTTCTATCTCCAATTGATATGCTATCTTTTTCTGGTCATCAAAGATTTCCTTCATAGCGTCTGTTCCATAGCGGCCAGAATCAATTGGCAGTATTGGCATACATCAGAGAAACTATGCTAGCAAAATAAATCTACTTGAATGGATTATGCTCTCATTTTATCATTAATTTTTTATATTAATACTTGAACGTGAGAGATATGGAAGACAAGAAAGAAGAGAAAAAGGGTCAAGACTTGAATAACACAGTTGACCATGCTGAGGGTGAAGACCTGACTCTTGATGGAAAGACACTGCATGATCTATATCGGCATACCGCCAAACTCATAAAATAGAAATCATCTTTTGCTTCTCATGATTTAAATTGTGTACAAATGCCTTTTTTCGCAGAAAGAGATGACTTCGTTAATTCCTAAAAAAATAGGAGACATGGAATATCGTATTGAGGCGGATTCCACTCGAGGCATGAAGGTTCCAGTCACGATATATGCAGATGAAGGCTTGTTGCAAAAAATGATGACTGACAGGACCATAACTCAGGCCATCAATGTCTCAACACTGCCGGGAGTTGTAAAACATGTAGTGGTGCTTCCAGATGGTCATGAAGGATATGGATTTCCTGTGGGCGGCGTGGCTGCAATGGACGCTGAAGAAGGAATGATAAGTCCTGGGGGTGTGGGATACGACATTAACTGCCTTCATCCGTCCACCCGGGTCTATACTGAAGATCGAAACTGGAAGAAGATAACTGAAATTTCAGACAATGACACTACCTTATCATTTGATGTACCAAGCAAATCAACCATAACAACGGGACCAATTCTGTTTCTCAAGAAAAAACAAAATGATACCATACTAAAAATAACTACAAAGTTTGGAAGGGAACTGCTAGTCACCAAGGATCATCCACTGCTTACTGATATAGGCATGGTCGATGCAGGACTGGTGTCAATTGGAACCCGCCTAGTTTCACACGGGTTTGAGGGATTGGAGCACTTGGAACCCGCAGAGGATGTCATATACAATGTGGAAGATCTGAACAAGGCCATGGATGAACTGGGTATAAGTGACAGGGGCAATGCCAGAGCGCAGGTACTAAAACATCTTGTCAGCCTAGGACTTGACGAACTAAAGACAACAAGCAACAAACTCTCAAGGATGCTAAAGCTGCTTGGAATAATACTGAGCGATGGCACGGTACCTAAGGGGAGCAAATACGTCTCAATCTATGGAAGATTGGAGGATCTCAAATCCGTAGAAACTGATCTTAATTGGTTGGGAATAAACTCTATCATAATTTCTCGACAAAGATGCCACAAGATAAATTCGCATTATGGTGAGGCTACTTTTCAAACTGTGGAACATTCCATAAATATATCCTCCAGGGGATTCAGGGTAATTCTACACGCAATGGGTATTCCTGCCGGAAACAGATCTGCTCAACGATACCGAATACCTCAATGGATAAAATCTCTCAAGGCATGGCAAAAGAGACTTTTTGTTGCAGCATATTTTGGAGGCGAGCTTACAAAACCCATCTCTAACAACGGGTATAATTTTACCATGCCAACATTCAGTGTTAGCAAACTGGAAACTTTGCTGGATAATGCATTTGAGATAGTAAATGACATAAAAGAAATCCTCGATTCCCTTGGCGTAAAAACATCAGAGCCTGCATTGGTGGATGGTTATACCTATGACGGCAAAAAGGGCACGACAAAGGCAGTCCGTCTGGGAATAGAATCTAACGCGGACAATATGCTCAGATTTCTTGGCACTGTAGGTTATGTCTACAACAAGGAAAAGGAGATGCTGGCAAGCATTGCTTCACTGTATCTGAGTTTTACCAGTCAAATCAGGGTGCAGAGAGATAACGCAAGAAATACAGCGCGGGAGATGTATTCCAGCGGAAAAAATTCTGGACAGATTTTAGTCGCACTAAAGGGAGAGTATTTTACTCAAAGTTTCATAGAACATTCCATATGGTCTGAGAGAAAGTCAGCTAGAGTTTGGGACGTCATGCGTTTCAACGAGTTTATGCACAAAGTCTCAATAGGTGACGGATATGCGTGGGACCAAATAACAGGCATGGAAGAAACCGATTATGATGGATATGTCTACGATCTAACCATTAATGATCGCAACCATAACTTCATTGCAAACGGCATTGTGGTCTCAAACTGTGGTGTAAGACTAGTACGAACAAACCTGAATGAAAAGGATGTAAGACCAAAACTCAAAGAGCTGGTACTTGAGCTGTTCAAATCAATTCCTTCTGGAGTCGGCTCAAAGGGCGCCGTCCGACTGAGTTCCTCCGATCTTGACGAGGTACTTGTACGTGGGGTACAGTGGGCAGTAGACCATGGATATGGCTCAAACGATGATGCAGATGTATGTGAGGAAAACGGGCAGATAAAAAACGCAGATCCAAGCAGAGTATCCCAGACTGCACGCAAGCGTGGCTCTCCACAGCTGGGAAGCCTGGGCTCGGGAAACCACTTTCTTGAAATTCAACGTGTTGACCAGATACATGACAAAGAAGCTGCAAAGAGGATGGGAATATTCAATGAGGGACAAATCACAGTCTTGATTCACTGTGGTTCGCGAGGATTCGGGCATCAGGTCTGCAGTGATTATCTTAGGACATCTGAGCAAGCACTTCAAAAATACAAGATAAATCTAGTTGACAGGGAACTTGCATGCGTACCAAACTCATCTGAGGAAGGCGAATCCTATAGAAAAGCAATGTTTGCCGCACTGAACTTTGCCTGGAGCAACAGGCAAATGATTACGCACTGGACAAGAAAAGCGTTTGAAAGGATCTTCAAGCAAACTGAATCTGATCTGGACATGAAACTCATCTATGATGTGGCTCACAATATTGCAAAGGTAGAAAAGCACAAAGTTGACGGCGAACTACGCTCAGTTGTGGTGCACAGAAAGGGTGCAACGCGAGCATTTCCAAAAGGCAGGGACGAGATACCCCAGAAATATCGAGACTTGGGACAGCCTGTCTTCATACCCGGTTCGATGGGCACGGGCAGCTGGATTCTTTTAGGCCAGCCAGGCTCGATGGACCTGAGCTTTGGCTCTACTGCACATGGAGCTGGAAGAATGATGTCAAGATCTGCTGCAAGGCGCAATTTTACTGAAAGCCAGGTTCAAAAATCTCTTGGAGACAAGGGAATTTTCATAAAAGCCCTTACCAGAGAAGGTGTTGTAGAAGAGACTCCCGAAGCATACAAGGATGTGGACGCGGTGGCCAATGTATCACATGAGATGGGAATAGCAACAAAGGTAGCCAAGCTAGTACCAATAGGGGTGATCAAGGGATGACAGAAGAAGACAAGGAACTGGAACTTCTAAAGGCAAAACGACTGCTTGAGATGCAAAAAAACCTCTCTCAAAAGCAGAAAATTGACGAACTAAAGACACAGCCTACTGCATCCGTATCACCGCGTGAGATTGTAGTCAAACAACTGGGATATCGGGGTCTTGAGGTTCTTGAAAACGCAGAGACGCAATTTCCTGTAGAAACCAAGATGGTGATAGAAAAACTAGCAGAATTGATCAGGTCAGGAGAAGTAACAGAAATAATTGACGGAGGAAAACTGCTTACTCTTTTCAGGTCAATAGGAATACGGGTCAAGGTGCAGACAACAATCAAGGTTGAGCAAGACGGCAAGCTGGTATCGTGGTCTGACAAATTAAAAGGTGAACAAGATGCAGATGGCCAAGACATTCCTGCCGAAAATCCTTAGTTTATTTATGTCAAAAAAATCAAATCTTATAATCGTGTGGCGAAACTAGAAAGATGAAATTGGCTCTTTTTATCTATTGCAAGGTGTCCTGCCAATGAACGGCAGGGCAACCATACTGGAAATTGCAAGCACCAGTTATGAAACAGATCTTGAGCTGATCTCCTCTGCAATGAATAACCTGCAATCCCTTTGCGAGATAGCGGACGGTTTTCTAATCAGCAATCCAATGCATAGGTTTGGCTGGACGTTTTTCAAGATATTGATAAAAAATGAGCTCCTGTCTGCCATGCAATTAAAAGTTGCAGACAGGATTCAGGCGTCAAAGGGGAAAAAATACGAAGAGAAATTTGTCAGCTATATGACAAACCTTTTTGAGCAAAATAACGTAAAAGTAAAGATAAAACTGATAGAAGACTAGACTCTTCTTCCTCTTTTGCCGCCCTTTTTGCGGGTGGTGTCATGAGGGATTGGCGTTACGTCATCAATTCTTCCAATCTTAAATCCGCCCCTTGCCAGTGCCCTGATTGCTGCCTGTGCTCCAGGTCCTGGAACTCTAGATCCAACTCCTCCAACAGCTCTTACTCTGATGTGAAGCCCTGTGAAGCCTTTGTCATGGGCAGCTTCTACAACAGCCGCAGTGGATTTCATTGCAGCATAAGGAGACGATTCGTATCTGTCTGCATTTACGTGCCTGCCTCCAGAGCTGATGGCTACTGTTTCGCCGCCAGAAACGTCAGTGATATGCACAATTGTATTGTTATAACTGCTGTAAATGTGCGCAATACCCCATTTCTCCTTGGTCTCTTGCTGTTCTGACAACATCTCAGAACTCTATAACGGGTTTAAAAAACATTAGGATCTAAGATGAACCCAACCGCATCTCTTGAGGACTTTTTCTTGTTTTCCGTCTATGAGAATAACATTCTTGCCATTTACAACATATCCTATTTCAAAAAGAGGCACCGCCAATCTTTCTGCAATTTTTTTGACTGTATGTATGTTCTTTTTGGGAACCGTAGCCACCATTTCATATTCTTCCCCTCCACAAAAGACAAGATCTGACAGGCTGATCTTCTTCTTTTCTGAAAACTCTATGACATCTTTTTCTGACGGTATTCTAGTTACGAAAAATCTCTTCTTGCTCAACCTGCTCATATCATTTAGAGTAATGGACAAGCCATCGCTTGAATCCATGGAAGAGGTAAAGTATCTTGAAGCCCTTAATCCAAACTCTAATCTCGGTGTTGGGAGGAAAACGGACTTTTTGCATTTTTTAGCAAACTTTGGATCTGCCTTGATGCCTTGAAGTATCATCTTCAGACCTGATGAGGAATATCCAAAAGGCCCGGAAGTAACTATGACGTCGCCACTTTTTGCTCCTCCTCTTCGTACCATTTTCTTGCCTATGCCAAACATGGATACGTCTATGACGAGTTCTTTTCCTTGGTTTACATCCCCTCCGATCACTTTGACACCAAATTCTTTAGAGGCTGCTGCAAAACCTGTTGCCAGCTCCCGTATCATTTTTCCAGTAAATGCGCGTGGGATGGCAAGTGAAACAATAGCATATTTCGGCTTGATTCCTTTGCAGGCAAAGTCGCTTATGCATGAAACCATGCTTTTTCTGGCAACCTGATGCAGTTTCATCCCTGAGGGAACATCTGTACTTTGAACCAGCATGTCTGATTTGGCTAGGAAATTCTGTCTTGACATGGAAATCACTTCCAAGTCTTCTGGAACAAAATCTACTCCACGTCCAAAACGCGACTGGAATATCTTAATGATTTTTGCTTCGTCTGGCTTCTTCATAGCTTTTGGTTACCAGTTTGGTGATTTGGCTCTCGATGTCTTTTATCTTTTTGAGATTATTTGATTCGGCAGAAACCCTGATGCTGTGTTCAGTATTTGACTGTCTCACTAGAACCCAGCTATCCTCATCTATCACCGCCTTGACTCCGTCAATTGTTATTATCTGGCTGAATTTCTTTCCCATCTTTTTGACAAGTATCTCAATTGTTTTCCTGTGGAATTTCGAATCTGCATTTATCTTGCTCCTTTTCTGGATATGCCCCTCCATGAATCTGATGATATCCGTAAAGTTTCTTGTTCCAACCATTGATGCAATCAGACCGCTTGTAAGCAATCCGTCTCTGCACATGTTAAACTTGGGCAGGATGAAACCCGCACTGCTTCCCTCCCCTCCTGCTTGGGAATTCGTCTTTAGCATCAAATCAACAACATTTGCCTCTCCGACTTTGGATCTCTTCACTTGGCCCCCCTCGTTCCTGATGAATTTCTCAATTGACACACTTGTATCTATGCTCAGGACGAATTTCTTGTATCCCATTTCAAGCGCTTTTGCAACCCCAAGTCCAAGGGTGACATCTGGCGCCTGCTTTCTGCCGTCTTTTACCACTACAAGCCTATCGCCGTCCAGATCAAACGCAAATCCAATGTCCGCATTTCTGGATAATCTGGTCAGGCCTGACAGCTTGTCATAAGTGGGATCGGGTCCGCGCAAGGACTTTCCTGGAACGTGGTTTATCTTTTTTACCTTGCATCCTAGTTTTTCCAAAAGCGTCGGAGCTGCCT
Source organism: Nitrososphaerota archaeon (assembly GCA_028867735.1). Classification (GTDB taxonomy): domain Archaea; phylum Thermoproteota; class Nitrososphaeria; order Nitrososphaerales; family Nitrosopumilaceae; genus Nitrosotalea. The sequence continues at coordinate 32,046 of JAGWFW010000004.1, forward strand.
GAAATGCTGCCCCGCCTCCAATGTCAAGCGCAATTTCAGGTTTTCCATATACCTTGCCAATCAACTTTGTGGCTTCACTAACATAAGCAGAATCAATCTCTGATTCCGAGCCTATCCTTACTTTTGAAAAACGCTTTTCTTCAAGCATGCGTCCCAGTTCTGCCTCATTGATGCCTCTTCCGTCCACGATGAATTTCAGACCATTCCATTCTAGTGGATTATGTGACGATGTTACTATCAAACCGCCTCCATACTTTCTTGCCTCTCTGAATGCCACTGGGGTGGGTGCTATTCCAAGATTGTATACTGCAATACCTCTTTCCATCAATGATGCAGACGCCACCTGGGAGAGAATCTCACTTGATGGTCTGGTATCTCGTGCCAGAATGCATTTTTTTGATTTTACGAGGTGTGAAAAATTGCGGCAGAAATGTATTATGTCCTTGAGATTGAGATCATCAGCAAAAATTCCGCGTACCCCGGAAATTGATACTTTCAATGTATCAAAAGCACAAAGGCTTTTTATAAACTCTGATGGCATTTCGAACCAATGCCTCGATAGCTCAGCCTGGTAGAGCGAACGCCTCGTAAGCGTTAGGCCGCGGGATCGAATCCCGCTCGAGGCTTTTTATTATTAAATTGCATCTTCAAAAAAGTTTACAAATGTTTTTTCTGTAGCATGTTAGTTAAATTCAAAACTGCTTGTTCTTTTCTTGCACATCGTTGAGGGTCTCTATGTCAAGTTCCAATTCTTTTGCAAGCCCCTTCCACCACGCTGATACTTCTCCCATAATACTCCCCTTAGACATAGACCAATCTACGTCTTTATAGATCTGTCGGTTGTTTTATACCAAACCTTCCTGATCTATGTTTTTGATCTGATAGCTAATTATGATCTCTGATCTTTTACCGCATTTCAAAATGTCACAAGTAATCTGGAAGATCATTTCTGAATGTTTGCAAGAAAGAATCTCTGAAGGTTCAAATGATTTGCAAGCTGGTTACTTGTTGTAAGACTGAAAATTCAGCGGGTGCTGCCTAGAGTTCCAAGCCAAAAGAGTCGGCTAAGCTTTGGAACTGGGTGTATGTTTGCAGATATTGCCTGCCTTTTGGAGTTATGACAAATGTGTTTTTGCCGTCAAACTCTATTCGGTTTATAAGCCCTGCTCCGGTCAGATTTTCGATAAACTTGGATAGCCTTGAATGTGACAGGTTTGCCTTTGTTAGTAGCGCTGTTACGTTGATGCCGCTCTGACCGCTCTGATCTGTAACAGTGAGTAGATCGCATACTATCTGCATACTTGTTCTGTAAGCTACCATGTTCGGTACTTATAAGGGGAGGTGATATAAGGGTATTACTCTTTTCTCATAAATGCCACTTTAATACAATTGATGATGAAATGGGTTTTATCTCATTTCAACATATGGATCGCATTGGATTTTTCCTGCGTGGAGGGATGCTCAAAGTGTTGCATCGAAAGAGAATACTATCCATCCGTAAAGTTTGGCAAGATAGGGGTGCTTGTTCTGCCTGAGGAGAAGCAAAAGATAGAGTTTTTTGCAAAAAAACATGCCGTCAAAGCTGATGTCCTTCCAAGAATTGGAATCTCTGAAAAAAACGACAAACCGGATAAGATTCTTGCGTATCAATTGATGGGAAAGGAATCCAATGGTAACACGTGTCCTTTTCTTGATACTCAAAGTAGCGAAAGATCTCCCCATGGAGGGTACAAATGTAAAATATACAAAGATCGACCGCTTGCCTGCAGGGCATACCCACTGGTAGAATCATCTCCGCCAACACTGGATCCCAAATGCAAATTCTGTGAATCATGCTCTACCGTTGATGGAAACATCCAGTCTGAGATTGAATCGCTTGCCAAAATAAAAGACAGCATGGAAACCAACGCAAGATACGTATGGAGATATGCTACCGGAATAGGGGAGACATCTGACAAGTCACAGATTGAAACTGGCTGGTTTTTAATTTGATTTGTTCACTCTGTCATGAGTGCCTGGATAATATTCAGAGATCTTTTTGGAATAACACTTGCTGCACAGAGATCCCTTGACGCCCCACGATTCCATGGGCTGGTACATGTGATCTATGGAACCATTACACAGTGAACATTTGTTAGCTGTTTCTACCAAGTTGTTAAAACTCTATTTTTTCGTTATAAAAATCTAGTTAAATAGTACCAAATTGGTACAATAAGACAGCGGTAGACTGGATGGCCAGATGCGGACCTCCTGCAAGAGACCTATCGGTCACCCATCTGCCGCCTCTCTTGAACAACTTTTCAGAAAAGATCTCGCACTATGGTCTGAATGCTGAGTATGTCTTCCTCTTCCTGCTTTATCTTCTTCTCAATTACGCGTATCATAGAGTCTAGCCAGACATGGTGTGAGAAGAAGTTATGATACGTGTTTGCCGCTGTCATCTCGTCGTCAACAACGGTGTCTTCTAGAAATTTTGTCGCCACGGTATCTGTGAGCTTTAAAATTCTCTGGTTCAGCTTGACACTCTTGAAGATCGGCTCTAATTTTGCGATATCCTCCTTAAAGTCTCCCTTGGTTAGAAGTATTTTCTCATGGAGAATTTTGAAATAAACTGCAACAAAAAACAGAGTCGCGTATCTTTTTGTCCTGTGGCCTCCCTTCTTCCCGTAATTTAGTGTCTTTTTTGCATACTCTTTCGCAAGATAAGGATACAGCAACAACCTGTAATCGTCTTTGAGTTTTTCATCAAACACTTCATCATACTTGCTTCCTCTTGGAAGAAATTGTGCAGGTGAGCTGTATGACTCGGTAGGTCTCTGTTCGATTCCAGCTACGAATGCCTGTATGGCATCTTTACCAACAATTACTTTTTTGTGATTGTCCGGAAGGTATTTGCTGTATGTTGGATCCCCGACAAATTCCAATTGTTGGGACTTGGTCTTGCTGTCAAACGATCCTGCCTGTATCTCGTAAAAATACCCGAGATTTTCCATCTGGGATTTGATGGATTTGTGAAAATCCATCAAAGAAACCAAGTCTTTTCCCCTTACAGCATTCTGAGAATTTCTGTATTTTGTAATGTTGTTCTGGTCCATCTCATCTGCCGCCTTGATTATTGTAACCGTGATGCTTCCCTCCAGATTGTGAGTGCGTTTTGCATGATCTAACACCGAATTGGAAGTCTGGGCACCATTGACTATCTGAGGAGCATGCAAAAGTATGGAATTGTCCTCAAGCTCCTCAAAATCATTTACGACTATGGTTATGCCGTTGTTATAGTAGAAGAATTTGTTGGGCGATTCCTGAAGAGTTTCACGCAGCCCCTTGTTTACAGTAGTCTTAAACTGCATCCACTGTCTTATGTTCGACTCAAAGACATAGTCCCTGTTCTTTGTTACAAAATTGGTCAATTCCCTAAGCTTCAGGATTCCAAGCAGTGTATCCTGATACCTCAATTTGCTTTCAAGCCTAATTGTGGCCTTTTTGCCTACCGCTGGTTTTTTGATCCTGTCCCATAGTTTTTGGATTATTGCATCTATATCGTATATCTCAACAGACTCGTAGGTTTCCTCGTCAATCTTTTGATCCGTGACATAAACACACTCTATTTTCAGGTGTCTTTGCTGGATCTGTGTTACCAAGTGAGCAATCTCGGGACGCATTTTTGTCACATCTTTGGCAAGCAGACTCTGCACATCATGTCTGAACTTGGCAATCGCTTCCATAGAATGAGCGGTGCCATATTTTGATTGGAAGAGATAGATCTTGTCCTCAGAAAAATCAACTGGTAGATATGCGTCTATGCCCAAATCGTTGGGTCCATCAATGATTGCATCAGTCGCATCGTCATCGGTAGCTTCAAAAACCCTCGTTAACACCCATTGGAGAAAGTTGTGGCCCTTTTCAACTTCATTCTGCGCGTCCTCTGCATACTCTTTTACACTGTCGCGTATGTTCTGAACAAATCCTTCCAGTGGTTGTCCATTGGATGACTGTTGCACAGGCGGCCTTGCACCTGGTATGTACTCTAGCAACCCATTGTTTCTTTCAATCAATCTGAAATGGGTAGGATGTGGTATGTTTAGTAAAGTAGGTTATTATGATATCTGACAAAGGTGAGGAAGGGATTCGAACCCCTATAGATTCGCTTTGCAGGCGAACGCATAGCCGCTCTGCCACCTCACCGCAATCAAACAGGTTTCCTATGAACAATTAAATCTTTTAGATCAGAATTTTGAAAACTGTTTTGCAGCTAGTCTAACATCTTCTGCTTTGATTGTTTTTCTACCTGCATGTGTGGACATTTCTACTGCACTTTTGGCAATGGATGCACCGACCTCTTCAAGTATTCTCCTCAATTCGTTTGCTGACTCGTCGCTTACCCTGTCAGCTCCTGCCTTTTTCAAGATCCTGTACATCACAGAAAGACCAAATTCAGATGTTGTCATGGTATCATTCTAGATACCTACGATAAAAGAGTTCAAGTGGAAAAAAGACTATCTGGGAATCGATTTATACACACTATTTTTTATGGTAAATGGTATACTCATGAGTTGGCTAACTGACGCTCATATCCATCTATCAGATGACGAATTCAAACCAGAACTGCCGTTTATTCTTGCAGCTATGGACAGGATGAAAATGAGGGCATGTTGCGTTTCCATGGACTATGCAAGTTCGAATGCAACGCTTGCCATCGGTGAGAAAAGCAGATTGGTCCTGCCTTTCCTTGGGATACATCCGGAGAAAGCAGGCGGCGATCTAGAGCCAGTAACAAACCTGATTCTGGATAATTCAGACAGAATATCTGGCATAGGGGAGATTGGCCTTGACAGGACATATGTCCCAGACGATGATGGTTTCAAACGTCAGGTTCATGTCTTTGAAAAAATGCTGTCACTGGCAGAAAAACTTGGCAAGCCAGTGTCAATCCATTCACGAAAGACATTGGATGAGATATTCTCTATTTTGTCGTCATATCGCCTTGCTGGCACGCTGCTGCACTGGTTTGCAGGAAACAAAAAGCAACTGCAAAAAGCAATGGATGTCGGATGTTACGTTTCATACGGACCTGCGATGGTTTATTCTCAAGACAAACAAGTTCTCCTTTCTCAAACTTGTCTTGACAAGGTATTGATGGAAACTGATGGACCGGTAAAGTTTTCCAAGTGTTTTGGATACAAGACTGCGCAAATAACTTTTCTTCCAAGTGTTCTCTTTTGCGCCTCCAACATTCTTGGCAAGCGATATGATGAGACACTTGAAATCGTGGAAAAAAATACCAATTCATATCTTGGCATATAGGTATAAAATACCCCTTATGCCAATCGGTAACGTGAATAGAGTCAGACGAATTTCTACGGAACTAATGACTACTTATAAAGGAAAATTTGGCGTCGACTTTAAACAAAATAAGAAAATACTTGACGAAGTTGCTGTAGTCAGATCAAAGGGACTAAAAAATGAGATTGCAGGATATATCACAGCCCATCTGCGAAGAGAACTTGAAGAACAAAAGGAAAAAGAATCACTGGCACCACAGGATGAGACCATCGCTGAGACTGAAGAGCTGGAAGAACAGCTGGTCAGCTAAGCATTTCTTGTATATAAAAAACCAATAATTCCATATTGAACCAACTAATTTCTTAATCCATGATAACGGTCAAACTTCTTGGCGGTATCAGGAAATCCTTTCTGTCTGATACTGTATCAATTGAAAAAAACTCCATGTCCGTATCTGATCTTCTTGACTTTCTCCAAGGCTTGGTTCAAAAAAACATGCCTGTATTTGACACGAGAAATATTCTTGTAGCGATAAACGGTGCCGATTCGTCCGTTCTGCAAGGAAACGAAACTCTTCTTAGGGACGGTGATGTTATCAGCATAATTCCTGTGGTTCATGGAGGCAGCAAAACAAGAACCAACTTTAGGATCTCAAATTACCATGTAGAATTAATCAGGATTGGAAAGACAAGTGCCGATCCCGTGAGATTTCTTGAATCTATACGAACCAGATTCCCAACTATTGTTATTCAGGGCATTAGATCAAAGTACATTCTAAGTGTAAATCATGCAAAGAGAGTCATTGAAGTCTCCCTAGCGGCAAACAAGGCCGGAACCCTGCTTTCAAATAAAGTTGAAACTGACATGCTTATGAGATTTGCAGCAAGCAAGCAGATAAGTGACGCAATCTCCAAAGCGGGATTGCAAAAGGACGGTGATTCGATTCTGATTGCGATTGGAAGAGAATCGCTAGTGAACAAACTTGTTGCAGATCTGAATCCTATGGTAAAACCAATGATGCCCTTTCCCAAAAATGCCAATTTCTTAAAAAAAGAGTTCAAAATAACAAAAAAAGAACTTGACTGTGTAATGTCATCAGAACCGCTTGAGGATCTCCTAGTTGAGAGATCTGCAGTCCTACTCCATTGAATCTCGTTTTACTTTCAAAGTACTCACTATGTCAGAGTCTTTTAGTATGGAGATTCCTGCCATGTCTCCAAGAATTTCAACCATAATGTTCCAATCATATTCTTCCAAGGACACCTTGTTTTTCACAATTCCTGCAATTGAGTCGATCAACTCCTTAGTTGATAGCTCCGAGCCTCGTTTTTCAATTGTAATTCTGTAAGAATCACCTGACTGCATACAGTCTGCATGTTTTTGCACTGCCGTCACTATGTTATCAAGCGTGGTCCTAATGGACTCTTGAATCGGTATGAACCTGTGGCAGTATCTGACGCTCCACGGCTCGTCAAGAATCTTTGTTCTGATCCTGTCTACTACTTGGAAAGGATCTAGAGATGTATCGACCACTACTATGCCAGAAAACCTACTGTGTTCTGTTTTGGCCTCTGCATCACCCAGTATGGCAAGAATCTTTGAAATCTCATCAGATGCCTCTTCTTCAAGGTGACGACTGCATGTTACAATTAGGTTCAAACTAGCGAAAGCAGCTCCTTTTCGCTAATTTTTCCTTCCCGTATTATGTCAAACCTGTCACCTGCTACTCTGACGATTGTTGATTCTACAGGATTTGGTATGCTCCCGCCGTCTAACAGTATGTCATATCCGCTCAATTTCTCTATCACCTCTGTAGAGTCTGCAGCAGAAGGCTGGCCGGATGGATTTGCGCTGGTTCCAACAAGCAGTTTGCATTCTTTGAGAAGTTCTAATACGCATGGATGGTTGGGAACACGTACTGCTATCTTTTTATCAAGACCAAGAGACTTTGCAATCTTTTCTTCTTTCACATCAAGAATTAATGTTAATGGACCAGGCCAGAATCTAGACGCGAATCTCTGTGATAACTTGTCAAAGACTGCGATCTTTGATATCTCAAAAATAGAAAGTCCTAGGACCGGAAGTTGTTTTGATCCCTCCCGTCCTTTAATCTTGTAAATTGTTTCTACCGCTTTGCTATTGAATGGATCACATCCTATTCCGTATACCGTATCCGTAGGAAAGACTGCAATGCCTCCACTCTTGATTATCCTGGAAGCCATGGAAATTCCATCGCGGTTGCAGGACACAATCATGAATTATCTGATAAACGATGTAAATTATCTCTTATTCTAAAAATGATATAAAGCCCAATCGCGTATACCTTGCATGGAAGAGGAAATACCTCAATGTCACTGTCCACCGGGTGGAGAGACATATGAAAACGATGACGGCATGAGCATCTGTGTTTCATGTGGTGGCTGGGTAACCCCTGTGTGACAACACCATTTGCAAATAACCGTATTCTGTAAGTAGTCTTTTATAGGAAAATATTTTCTCTGATCTTCATGTCTGAAGAATTTGAGAATGATTTTGAAGATGAATTCGACGACGATATGGATGACGAGTACGAAGACGTTGAAAATGGCTCTGGCTAAATTCTTAACCCGAAGGAATCTGCAAACTCTCTGAATCCGCGGTATGCCTGCAGAAACTCCCTGCCCCTAGAGCTTATTCTGTACTTGCATGCTCTTTCTGATGTAGTCTGTTCTAAAAGTCCCTGTTGAACCAGTGTTTCTAGTATTTTTGCCAGCCTTCCATATGAGACATTGGCCTTTCGAATCAGATATGTTACGCTTGCACCTGCTTCATCCGGCGCCTCATCTCTAGTAGTAGAGAGTATGTCTCCTATGATACTCATGTGGGTTCTATACACTGCCGCCAAATTTCATACCTCCTCTTAAGGGAACTTGAGAGATTGGAACAAACAGTGCTCCAAGGCCTATTATTTTTGTAGAAAGTGAGACAAAGTATAGTATTGATTTTGGAAATACTACAGAGTACCAGCCAAGAAATTCGCCCAAGGCAAGCAACCCAAGTCCTGCAGCAACGAAGATAGTGCTTCTCTTCCTGCTCTCCATATACGACATAATGGTCTCAATTGTGCCATATACCAATAGGATAAAAGAAATTGACCTTATAATATGCTCAAGTGCATTACCGGGTATGATGAAAAGAGGCACCACTATGGATTTGAAATACCGCGATTTTGGGAAAAATGACTTGATGCCGTGAGAGAATGCGATGAAAAAGTATCCTACCGTCTGTATTCCTATGCCAAGTGTCTGGATCCAGTTGTCAATCTGACTGTAACCGAATACAAATAGCTCTATCATGTATCCAAACCCAACAACTCCAAAACCTATTCCAATTGAAAAAAAGGAAATGTTTAGCCTAAACAAAGTCGGACTTCCGGTGTTCTTGAATCCTATGTAGGAAAAAACTCCCAGTGCAATTCCAACCACAAATCCTAACAAGTTAAGAGCTATCTCAAGAACAGCATCAGATGCAATCGCCAACTAAGCGCACTAGTCTTTTGAAATTAATTAAGCCTTGCAGTTATTTTTTTTCTACCAGTCATCAAGAGTTCCTGCTGTATTGCCATTGGTATCAGTGGCATAATCCCCCAATACGTCCGAATATCTGGCATCCTTGTACGTCAAGAGCCTCACATACTCGCCGTATGTCATATCTAGGGAACATTTTGAACACTTGACATATGAAAAATCATCCCCCAGTTCCGCTATCTGGTCGCATTTGGGGCACTTGATCTTCATATCTTAATTTCTCTGTTTTCCCTAATATCTCTTCTTAAGGGGATGGAAGAATACGGGATTTGACATCTTGAACTAAGAAATAAATTGCTATATTTTTGATATCTTGCTATGGCACGAATCTGCACTAAATGTAAAAAGGAGATTCCAGATGGCATGGAACTAGATCCTATAGCGGCCGTCTATCCTTGCTGCAACCCGTGTTGGGAAGAATGGAAGCAGTACAGAGTAATGGTGATGAATGAAATGAGGCTAGACATGTCAATGCCCGATCACCGAAAAGTAGTGAAAAGGTATGAAAAAGTCTTCGTAGGGGTAATGACGCCAGAAGGCGACGTCGTAAATTTCGCAGATGAGAATCAGCGAAAACCGGACAAGACACTCTAGATTCCTATCTCTTTCTTTGCTCTTTCTGGAATTACAAGGCTAATTCTCTTTTTTGACTCGCCATCCAGCGAATCTGTGATTTTTTTTATAGTGTTTGAGATCATGCTTCTCTGCTCGTCTGTCAGCATGAGGTAAATCTCTAAAATCCCGTCAAGGTTGAACAGGATGATTTTTTCCGGATTGCCTGCGATCTCAGTAATGTACGCACCGAACATTATGCTTCTCTGTTCTTCTGACAAGTTACACAGCACCTCAAGCCATGTCTTAAACAGGGTAGAAAATCTATCAAACTGTATTGTGGGCCCGGCCTGCAAGGCATTGTTTATGATCTCCTGTTTGTCTTCGCTTGACATTGAAAAGAACTCGGACAATCTTTTTTGCAATATGGGTTTGCGCAGAAATTCTGGAAGGTTTGCAAGAGAAACAATAATGTTTCCTGCATAGTTTGGCTGTGACATGCAAAGTTGGGTTCATCTTCTTTGCTAAAATTGTATTGCTAAGACTTGGCTTAAATATCTCCGTCTGCGCTCATCCTTTATGACTTCTACCGTTATTGTTGGAGGTTTTTTTGGAGATGAAGGCAAGGGTAAGATTGTCTCCTATCTTGCCATGAAAGATAATCCTGTAATAGCTGTCAGGGGCGGCGCAGGTCCTAATGCTGGCCACACTATAGAGCACGGAGGCAAGACATACAAAGTAAGGATGCTGCCAAGCGCATTTTTGAATCCTGGCACACGACTGTTGGTGGGACCAGGTGTAGTGGTAAGTCAAGAGGTCTTACTAAAAGAAATATCTGAATTTGGAGTCCAAGATAGGACTTTTGTTGACTACCAATGTGGAATTATAGAAGATTCCCACAAGGCAGCTGATTCGCAAGGCAGGTTGAAAGAATCTATAGGCAGTACGGGAACAGGAACCGGACCTGCCAATGCTGATAGGGCCATGAGAATACTCAAGCTTGCCAAAGATGTAGACTCGCTAGCATTGTATCTTGATGATATTCCAAACGCGGTTAATTTTGCACTGGAAAGAAAAGAAAAAGTAATGGTCGAGGGAACTCAGGGCACTTTTCTCTCATTATGGCATGGGACATACCCGTATGTTACTTCAAAAGATGTCACTGCATCTGGAATCTGTGCAGATGTGGGGCTGGGACCAAAAAATGTAGATGACGTCGTGGTCGTATTCAAATCATATGTGACCAGAGTCGGAGAGGGGCCACTGAAAAATGAGCTTAGTCCAGAAAAAACTGCTGCAAAAGGATGGAAGGAGGTAGGTACCGTTACAGGCAGAACAAGGCGTGCGGCAGAATTTGATTTTGATCTTGCAAAAAGGGCCGTCATGCTAAACAGTGCAACGCAGATTGGAATAACAAAACTTGACGTGCTATATCCGGAATGTGCTCACATGCAGTCGTTTTCCGACCTTAGCTCGCCTGCCAAATATTTTATAAAAAATATTGAGGATCAGCTAAAGGTACCTGTAACCTTGATTGGAACAGGCCCAGATGTGAATGACACGATTGATAGACGCGACGAACTAAATTAACAAACGACTACTTTTAATGGGGTAGTTTTAGGAGGGATTCTATGTCCAAGCGTCCGTTTTATGTGGAGCTTTATGATATGATCGAGTTTTCAAGACTGGTCTGTGCATTGGAGCGAATTCCACGCACTTGTTTTTCTTTCGCACTTGATGGCAAGGACATAATCTCAGTTCAGATGGACGTGCTAAAAGAAAGACCTGTGAACTATTACATACCAAACGCAAAATCTGGGCATTATCTATCCTATGGGTTTAAGGCGGCAAAGGAAGACTGTGACGTGGTCAACACAATAACAAATCCTACCTATCTCTACTCTCCAATCATACGCGTAAAATCAATGCCGGAATCGCTCAAGCCAGAGGCCGCGACCGATTCTGATCCTGCATATGAGCCGTTGGAGCTTGAGGATCTTGCAAGCCTGCTAAAGCTAAGCTACGGGTTTGAAGAGTCCCCCTTCCCATTATTCGTATTTCCTGAGGGAACAAGCTGGCTGGTGGGGATGTTCATGAATTTCAACGAGTCTGACGAATCATCGTACTTTTGCCACGTAAAGCTTGACTATGAGCCAATGAGGCCATTCCTAAAGTATTCCAGCAAAGACGGAATAGCGCCGTCCTTTGTTAGCAGCATAAACGAGCATGGATATTCATACCTTAAGGTAATAAAGCTAAAAGGCAGACATCCCCTAGTCAAACTATGACGGGCTTTAGAAAAAGAATAGAACGAATCTCATCAGTAAAGGGCAGGATAATACTTGCCAATGACCTAGACGACACCAATGTGGATAAATTGGAAAAGAAAACAATTTTTAACATAAAAAGACTGGGCAAGTATCTCTGTGCAGTTAAACTCAATTTTCATGTGATGCTGCCCCTGGGTGAAAAAAGTCTGTCAAAAATAAATCAACTAGCTCATCGTGAAGGCCTGCAGACAATCGCTGATATGAAACTAAATGACATTGGAAATACCAACATGATCGCAATCAAGAGGCTGTGGAAGTGTGGGTTTGACGCAGTGATAGCAAACCCGATAATGGGGCCTGAAAATCTCAGAGAATTGGTCAGTACAGCTCACAGTGATGAACACGGGGTGATAGCACTTGTACACATGAGCCATCCCGGTGCAAAATTAGGATATGGTCTTGCTGTAAGAGATCCTGCAACAAAAAAAATACAAAAACTCCATAACCTGTTCCTGAAATGGTCATACTCTTCAAATGTTGACGGTATAGTGGTGGGTGCGACGGTTCCTGACATCATCAGTTATACAAAAAAAGCTGTCCGAGGCCGTTGTGACATATACTCACCCGGAGTGGGGACCCAGGGCGGAGACGCAAGAAAATCTCTGCAAGCAGGATCCAGATATCTGATAGTTGGAAGAACAATTCTTAATTCTAAAAACCAAATCCTAGAAGCAGAAAAACTACAGCGGCTAAGTCTCGAATCCTAACTCGCTTACCTTTCTCATCAAATCCTGGGCAGTCTTGTACGTTAGCTTTTGCATGGCATCGTTGAATTTGAGCCAAACGAATCCAAGGTGTTCGTGTGATATTTCCACACGTTCTGTCGTAGTCTTTGCCAAAAAGAAGACTACCTCCTTGTGCACGAGTTTGCCATCTCGCTGGTAATGATACTGGACTTTGTCCTCAAAGCCATCTATAAAACTCACATCGGATATGCCTGTTTCCTCTTTGATTTCTCGCACAACTGTCTGCTTGAACGTCTCATCTTTCTCAATATTTCCTTTAACAAAATCCCAGTGTCCTGAAGGGTAGTTCAAAAGCAAATAGAATTTCCCTGACGGCGACTCGCGATATAGGATCGCTCCAGCCGATCTCTCTTCAAGCATGTAGTTGTAACTTTGAAACTAGTATTTCTCTTTTCTACTTGCCAAGTCTGCGTCTTCTTTTTTGGAATGTTCTTATGGCGCGCATCAGATCTATCTTTCTAAATTCTGGCCAGTATATGTCCATGAAAACAAGCTCACTGTATGCACTTTGCCACATTAAAAATCCGCTCAGTCTTTTTTCACCCGATGTCCTCAGTATCATGTCGGGAGAGGATTGTGGCAGATGCGACGTGTAAAGGCATGACTCTATCACCTCTTTATCTATCTGATTTACATCAAGGGAACCCTCCTTAATCCTGACGCCTATCTTCTTTACTGCATCCACCAATTCATTTTGTCCCCCGTATGCTATTGCTATGTTAAGATAGTGATTATCGTAGTCCTTTGTAGCTGTTTCCAGCTTGTTTAGTATCTCTTTTAAGAAATCTGGCAGTAGCTCAATGCTCCCAATTGCTTTTACTTTCATGCGGTTTTTGTGAATGCGCGGATCGTTGTACAGCTTTTCCAGCCTCTGGTTAATCAGATCGTAGAGGTATTCTAGTTCTCCATCGTTCCTGGCAAGGTTTTCTGCTGATAATACGTACAGGGTGATTATCTTGATGTTAAGTTCCTCGCACCAATCCAGCAGCTTTTCGACTGCGTCCGCTCCCCTAAAGTGCCCGTCTACCTTCAAGACCAGATTTCTCTTGGCCCATCTTCTATTGCCATCAAGTATTATTGCTATGTGTTTTGGAATCTCCCCTGTCCGTATCTCTTTTTCAAGTTTTTTAGAATACAGGGTGTAAAAACCACCCAACTGGAAAGTTTTATCTTTTATTCCGATAGTACCTCGCCACCCTTCTTCCTTCTATACTTGTGGAAGAGCAGTGACGCTGATATCAGTATTACTGCCAAGCCTAAAAGCAACGGCGGGATGAGCGTGAAAGGACTCTCATCTTTTGTCACAACTATTGTAAACTGTGCAATGATCGGATAGAGAGTCAAAAGCACGATGATCCTAAGTATGTCGGTAATTGATCTTATGCTTCCCCTGAACCAGCTGCTAAGCAGTGACCCTCCAAACATGCAACCAATTCCCATCCAGAGAAACGGTAGCATTCCAGCTACAAACATGCCGATTGTTTGTTTGTTGGCAACCAGCTTGAGTATCTCGTCTGGCTTTGCAGTTGATATTTGTGAACTGATGGCACCGACCCCAGCTGTTATTGATGCAAGAACAAAAATAATTCCTGCCACTAGCGTAAACACCCTGATGAATCCTGCAGGAGTCGGTTTTGTCCACTGCGACCACGCCCTGTCGATATCAAACGCCCTGATAAGAAATGCCCCGCCCAGAATGCTTACCATTACGGCAAAAATTTCTTTGGTAAGTCCAAGTACTGTTGCAATTCCTCCTAGCACCAGTAAGATTCCTGGAACCCCGAGAAAGAACTTGGAATACTTTGAATCAAAGGCAATAGCTTTCAGATACCTTCCAAATACTGCATAGGAATATTCCACACTTCTGCTGACCCTCATGACAACTCGTTTGACTGACACTATTGGCAAAACATTTTGAATTATTGGAATCACACTCTCATCGTCTTCTCCATCTGATACAATGACCGCACCGTTTGCTGAAAATGCCTGCACTATGGTTTTTACCTGCAAAACAATTTTTTCATCGCCTTGCACACCCTTGTTTTCTGTTCCGGAAACAATTGCCACTTCTGCTTGGTATCCCTTGCTAATCAAATCTTCAAAGGTCTTGACTGCGGCAAAAATGGAGTTGGAATCTGCATCTTCTGGATCCTCAAGAGCTAGTCGTTGTGCCGCCTCTATGCATGCATTTCTTCCCACTATTGGGGTGGCAACACCTGCTTTACTCCCAATGTCATCATCCCTGTCAACGCATATTACAAGTAATCTGCTGGTTTTCGTTCCTGTACTTTCTTTATGCAGGCCTGCCTCCTTGGTTGACATGATACACAAAAATCGTATTTCCTATTAATTAATCTAATTTATGCCAAATATTGTCCAAATTGAAGAAAGTTTTGACCATATGAGGGTATTTTTGATAATCTCAGGGTTTTGTCTCATTAGATTTGACAATAAATGAGTCCGTATCGTTTTTCAACGAGTCCATCTTTGACATCTCATCTGACAGGTCGCTGGGGGAGATGCCGCTCTTCATCTTGCTTGCCAACGAGATGCTCTCAGTGAGATAATCATTGTATTTTTTCAAGGCCTCTGCATAGTTGAGATAGCTCTCCCTCCATTGTGCTGGAGGGTTGCTCTCTATAAGCTCGGATATGAGAGAGGTGGTCTGGGTTGATGATGTTTGTGCCATGGTTGTAAATTCATCAGGTGAGAGGGTGTTGTTTAGCATGCTCTTTAGGTTCGCATCCATCGCTGCCATTATCAAGGCATGCCTTTCTTTGACCCCTTCAAGCTCATTTCCATAATCTGATACAACAATTGATGATCCGTGGTTTTGTGGAAGTATCCATGCAACAGAACTACCTGCTGCTATGGCACCGAGTATGATCACTGTGATGATTATGCCTTTCCTGGTTGCCATTCAAATGACTCTTTTTAAGCAGTTTAAAAGTATACCTCGTGGGTAGAACAATTTGATGATTCAATTATCCAACCTGTTAATTTCTTCGAGTTGGATCATTTCAACCTAAGAAATATCAAAAAAGTAGAACTATTTGTATAAATTCTCTACATGTGATCTGAGAAAGACATTGTAAAAATTTAACAGCCTCTAGCGTATAGTGAAATAATTTTTACAGCGTCTTGCTAAATACCACTTCTTTCGTAAGAAGATGAAATGACTCAAGCCTACTGCGTCAAATGCAGGAAGAAAGTCGAGATCGCAAATCCAAAAGAAGTTAAGCTAAAGAATGGACGACCTGCGGTAAAGGGACAATGCCCAAAATGTGGTACTAACGTCTTCCGAATAGGAAAGCCTTAGGGGACCACTTTCTTCTTTTTTGAAACATAAATCAATATAGGTAGCAGTATTGCTCCACAAAACAGTTGACAAAAAACGATTATGAAAAACTGCTCAAGAAAGTGCAGGATAAAGTTTCTGAAATTAGAAAGGACTCTACATCTAGATTTGAGCTTCCCAAGGTTGACATAATGTGGCAAGGAAATAGGACATTCTTCCGAAACTTTCCAGAATTTCCCAAAGTCTTACGTAGGGAACCTGAAAAAATACTTCAGTATCTTTCTAAGGAATTTGCAACCCCGGCTCAATATGCAGGTGACAAGGCTGTATTTGTAGGCAAAAAGGAACCTCATGAATTCACGTCTCTTCTAACCCGATATGTAAAAGAGTATGTAGAGTGTCCAATGTGCAAAAGTCCGGATACTAGAGTGGAAAAATCAAATCGCGTACATTTTCTTGTATGTGAGGCTTGTGGCGCTAAATCCTCTCTAAAGGGCCAATATGCATAATGGCCTTTGCCGTACGAATCGTTAATTATCAACGCAACAAGATGTTGAACATATGTGATGCTGAGCTGGTGGGAAGAACATTAGTTGAAGCAGATCTGACCATCAATATGACCAAAAGTTATTTTGGAGAAAGAGTTGTGGATGAAAAAGAAGCAGAACAACTGCTACGAAATTCTTCAATCATCAACATGGTTGGAGAAAAAACAATTGCACTCTCTGTAAAAACTGGAGTAGGCTCTGCAAAAGGAGTAAAAAAAATTGACGGCATTCCATTCCTTCTAGTTTTCAAATTCTGAAAATACAACAGTTATATACGTACTGAGTAGATCGAAGACTGAGAATTTTGGGAAAGCGCAAAGTACTAAACGAAAGCGAACTTAAGGAAATGAAAATACCTCAAGAAGGAGAAATGCTTGGAAGAGTCATTAAACTATTGGGCAGTGATCATATTTTGGTAAGATGTACTGATGAAAAAACGAGGATGGGTAGAATTCGAGGCAAGCTCAAACGAAAAATATGGATTCGTGACAATGACATTGTTACCATAGCTCCGTGGGATTTCAAAGCTGATGACCGAGGGGACATTATATGGAGATATACATTATCACAGGTAGACTGGTTAAAGGAAAACGGACACCTGCCAAAAGATTTCTGATAGCGTAATCAATTTTACCAAGTCCGTTTAATTTACAATGTTGACTGACGAACTTCAGAAAAAACTGGCAAAACGTATCGATGGAAGGCTTTTAGAAAAAGAAAGAGAAAAAAAATCTGAAAAAGACGGATTCGACAAAAACAAAGTCATCGATGAGGTTTTTGACAAGTCAACAACCATGACTGTTTCAGGATTAAAAAATTCTGGAACAATCTCTTATGTGAATGGGGCCGTTGGTTCTGGCAAGGAATCTAAGACATACTGGGCCGTGAGTCCTTCCGGAAAGGATCTTGCGCTAAAGATATACCTTGTAGCAACCTCAAACTTCAAAAAGAGACATCCGTATCTGCTGGGAGACCAGAGATTTACAAAATTAAGAAAAGGTACGAGGCACCTCGTTGAGCTCTGGGCGCAGAAAGAATTTGCAAATCTCAGCCATTGCTTTGACAGCAAAATACCCTGCATCAGGCCAATAACTGTGATTAAGAATGTACTTGTGATGGATTTTATGGGAAAAAACGGTGTGCCTGAACCCATATTGGTAGAAACTGAAGTCGACTACAAAGACTATGAGCAGGCAATCTCTATTATTGATGACTTGTACAATAAGGCAAAGATAGTACACGCCGATTTTTCCGAATATAACATATTCAAGACAGAAAAAGGACTGGTGGTCTTTGATTTCGGATCTGCTGTAGAATCCAGACATCCTAACGCGCTGGAGTTTCTTGAGAGAGACATTAAAAATATAACCAAATTCTTTGTTAAGAGGGGATTGACTGTTACAAATCCGGCTGATGTGATAAAGAGGATAATGAAATGATCTTTGAAAAAACCATATTGATCCCTCTGGAAAGAGTAGGGGCTTTAATAGGAAAGTCTGGAAAAGTAAAGGCCAAGATAGAAAAGATCTGCTCGGTTTCTTTACTGATTGATGGCAAGACAGGAGAGGTTATTATTAGAGGCTCAGATGATGTCGAGAACATGTTGCCGTTTAAAGCAGAAGAGATTGTCTTAGCAATAGGGAGGGGGTTTTCTCCTGACAAAGCACTGAGACTACTTGAAGGCGAAAATTCATTACACATAATTGATTTACGGGAATTCGTGGGCAAGTCAACGTCGCAAATAGAACGGGTAAAGGGCAGAATAATAGGCGAGGGTGGAAGAGTTCGAAAAAACATTGAGGATCTAAGTGGAGCTAGTGTTTCAGTTTATGGACGTACAGTTGCAATAATAGGTGAAGGAAGACAATTACGATCTGCTGTACAGGCAATTGCCGCTCTTTCAAACGGCAGCACACATGGCAAAGTTTACAATGATCTCCAAGATTCAAGGAGACGACAAAAGATGGAAAAATTACAACTCTGGGAGGGTGAAAACGTCTTTGAGTAAGGAGTCTTTCAGCCAGATCTCGCCCAGTGAGTTCTTTTATAGGAACCGAGATCTTGCAGGCTTTAGCAATCCAACTAGGTCACTGTATACATCTGTGAGAGAATTTGTAGAAAATGCACTTGATGCCTGCGACCAAAAGAAAATCCTGCCTGATATTCACATGTCAATTAAAGCGGTAGATTCTGAACAATCTGATCCAAAACATTATGTTTTAACTGTAAAAGATAACGGTCCAGGCATAGATCCAAAACACGTACCTCATGCGTTTGGCACTGTCCTTTATGGCTCGAAATTTGGTCTCAAACAGGCAAGGGGAATGTTTGGACTTGGTGCTACGATGGCCATACTGTATGGACAAATAACTACAAACAAGCCAGTGACTGTGAAAAGTTGCTCTGATGACAAGACCGCTGATGAATTTGTGATGCTGCTTGATATCCAGAAGAACAAGCCAGTAATTTTGAAACACAATACAAAGGAAGCATCCAAGACGGGACTTTCTGTTAGTATTGTGCTTGAAGGAGACTACTCAAAGGCAGGCTCGAAGATACGCGATTATGTCTCCCAAACATCGCTTATCACACCATATGCCTCAATAACATTTGAAGACCCATCTGGGGAAAAATTCCATTATCCTAGAATCGTAAAGGAAATGCCTTCCCCGCCTACAATAATCAAACCTCATCCTCATGGTGTAGATGTTGAAACAATACGTAGAATGATAGTGGATACGCATTATCAGATCCCTGCAGTTGACAACAAGATGATAGAGAAAGTAAGAAAAGAACTCGGTCAGAAAAAAAATCTTACAAACAAAGACATACTTGAAAGAGCCCAGAAAAAATGGTCGGATCTGTCAAGACCTGTCAGGACTATAATCGCAGTCATGTCATTTCTAAATGTTGATTTTGACGGATTGAAAAAGATACGAATTGATGATCTTGATGTTGCCAACAAAAGACTCACCTACTGGGATTTCGGTGAGGCGCAATCTCACGCAATAGATCTTGATCCGGAAAGTCCATACTACAAACAGCTTGCAAATACTGTACAGGGGGACACACTGCTTACCTTTTTGACCAAGAGATTCCAAAGGGTAGGTCCAACTACCGCAGAAAAGTTCTGTGAGTTTGCAAAGCTCAAGCCCGAGAGAAGAATAGGCAGCATGACAAACGAGGAGTTGGTTAGACTGGCAGACGCACTGCAAAAGTTCGATGACTTTCTCGCCCCTGATCCAAGCTGTCTTGCACCCTTGGGCGAGGAGCCTCTTTCTAAGGGAATCATGAAGTTCTTCAATCCTGAATTTGCCTCTGTGATACAGCGTAGCGCATCTGCCTATTCTGGATTTCCGTTTGTTGTGGAGATGGGGGTTGCATACGGCGGAGACATACCGTCGACCGGGCTCAAAGTATACAGATTTGCCAACAGAATCCCCCTGCTTTATGATGAAGGAAGTGATGTTGTACTGAAGATAGTAAATGAGATGGACTGGAGCAGGTACAAAGTAAAGGGAGATCCGCCTCTTGTCATAGTTTCTCATATATGTTCTACCAGAATTCCATACAAGACTGTAGGAAAAGAAAACGTCGCAGACAGACCCGAACTTGAACGAGAGCTAAAAAACGCACTACAATTCTTGGCAAGAAAGCTTGCCGTTCACATGTCAAGACAAGGAGCAGCAGACATGGCAAAGAAAAGGGCCAATCTATATGCAAAATATGTTCCACTTATATCTCAATTTGTAACAGAACTGTCAGGAAAGAAAAAAGAGCCAAATTATAAACAACTAATAAAGATGGGAAGTGAAATTGAAGAACAAATCCAATAAACAAAAGACTGCAGAAACAAGAAAAGCTAACCTTCTTTCCGTGCTGGAAAAACATGGAATTAACATATACGATGATCTTGATAAAGGAAAATTTCCGCAGTTTGTCATTCCAAGCAGATCTGTAAACAACATTGTCTATGACAAAAAAATCAGACAGTACATACTGGGAAACGCAAGTGCCATTAGAAGCTCAAGAAACATGTCACAGCTTCGCTCTTACACTCAGCTTACATGGCTTGCATTTTTTGTCAACAGGCTGGTAAGAGAGGGAAAATCCTCTACATTAAGAGACATCTATTATTCGTCTCAGGCATTTAGTATTGACTTTGAAGACCAGCCGGAATCTGACAACATTATAGTGGATTTGGAGGCCGTTACTTCAAGCCCACGTGAGGAGTTTCACATTTTCCCTGAGGAGAGAAGCAGTGTATTTGGAGACTTGACTATTGAATATACAGTACCTGGATACGAGGGAAAGCGGGTAAACCTGTCAGACCACCCTGATGGATATCTGATAGGGCCAAGTCTTAGTAGCGCGGAGCTGGTAGATACCAGTGCCGAGCTAGTCATTGCAATCGAGAAGGGTGGACTTTTCACAAGATTTGTAGAAGAAAACGTGCACAAAAAATTCAAATCAATCATCGTAGATACTGCAGGCCAAGCACCGCGTTCTACAAGAAGCCTTTTGAAGAGGCTAAATCAAGAACTGGGACTTCCGGTGGTAATTTTGGCTGATGGGGACGTATATGGGGAACACATTGCCATGGTTATCAAATCTGGCTCAGCCAACGCAGCTCACCTGCGCGAACTAACTGTTCCAGATGCTAAATGGCTTGGCGTGTGGGCAACTGATATTGAAAAATACAAACTGCCTACAATCCCAATGACCGAATCTGACATTAAAAGAATTTACGACTTGCAAAAGGATCCTCGATATCAGGAAGGAAACTGGAAAAAGCAACTCGAAGTTTTTCTAAAACTCAAGAGAAAGGCAGAACTGGAAGCATTCTCAAAGTACGGTCTGACAAACATTACAGACAAGTATCTCCCAGCAAAACTGGAAGAATCAAAGAGCCTCTAGCTTTTTTATCCTTAGTGTGAGAACGCCGTTTCTGTACTTGAAGTCATGTATGCCCATGTCTGGCGTTGTCTCGATTGGGACTTCCTTTGAAAAGTGGCCTGAACCACGTATATACAAAACTCCTTCAATCAGTCTCACAGTGACTTGGTCCTCAGGTCCTGGCACCTCTGCAACAAATACGATCTCATTTTCTCCTTTGATCAGGTCGTATACCCAATTCTTTGACTCGGATTCTTTTGGCACGTATTGCGTTTGGCTATCTCTTGTCATTTTCTTGAGAACCCTGACCCAGTAAATCATGATTACTGCTGTTATTCCAATTAAAATAAAACTGACGTATCCCGCGTCATTTCTTAGAGATAGCACGTATACGACTCCCAGGAACAATAGAACCATCAGTGGTATTATGAAATCAAATGATTTGTCGTTAGAATATCGATTTTTGTAGCTGCTCAATCTATTCTGTATACACAAACATTCCTCCAAATATAAACACTCGTAGAATTTGCAAACCGGTTGCGGATTATCGTGTTAAAAATTTGTCTAATTGTCGATTGAAGGTTTTGAGGTTCCCCATCTTTTGAAAAGATCGTGCTCTATATTGAATTGGTCGAGGCATTTTCCAACTATGTGATTTATCAGTTCATCCACATTTTTTGGCCTGTTGTAAAATCCGGGCATAGCGGGCAAAATGACTATTCCTATTCTTGCAAGTTTTAGCATATTTTCAAGATGTATGCTAGTCAGTGGCGTCTCTCTTGGAACGATTACCAGTCTGCGAGACTCTTTTATTGTAACACCTGCAGCACGTGCAACAAGAGTTTCCTCGTATCCGTTGGCTATGCTTGATAATGTCTTCATACTGCATGGTATTATGATCATCCCGTCTGTTTTGTGAGTACCACTTGAGACATTTGCTGCCATGTTGGAGTCATCAGAATAACTGTTCGCTAAAGATCTGACGTATTTTAAATCAAAATCTGTTTCTAACGTCAAACATTTCTTGGCCCACTCAGTCATTATGAGATGAACATCAACCTTGCAGCGTTTTAGAACTTCAAGCATTCTTATTCCATAAACAATTCCTGAACTGCCTGTCATTCCTACAACTAATTTCATAGTGAAACTGCTTGTCTTCGCTATTTAATTTCATAGTTTTGGGCATCTTTAATTATGGCAAAACTCGCCTCTGCATTTGTGAGCGTGAACATTGACGACGTTGAAGAAAAACTTGTCTTAGAACTTAGACTGTCTCCACTGCAAGCTAAAGTTTTTGTCTTTGTCGTAAAGAATGGAAAAAAATCCGTAGAAAATATTGCCCGAGGTTTGGGAATCTCAGACCTGCAAGCATCTGAAGTGACAAAAAATCTTGTTGATCTGGGTGGCTTTATCGATATAACAAAGACTGAATTCGAATCCATGCATCCGAGATTTGCCGTTGTTAACATGTATAGAAGAATGTGTTTGCGAGAAAATATTCCTTTTAAAAAGAATTTACTTGTTGATAACATATCAATCGTTTTAGAAAAACCATATGATGATGCAAGAACTAAATAGAACCCAATATTGAGAAGGAGCAATGTCTGTAGACGGAGATTCTTGTAAGCATGAAATTGTTTACTTTGGAGTTACCAACATAAATTATGAAAGAAGAACTAT
The DNA here is from genome assembly GCA_028867735.1 of Nitrososphaerota archaeon. Classification (GTDB taxonomy): domain Archaea; phylum Thermoproteota; class Nitrososphaeria; order Nitrososphaerales; family Nitrosopumilaceae; genus Nitrosotalea. Next base: position 54,945 of record JAGWFW010000004.1, read on the forward strand.
TGGTTCTGTAGACTCGTGGCGCTGCGTAAAATGCAAGAAAGTGTTTTGTGAGGAAAAACAGCTGGGAATTGAAAGTATTGTTGATTATGTGGGAATGCCAAAGATATCATCGGACCAAAAATGGGCAGTTCTTCTATGTAACCTAAAAAAACACAAGGATAAATGGAAACTCGTCAAGATCAAAAAAGACGATGAGATTCAGCACGAATGTCTGGAAGAAAAGATTGTCATGCTCAAAGTCAAGGACTTTAAAATCGAGGACGACAAGCACTGGAACTTTCTGATTGAAAATTCTATAAACAAGGCAGTAGAGATATAGAATCCAGTATGAATCTCGAGGTTCATATAAACAATGTACACGGGAGTCAAATTGCAGCCAAGATTACGGGTAATTTTATTGTAGATGGCCACTCTTTCAAGTTTAGCGCTATTGCATTTGGAAGGATAGGCGGTCATAATATTGGAGCAAAAATTTCAAAGGCTGTGGAAAAAGAGCTGGTCAAACTTGGTTATAACGTAGATGAAGTGATAAATGATCTTCAACAAAAACTGGTCCGAGGTGACATCTCTCTTCCCGAAGGACTCAAAAAAGAGTCGTTTGCTGACAGCTAAAACCCTGCTTCTTCTAGGGCCTTGGCACAAGAGCAGCTTCTCTGTTCTGGAATCAAGTCAAGTAAAACTCCGAGTAGGTTCTTTGTGGTGTGCACGTTCTTTGATAGCGTTTCCAAGACTTCCTTGGCAGTTACTGGCTTTTCTGCCCATACGTCATAATCTGTAACCGTGGAGACTGAAACATAGCACATTTGAGCTTCTCTTGCAAGCTGGCATTCTGGAACCAAGGTCATTCCTATTATGTCAGCTCCTATCACGTTTTTGTAGAATCTGGATTCAGCCCTTGTGGAAAACCTGGGTCCTTCTATGCAGATGTAGGTTGCGTCCTTGTGCAGGTGCAAATCTATCTTTTTTGCTGCATTATACACTGAATCTTGAAGCTCTGGACAAAATGGATCTGCAACAGATATGTGAATTACTTTGCCGTCTTCAAACAAGGTATATTTTCTTGATTTTGTAAAATCAATAAACTGGGTAGGAATCACAAAATCTCCAGGCCTTAATTTTCCCTGCAGGCTGCCAACCGCAGACGGAGCTACTATTCTTTTGATTCCCATCTCTTTGAAGGCCCAGATATTTGCCCTAAAATTTATCAAGTGTGGCGGTATGGTGTGTTTTTTTCCGTGTCTTGGCATGAATGCAACCTTTCTGCCCTTGTAAATGCCGACAGTTATGGAGTCTGAAGTCTTTCCAAACGGAGTGTCTATTGTAATCTCTTTGCTCTCGCCTAGCAAGCCGGGATCATAAATGCCTGTACCACCGAATATTCCTATCTCAGCTTGCTCTGTCAATATTTCACCAGCGATTCATATCTGTAACCTTTGATTGCCTTTGATCCTTTCAAGTCTGTCAATTCTATGATAAATGCAAAGCCCATGACCTCTCCGCCTAGCTTCTCGACAAGCTTGGCAGCAGTCTTTGCCGTACCGCCTGTTGCAAGCAAATCGTCACATATGAAAACTTTTTCGCCTTTCTTTACTGCGCCAGCCTGTATCTCCATGGTTGCGGTTCCATATTCTATATTGTATGTTAATTTATGCGTGGCACCAGGAAGCTTGCCTTGTTTTCTAACCATTATCATTCCCTTGTTATACTTGAGGGCTAGAGCGCAGGCCAATGGAAAGCCCCTTGATTCTATGCCTACAAAAACATCTACATCTTTGGGATGTATGCGCTTTGAAAATTCATCTATCACAAGTGAGAGTGCTGCAGGGTCTCTCAGAAGAGGGCTAATGTCCCTAAACAGGATTCCTTTTTTTGGAAAATCTGGTATCTCGGCAATTTTTTCTCTTAGGTTCACAAATGCTTCACACGCTGTGGATGTAAAAAATATTTCTCAACGTGTAGATGACTGGATTGTTATGGGAGTGGTCATCTTGCCAGCTGTGCTTGATACCTGCACTGTATATGTTCCAGGGCTGAAATCCTTGGGAATGAGCCACTCTGTGCTATAGTCCCCACGATTTGTCGATTGTATCTGCAATGTTTGGAGCGATTTATTGCTCGCATCTAGTATGTTGACGATGACTCCAGCTGATTGGCCTGCTCCGCTTCCGGAAATGGTGACAAGGTCTCCTTGTCTGTAGATTGGAGGGTTCTTGTCCAGTCCTATTGTCATTACAGAAGATGATCTCACAGTAATGGGTATGCTCTTATGGTTTATGCCGCTGGTGGCATCCAAATGCCAAATACCTGGAATTCCATTATCTGGAATCCTAAAGTCAAATGCAGAAAATATGCCAGACTTGTCTACAAATGTCTGCTCTACTTTTGACTGTAAGCCATTTGGATCTGTCAAATCAAGCTGGACGATGCAATTTGGATTGGAGTTTCCGAAAATGAGTACGCTATCTCCTGGGAAATACGTGTCTTTTACAGTCCTGATGCTTATCTGTCCGCATCCAGTTTGAAGTCCTACTGCAAAATCGGTTACTACCTTATCATTGCCTCTAGTAATCACTGCTGAATATACGCCTGGAGTGTATGATGTTAAATTAAATGAATATGTGGCAAAGCCATCCTGTCCCACTGAAATGGTATCGGCAAACTTTTCCTGATTAGACGGATCTACAATTACCAAATTTAGTGTAGAGCCTGGCGGGGCAGAAATATTGATAACCGGTTTGTCGGTTATTTCGTAGTTTAATTTATCCATGCTAACGATTAGTTTTGCCACCGCATCAGCTCCTATTCCGACGTTGAGTGTAACCTTGTCATTTCCTTGCGAGGCAGTAATGGAATAAGTGCCAATGATGGCAGTGCTGCTTGTCTGATATGTTGTTGAAATCTTTCCATCTGATGTAACATTGACATCTTTTGCAAATACTTGATTTCCAGTAGGATCTAGTATCGTAATGGACACTGGAGTGTTTGTTATGGAAGTTCCGTTAATTAGCACGGCATCTCCTGGATTGTATTTTGATTGTGATGTTTCTATCGTAAGCTTGTGAGCTGTAACTACTGTATACCCTTTACTAGTTTTGTCACTTCCATCAGAAACAGATATCGTATACCCTCCAAATTTCACGTCATTTGGAATTGTTCGTGAAACTGAATATCTTCCATTATTGTCAACACTGGCAGTAAATGTGGTTATGCTCGTTCCATTTGAGTCTAATACTGTTATGGTAACAGTACTTCCGGGATTTGCTGTTCCATTAATAGTACCGACATCCCCTGGATGCAATATGGGGGGGATGTTTACAGTTAGTGGGACTGATGATGAAATAAAGTGGGGTTTTGGAGCTGGTAATATGGTGGTGGTGAAAGTTTTCTGGTTGTTTGCCTGATCCTTTACAATAAAATCTACGCTACCAGGCTGTATGGTGGTAGGAACTGTGGTGGTAATCACAAAGTTTCCACTGCTATCTGATGAAAAAGAGTCAATCTTCTGACCCCCTATGTACAAGTCAAGGGGGACTGATGATGTATAGCTCTGTCCAACAACACGTATGTCAAAACCTGGAGCGGGCGTAGAGGGTACAGTTCTGAGAGTGGATGTATCCAATATGCCTCTAGGCGGTGTGGGTGGAGGCGGTGGGGTACCTGAACCAGTATTTGTACCTGTGCCATTGCTTGGATTGGAATGCGCTGGGGCTCCGATCTCTCCTGTTCCTAGTTGGTTGTTGTTTGCATCCAAAGCCGTCCATGCAAGATCAGGTGCTGACTGATCCGTGCTGATTGTAAATGTTGTCGAGTCGCCAGGCTTGGTTGGACTTGATGAAAAAAATGTTATTGTTGTAGGTGATGTTTTCTTTCCAATCCAGCCGTTTTCTAGTATGAATGATTTGAAATTTCCATTTTTAATTTCTAATGTAAAAGATGCAATATCTGAAGTGCTTGCGAGACTGTTGGTAACCTGCAGCAAAGTCTTATCGCCGGTGTTTGCTGTAGTAACTGTCACCAGATCTGGTTCTGCCTGTGCTATTGGTATGAGTGCTGTAAGAGCTCCACTAACGATTAAAGCTAGAATGATGATTGATTTTAATAACACTTTGCTCAACAAAAGAGGCGATCCGCCTCTAAATTAAATCTTAATGATAAATCATCCATTTCTGTTGATGTCGTCTTTGAGAATGTGAAAATTGCTTTGACTGATTTGCTCTTATCGCGAGTAGGGCTGGGCAGCCTGTGAGCCCAAGTTCTGGTTCTGTCTTATGCGCTCTGCTATCAGCCTGTAAAGTGACCTGAACTGGTCCTTTGTCTTGTCAGTCAAAAAGTCTGTTTCGGTTATGGCTATTTTTTCACAAACGTATCTGCATATTTCTTCCCTGTCGAATTTTTCCCATCCTAGGTGGTGATTTTCTTTCCATATTTCATTTAGGTTGTCTATTATGCTCTTTTTGCCCTTTGACAAGACTGTTTCTTTGGTTAGTGCCTTGTATCCTTCTTTTCGTAGTTTTACTTCATAAGTCTGGTTTACTGCATACAAATAGTCTTCATCCATTATCAAATCCTCCAGGAACTGTTTTGTCTGCCCTCCAAGCTCAAAGAATATCATCTGCACCTTTTTGAACTGGTTTGTTTCAAGCTGCGCAGCAATTTGCACTGATTCATCTGTATTGTCAAGAAGTACAAACGTGTCATATCCATGATTTCTATAAAATATGGCTAGAGACATGACGGAGTTTTTGCTATATGCAGGCACTATGTTAAGCGGATTCATGGACAGGTTTGGATCTTTTAGGAACTTGTCAAATGCATTTAGATACATGCTATCGGACATTGTCTCTACAATAATTACTGGCCTTGAATTGAACCCAATCTGCCTATCGACAATGGATTCTGTTAGCCCTCTTGACAGCCCATACAGTATAGGGATCAATGTTTGATCATCCGCATTCCAATAATCATAGTAAATGTGACTCAGGTGCTTTCTCTTGTCAAGTTCAACAACCAAGAGATTTCCAGGAGTATAGTCAAATATCATAAAAGGAGAGTGAGTAGAGTATAGAACCTGATTAGATCCTGCCAGGCCCTTGAGAAGATCTGATATTCCCCTCTGTTGTGCAGGATGCAAGTTTCTTGCCGGTTCATCAAGCAACAATATTGTTTCTTTTAGCTCTGCCTTTTGAGTTTCTGCTGCAAAGTTTACTATGAAAGAAAACGTCCACTTGAATCCCTCTGCTCTTCTGTTTAAAAGACCGGTGTTGGTGACCGTTCCATCCTTGTGGACGTCAGATATCACTACGCTCAAAATGTTTCCCGGGTTCCATCTCAACTCTACGTGTATTGGATCCCCCTTCCACGCTGGGTTTAGTCTGTCACTTAGTTTTCTACTTGCAGTGTGGAGTAACTTTATGAGTCTTGAGGGGCTATTTTGTGCCTCTTCAAGCTTCTCTACATCTAGTTCTGCTAGATAAAACAAATTAATCACAGTCTCGGCCTTGTCGAATTCTTCGACGTACTCTAGTCCCCTAGGTCTGATCCCCTTCTTCTCTCTCAAGAACTCTTCAAGGTCGATGTTTCCAAGTATCTTTTTGTAATCTGAAAAGTAGACAAATCTCGGATGTAGTTTGTCCTCGATAAAGTTCTCCAGGGCTGATCTCTCATTTGTCCCCACCAGCATGTTGTCAAATATGTAATCCAAGTCCTGATAGACTTTTTTCCAGTCTGATATCACGCGCGCATCTTCGGAGGCAAGCAGGTATACGCTGTTGTTAAACTCCGACATCATGTTCATAAAAACGTCTCTTGTTCTTGGCGCCGGAGACTCTAGAAACTTTACATCCATGCGTATCATTATGGGATTCGGCATGGAATTGACAAAGTCTTGTATTCTTTCCACAAAGTTTTCCCATGAATTGAGCCTCTTGCTTGCCTCGCCGCTTATCTTGATCTCGCCAAAATCATACTGGACGCGTGGATTCTTATTGGTCCTGTAAATCTTGATTTTTTTTATATCTTGAAGGTTTGGAAATTTTTCTCTGATAAGTCCTGTCTCTTTTTCATTTAATTCAAATTCCCCTTCTGCGAGCTTGACTTCTGACTTTAATTCCTCCGTCATTTCATCGCAGAGGTCAAGTTCTGAAACCTTTTGTTCCTTGTTTAGCAAGGTAAGAGCTTCAAGTATAGTCGTCTTGCCGCTCTCATTTCTTCCAACAAAAGCCGCCAGATCTTCAACTTTGATCTCACCGGAATCATGAATGCAACGATAGGCTTTCACTCTAAACTTTCTAAGCCGCATTAGCCGCTATTGTCCCTGTCTATGATTTAACTTATTCGTCAAAATTGTCATGAGAGTAGTTCTCCGACCAAATAGATATAAGGGAATTCAAGTGGTTAGATTACGAAATGGGTGCAAGGAAAATAGCTTACGTTGTTTTCGTACTACCTGTCGTAATTTCGATAATACTTGGAGGATATGTTTTATCAAACGTTTTGGCGCAACCGGACAGACATCTGAACATGTGGCAGTTCAACTTTACATCTGCACCTGGCCAGGTAGGCAGTCAGGATATCAGAATAATTAATCTTAACAGTTCGTATCCTGCGGGAGCTCCGTTGAACTTTATCGTAAGGGTAAACAACACATCCTTTGACTGCGGAGACCTGTACATGACAATTTACAACATGTCGCCAAAGCATGTAGTAGCCCAGAACGCCTACTTTTCACAATGTTTTGCAACTGGCAGTCTTACACTCCCGGTTCATGAGACGTTTTCTCCTGTACTTAATACGACTGGAGATTACCAGATTGTGGCTGACATGAAGGACAAGTCGTACCAGAACAGCATAAACGTGACTGCCGGATTTAGCGTCAGATAAACAAAATCATATGTTTATTATATTGCAGCCAACAAAGTATCCTTGAGGAAATAACGTTTATTGTTATTGTGATTAGTTATGGCTAAAAAAACAGAAAAACCAACGAAAACTGACGAAAAGAAAGCAAAGAAAGTAGAAGAAAAAAAGGCAAAAAAGTCTGAAGAAAAGAAAAAGGCAGAAGAAAAGCCGTCCAAGAAAGAAGACAAGAAAACTGCAAAGGCAGACAAAAAGAAGGCTGCCGAATTAAAGAAAAAACAGGCAGAGCCAACTGATGAGGAACTTGAGGATATTGACGAAAAAGAGATTGAGAACTTTGAGATTGAAGGGCTTGACATGGAAAAACTCAAGACCACGGTACTTGACCATGTTGCAAAACGAGGCGACGACGGCATGTTTCAAAGCGAACTGTGGAAGAAACTCAAGCTTTCAAGCAGGGATGGTTCAAGACTTGCCCTAAAACTTGAAAGACAGCATCTCATCAAAAGAGAAAAAATATTGGAGGACGGAAGGTGGACATACAAACTAAAAATTGCTCATGTTCCTGTCAGCACACAATCAATCGAGTCTGCTCCATGTCTTATCTGTCCAGTTGAGCAAAAATGTACGCTAGAAGGCGAGGTAAGCCCAAGGACCTGTCCGCTAATAGAACAATGGGTTTTAACTGAATTTGCAAACTCAAAAAAGACAAGCAAGAAATGAAACTGTTAGATGCAAGACGAGATTTGTACAGAAGGCTGGCTCACCAAGAAGGATACAGGAGCAGGGCTGCATACAAACTAAAGGAGTTGAACACGTCTTACAGAATTATAGGTCCTGGATTTTATGTTCTAGATCTTGGATGCTCTCCAGGCGGATGGACTCAAGTGGCACTTGAACTGGCCGGAAACAGGGGAAAAGTAATGGGAGTAGACAAATCATTTGTAGAGGAGATTCCAAATGCGAACATTTTGAGAGGAGACATTGAAGACGAATCAATCGTGGAACCCATCTTTGATTACTTTGGCACAAAGGTAAATGCCGTAATATGTGACCTGTCTCCGCATATAACTGGCACTTGGTCTGTAGATCACGGCAGGCAGATCTCATTGAATTATTCTGCAAGCAAAATAATGGACCATGTCCTTGCGCGAAAAGGCAACGCACTGTTCAAGGTCTTTGACGGCGAGTATTCAAATGAGTTTAGGGACTATCTGAAGAAAAAATTTGCCAAGGTACAGCTAAAAAAGCCCAAGGCAAGCAGGAAAACAAGCAGCGAACTTTATCACATCTGCCTTGGGTATCTGGGGAACTAGATTATGGATAATATCGAATCTACCGGCGCATCTGTTTTAAAGGCTGCAGGATTGAGGCTTGTTGCGCTTGCTCTAAACCCTGCTTTCTGAATCTTTTCTACTGTCTTTGCAAGCGATATCGGCGCAGAGCGCTTCATGTGGGCCAGCTCGTCAATCGTAAAATATGTTGGAGGCATGCCTATCTCGTCTCTGCATTTTTCCAGAATTTTTTTGCATGACTTGTCGACCTCTAGGCGTTCTTCTTTTAGAATCATTTCATCCATGAAATCTTTATCGTAGAGACTGCCAACCCAGAGAGGGCCTGCAATCTCCGCCTTTGACTTGCACTTGTCGCATTCATACTTGGTCTCTTTTGTGGCATGCCTGTTTCCACAGTTTTTGCAGTTTAGGATGTAACCCATGTCATCCTCGTCTCCATTTCTGACAAGAATTCTGACATAAGTCTTGTAGTAATGCATGTTGTTTTGCACAAACAATGGCTCAATCTTTACGTCCAGCCTCCCGGCTACCTGACTTGTGCACCCAAGAATCAGTCTTAGTGCTATCTCGTTGCCATATTCGGCCCTGACTGGAACCCCATGGTATTTTCTCTTACAGGCTGCAGGAAACAATCCGTGCAACACTGTAAGGTCTGTAGCAGTGACAGAAAGAAGGCCTCCATGAAAAGTAGCCCTTATGGCACAATCAAGATACCTTGAGGGAGACCCGAAGGGATCAACATCGACGATTGCCCCTCTCTGATCTCGTCTAGAGTGCAAACTAAGAAACCGGCACGCCTCGTTTTCAGAGAAGACGCATTTTGTGACGTTGTTTAATTTTGAAATGTTTTCTGCAATCTCAAGAGCTTTCGGGTTTACATCATTTACAAAAACCTGTTCTATCTCGCCCAGTTCGTTTGCAACCCTGATGCTTCTTGCACCAATGCCTGAAAGCGAATCAAGAAATGTTTTTGGACCCTTGAAGTTTTTCAGAAAAGCCGCATATGCTATTATTGAAAAATCCCTGCTTATCTTTGCTCTGGGGTTGAAAAAGGCCGGCTCCTTGGGAGGGACTTTGTCCACCAGAGATTCTCTGGGTACTAGCAGTTTTGTACTTCCTTCTGTTATCTCAACAAGTTCTGATTCCAACTGGATTCTGTAATCTAAAATGATTTAATACATCTAGCGCAAGAACAACTCAAATGCTAGTCTGTGGAGTTGATGATGCTGGAAGAGGCTCGGCCATTGGCCCACTTGTCATAGCAGGAATAAGAATCGAGCGAAAGAAAATAAAACAACTGTCCGAGATTGGTGTCAAAGATTCAAAGCAGCTCACTCCGCGTGCAAGGGAGAACCTGTACAAGAAAATACTTGGTCTAGTAGACGATTACTATGTGGCAAGGATACCTCCGCACGTGATAGACAAGAGCGTACAAAAAAACCAGCTGAACCATCTGGAAGGAAAATACATGGCCAAAGTGATTGCCAAACTAAGGCCTGATTCTGCCTATGTTGACTCGTGTGATGTGAATCCAAACAGGTTTGGCCTGTACATATCAAAACTCTCTAAAATAGACAAGATACATTCAAGCCATCATGCTGACAGGCGTTTTCCCGTCGTTTCTGCAGCATCCATAATTGCCAAGGTAAGCAGGGACAGGGCAATTGAGAGAATACGAAAGGATTTTGAGGTTGGAAGCGGATATCCGTCGGATCCAAAGACAATGCGTTTCATACGGGAATACATTGCCTCAAATGGAATGCCGCCAAAATTTGTAAGAAAAAGCTGGAAGCCTGTGAAAGCAATGCTTGGCTCTGACTAACCCTTGTATCTTGCAATGAGCATGCTGTGGTCCTTTTCATATGGGGCCAAGTTGAGCTCTTGGATTATCTCAAAACCATTTTGCAGCTTTTTGGATTCCATGCGGGTTATCTCTGAAGGATCTTTTGTAACATCGATGCTTCGCGTCTTTATCACAAGTACCAAGTAGCCATCTTTTTTCAGATATGTTTTGCAGTTCAATATGGCAATCTCTGTCTGATCAGGCTGTGCAATGTCTACATACACAACATCGATGGTACCATAAACTGCAAAGTACTCCTTGGGATTTCTTGCATCCTGAAGGATGGGGATAATGTTTGATCTATGTGATGCTACCCTGTCAAGAAATTCTCGTGCAACTCGGCTTGTGTGCTCTACGCAAAACACGATTCCGTTTGGACCTACGATGTCTGAGACATGGCTTGCAGTTGTCCCGGTGGAGACCCCCAGATAGAGAACTCGCGACTTTCTGACTATTGGGAGTATCTGCAGGTCATTCATTATGGCTGCGCCAAGCTTGCTCCTGAAAGGATCCCATGCCCTGAACTCTTCGTCACTGATTTTCACTAGTTTTTCTTTGTAAACCTGATTTCCTGGCACGAGATTTAGAGTAGCGAGCCTCTTTTCTCCTTCTACTTTGACCCAGAAAATGTTACCTTCTTCGTTTTCCAAATTTCCTTCGTTTTGACTTTTGCCAGTCATTCTTTTTGTCTCTTTGTCTGCCAAAACCGCCACCGCCGCCGTGTCTTCTATCCCTTTGCTCGAATGGTCTGCGTTGCTGTACTTGTGTAGGCGGCCTCTCAGGTGGTTCCTTGTACTTTTCTCCAATCTCGTTAATTCTTACGTTTAGTTTCTCAAAGAGAGTGTCATTTCTTCCTCCTCCAAAAACATCTACTCTTGCGGCAAGAGCTGCCTTTGCGGCAATCGCTCTTGCAATCTTGCCCCGCTGCCATCTGGGGGCTGCGTGGACCAGAGTATGCTGGAATAGCAATCCGTGTTTTGGAGGCTGTGCGCCTGTCTTTAGGGAACGGAAGAGTGCCTTTTCTGCTCCCAGCACCTGTATTGTACTTGCAGGCATGGTTGCCAGTCTTTTCATGCTTCCTGCTCTACCAAGTATTCTTGCTCCAACCGAGGTTCCCAAAATTCCGGAAAGGTTTGGGGCAATTGTTTTCATCTGCTCTTCTATGTGCCTTTCCAGCGTAGATCTCAGTTCAAATAGTTCAAGGATTTGCTTTGCAAGGACTTGGACTATGGCAAGGTTCTCGTTAGAAATCTGCCCTCCCCTGCTTTTTTCCTGCAAAAGGGAGAGCATCTCTACCTTCTCCTCGGGAAATCCTGCATCGCTGTACGCCTTTTGGTTGAGGTTGTCTCTGCGTCCGGCAATAACTATCTTGGAATATCCAACGATTGTATCAATTAGGTTGTCAAGCTCTGGAAAGTGAAGACCATACCACTCCCTGAGCCTTGAGCTTAGAAGATTGATTATCTTGTCAGTCTCGTCTAGTGCATTTATGGCCTGTATGATGTGAAGATCTGGACTCTCGGAAATCTCTGTAACCTTTGAGGATGACAACTGCATTGCAAACTCTCGCAGTTTTCCTCTTGCATCATGTTCGTCTGTTGCAAAGCCCGAGTCTACAAGAACTCTAAGCTTGGAAGACTGGATGGTCTCCATCTTTTTTTCCTCCATGAGTTCGACATCAATTGATCTTTTCTTTAGGATCTTGAGCAGTCCTGTATCGTTGACAGACACTACTGTGCCTGTCTTGACGAGAAATTGTTCAAGCTCGTTTATGTCTGACATTTCTTTTTTTAACTCAATGTACTCCTTTGCAGGATTTCTAAATGGAATTGATTTTACACATTTGTTATTGTCAAAAATTGCGATACCTAGCTCTGTTAGAATCACAGAATGCATACAAAGCATTTTCATGTCTTACTAAAAAAGGTAACAGTGGCAAACCTCACATCAACTGTTATAAGCGAACCATTTTTTATAATTAGAAGTGAATCCCGACATCTCTACAAATGTGGGGCCAATCTCACTTGAACGACCCACAATGCTTGCCTCAGGCATTCTTGGAATCTCGCTTGAAGTTTTTGCTCGCTTATATAAGGAAGGCGCGGGGGCGCTTGTAACCAAGTCTTTGAGCAAAGAACCCTGGGAGGGATATCCAAATCCAACTGTAATTGGAGTAAAGAGCGGATACCTCAACGCAGTGGGACTCTCAAATCCGGGTGCTGCCTATTTTGCAAAGATGATCTCGTCTAACAATGCAATACCAATAGTTGTCAGCTTGGTTGGTTCTGTTCCGGAAGATTTTACATTTATGATAAAACAATTTGAGAACGTCAAAGTTCTAGCTTACGAATTAAACTTGTCGTGTCCCCATGTGGAAAAAGTGGGGCTTGAAGTCGGAGACGATCCTGAACTTGTGATAAAAATAGTCAGAGAGGTGAAAAAAGCGTCCGCGGTTCCCGTGATGGCAAAAGTCGGTCTTGGCTCGTCAGACTATCTCAAAACAGTCCAGGCATCATGCGACGCGGGAATCGACGCAATAACTGCAATTAACACAGTTAGGGCAATGGCAATTGATGTAGAGACCACACGTCCCGCACTGAGCCACAAGATAGGAGGGCTGTCCGGGACTCCGATAAAGCCAATTGCAGTACGGTGCGTTTACGAGATATCTTCAAAGTTTGACATCCCAATAATTGGCTGTGGGGGGGTGTCAAGCTGGGATGATGCAGTCGAGTTTATCCTTGCAGGTGCAAGCGCAGTCCAGGTTGGCAGTGCAGTTGCGGACAAGTGGACCGGGGTGTTCTCGGAAATAAACGGAGGAATATCAAGATACATGGAAAGGAAAGGTTTTCAGAAAATTGGTGATATGGTTGGAATTGCAAAGAAATCCTAATTCAATCAAAGTTGTGACAGTTGAAAAAGTAATTGACGAGACCCCGACCGTGCGCACGCTTGTATTTTCAGACGAATCTCTAGCCAGAGTGCTTCCAGGACAGTTTGCAATGGTCTGGATTCCGGGGACAAACGAGCTTCCCATGAGTGTTATGGTAACTCTGGAAAAAGGAAAGGCGGCCTTTACTGTAAGAAAACATGGTCCGTCCTCTACTGCGCTCTACTCTGTAAAGGCAGGCGACCAAATTGGGGTGAGAGGTCCTTATGGGAACTCTTTTACAATAAAACAGGGAAAACTGTTGCTTGTTGGTGGAGGGACAGGGCTTGTCCCGCTTGTAAGGCTTGCAACATTTTTGGCAAAGACTGATGATGTTACGATAATAATTGGGGCCAGGACAAAAGAGGAGGTCTTTTTTGAGGATCTTGCAAACAAACTTTTGGAGAACAACAGGCACAGGGTTTTGATAGTGACCGAAGACGGAACACACGGCGAGTCAGGTCTTGTGACTGATGCAATGGAGAGATTGCTTGAGGAAACTAGGTTTGATGCAGTATACACATGCGGTCCTGAGAAAATGATGCACAGGGTAGTGCAGCTTGCTTTTGAAAAAAAAATCTACGTGCAGGCAAGTGTTGAAAGAATGATGAAGTGCGGGATGGGTCTGTGCGGAAGCTGCTGTTTTGGTGAAGTATTGGCATGCAAGGATGGCACGGTGTTTGACGGTCAGTATCTTATGACAAACAAGGAATTTGGACACACTCACAGAAGCAAATCGGGCATTCTTGAGAACTATTAGACTAGTGTAAATACGGGAAACCTTAAAATGCTATAGGAATTCATTCAGATTGAAAATTGGGTCACCCTAAAGTTGTACTAAGCGCTGATCGAACACTAATGTCCCCCTATCGTGGGATATCCCTGGCCACATTCTTTGGATGTGCGCCTGCAATTGATCCACACAGGCCAAAAAACAGCATCTGGTATTACCTTTTAAAAAACCAAGTAACCCCGAAAATTCTCTTTGACTTTATCTGCAATCCAATTGCCAATGTAAACGGAGTTGCGGCATATGCCCCATACGGACTGCGAAAGGTAGAGGCTGCACTTTTGAGAGACGGGTACAAGAGAGAAGACGTCGTAGTAGCACATCCTGATCATATAGAGAAATTCATCGGCCCTGAGACCGAGGTTGTAGGTACGTACGAGATGGACCCGCTGGGAATGGGACCTGTAACGATGACATTCACTTATGGCCGAAAACAAATGTCTTATGATGAATATTACAATGCTGATTTACACAGAAAAATTCTTGATGCAAAGAAAAAGAGTGGCAGTCACGCCAAAGTGATTGTCGGCGCATCAGGAACTTGGCAATACAACTATGATCCAAAGAAGATACAAGAGTATGGCCTGTATGCCGTACTTGAGGGGGAGCTCGGGGGAATTGCGCCGGAAATTGACGGCCACGCCGGACTCTTCTTTGACAAACTAATCAACAATGAATTTGACAACATGAACCCGTTTGTAAAAAGCGACTTTAAAGTAGAGGTAAAGGAATTTGGAAAGGACGAGAGCAAATTCCATGGAAGGTTCATCCACTACTGGGACGAGCCAGAAGTTGACGATATTCCGGATATTGTAGAGCCAAGCATGCACGGCATGGTCGAAGTCATGCGTGGGTGCGGAAGAGGCTGCAAGTTTTGCGACGTTACGCTTCGACCGCTAAGATACTATCCACCAGAGAAGGTAAAGAGAGAGATCGAAATCAACATAAAAAAAGGCGGACAGAAAAATGCATGGCTGCACAGCGATGATATCTTTGTGTACGGCCTTGACCCGAGAAAGACAAAGAACATGGCACCAAACAGGGAAGCACTGGAAGAACTATTCACTGCAGTAATGTCAACTGGTATAGTTCATACCAATCCTACTCACGGCACACTGGCAGGTGCAATAGCTGATGAAAAACTGATTCCAAACATTTCAAAAATTATCCGCTCAAGTGTAGAGAACAAGATTGGAATTCAATGTGGCTTTGAGACTGGAAGCCTGAGATTGATAGGAAAGTATGCCGACAGAAAACTGTCTCCATACAAGCCGGAGGAATGGCACTGGGTTGTAAAGGAGGGAGTCAAGACGCTAAACGAACATCACTGGATTCCTGCATTCACACTCATCATGGGGCTGGACAATGCAGAGACCGAGGAAGACGCATGGGAGACGATACGCCTCATCAGCGAACTTGAAAAAGAGCAACCGGAATCCATGTTTACCACAACGCCCCTGACTTTTGTGCCTATAGGACTGCTTGAAAAATCAGAATTCTTTGATATCGGTAACGAGATGACTGCAGCACAGCTTGGCGTCATGTACAAGACATGGCAGCACAACTTCAAGTATGGAATCCAGAAATTCATGGACAAGACAGGACACAACAGCCCGCTGAAGAGAAAGATGTTCACCACCCTTGCAAAATCATTGGGCGGAGTTCCGTTGAACGCAATGGAAAAGTTTGCAAGAAAGAAGGGTGCAGAGCACCAGCGTGTCATTGACACGATCAAGGCAAAGTATTGGTAAAACATTCAAACCAAATACATAAATTGCATTAATAGCGCCAAATAGTTCGTGCCAACTCACGGTTCGCTTACAAAAGCAGGCAAAGTCAGAGGCCAGACTCCGAAAGTCCAGGCAAGGGAAAGACATGGAGAGATTGGCATTACAAGAAATCGCGACAATTTTAGAAAAAGATTCATACTAAAACGAGTACCTGGACAGAACAAACCGGGTCAAAGAAGAAGAAAGTAGTTTAGGTTCGTATTTACTGTACAATTTTTGGAAAAAATCCCGTCATTTGGTAAACAGCAGAATCTTTTTTTATAGTCAAGAGTTGCAAAGTTCCATGCCCGATGCAGAATCAAACTCTGTGGGATGCTCCAAATTGCTTGACGTAAAGGGATGCAAAGAATCCAAGGCTACCGACAAGGGAAAACACTATACTGTTGATGTAACTCAAGAGCCAAGAGTTCTCTTTGTTGATGCGATAGGAAACGGGAGGGAGATGAAGTTCAAGCGAAACTCTACCATTACAATAACACACGAGAAAATATTCTACAACCGCGACGACGTGGAAATAAAGCCTGCCAGCAAGACATAGAAAACGTTTTGCAAATGTTGCGTTTGCAAGAAATTGTTGCTGGATAAAAAAATGATCAGAAATCATAGATAATGTATAGAATCTCATTTTTAATTCTAATGCATACAAAACCTGTCTATGGTATCCATGATCCTGCTCATGTCAATTGGTTTTGGAAGGATGGCGGTAGCATTACAGTTGTCTAGTTTATCTTCTACATTGATTGAGCCTGTTACTAAAAACACTTGATTTTGGATCATGCTCCCTAATTTTTTCCAATCCGTAAAATCCGTCGTATTTGGGCATCATGGCATCCATGAAAACAACATCGGGCCTGAGTTTTTGATACAATTCGGCGGCTTCTCTACCGTTAGATCCGGTACCAACGACTTGAATGTTGTTAAGCTGGAACAGTTCTACAAAAACGCGTTTTACGTCACTGCTGTCGTCTATCACTATTGCCCTAATACTCATTGATTTCTATCTGATGGCAAAAATTCTATTAGATCGAGCTTGTCTACAAAAGGCAAGCTAGAAAATATAATTCATTTTTGATGGTTATTTTCTCTCAATCATAGTTGTAACTACTGGAATCAACAGTCAATGAAATCTCCTCAAGGCGTACCGGTGTCTAGAGTCGTAAAAAATACTAAATAGTTGTTTGTGATTATAGTATTATGGGACTTTTAGACAAAGCTAAAGACTTGGCTAAGAAAGGTACGGAAAAAGGCATTGATCTTGGAAAGAAAGGAATTGAAAAAAGTGTAGAACTAGGAACTAAGGGATATGAGGGTGCTAAAGAGTCTGCACAAAAGGGATATGAGAAAGGCAAGAAAAAAGAATAATGTGCCAACCGAAACTACCGGGAGCCATGCGTGTTAAGTGAGGTTGCTGATTACTTAACTCGTCACGTGATACCTTGTGAAGACGTATAGAATATTTATCAATATCACTACTCCAAAAACTACAAGGAGCAATGGAATAGACACCACTAATCGATTAGGTGTTATGATGCCCCTTTGTATCAGGAAATAAGAAATTATTGAAAAAATAGCAGTAATAATGCAAACTCTTGCAATTACACTTGTTATTAAACTAAGCATGAAAAAATAAATCTATACAAGCGTAATATGATAAGTTGTTATTTTTTATTGGCATTTTGTATCAATGTTATCCACGAGCCACATTCACCTGAGAGGCGACATGAACAACAAGATGGAACGGTTAAACGAAGAAATCAGAGATCGTGAAAAGGTAGTGCGTGGAATAAAAAAGATTGATTCAGTATTGATTGACGGATATCAAATGTATCACAACTATCTTAGGCCACACATGGCACTAGACGGAATGACACCTGCTGACAAATGCGGAATCAAGATTGAAGGCAATAACAAGTGGATGACAATTATTCAAAACGCCAACCGAGTGGAACATCAATAAAAACAACCGAAGAGGTCAAAGAACCATCAATCCGACACCGTTGAAAACTAGGTCGATTTGGAAATGAGCGTTCAATTAGGTCGATGGGTTGGATGGAAAGAATGTTCAGTTAGGGAGATAGCATCCCTACTGACTTGGAGTCAATACCTGACGCACCAGAGACTTGATCAAACTCAATGGAGGATTCTAAGGGAATGACTGCTGTAGAAGAATTGATAGTAAGCAAAAAAAAAACTGACTTAGGGGCGGATCAAGTGATTCTCAAAGTTGAGGCATGTAGTCTCATGAGTGAGGAACTAACCAAGAAAGGATATGAAAAAACTGGTACAATCATAGGAAATTATGAGTATTTTGATCTGGCTGATACTACAATAAATCAATTAAAAAGAGCAAATATCATTCCAAAAAAGGATTACGGTAAATATGGAAAACGTAAACCCGATGGATTACTTATCGATAGACAGAATCAGAGAATT
>JAGWFW010000050.1 GCA_028867735.1 Nitrososphaerota archaeon
GTATCCAACAGCTTCAATCGTACCTTCCTTTGGGTCCTCCCACCGTGTCGTTTTTCTTGTTCCAAAGATTGATGGGAATGATATCCGCATGTGTGCAGAAACGCATTTGACAAACCCCGTTCCCGTATCTATAGCTATGACATTGTCATTGTTTTCATATGCCATCATACCCAGAAGGTGTGAAGTTTAAAAGGGCGTTAGAAATCCTCTTCAGATTCGTCTTTGTAATACGAGTCATTGCTCTCAGATCTCTCCTCTCCATACAGCACGGGATCGTCACCTTTTGCCTCGATGTACGAATCTGGATCA
Organism: Nitrososphaerota archaeon; assembly: GCA_028867735.1. Taxonomy (GTDB): domain Archaea; phylum Thermoproteota; class Nitrososphaeria; order Nitrososphaerales; family Nitrosopumilaceae; genus Nitrosotalea. Next base: position 310 of record JAGWFW010000050.1, read on the forward strand.
TCCAAGATATTCTCGCGGCGTGCATCGTAATCATAGCCGTATCTCCTGCCAGATCTGACAATGTCCTTTCTGTAGCGCCACGTCGACCTGGCGCCAAATCTTTTCTGCAGGAACTGCCTCCTCTTCTGCTTTCTCTCCCTTTCCATTTCTGCACGGATCTTAACAAAATCACTGTATGATACCGCGACAAGGTTCATGGATTCAAGCTTGTTCCAGACAAGCCTGTGGATGTTCTTTCTAACGTATTGTATTCTCTTCATGGCAATATCGTAGTTGAGAGGACTGTTTCTAGTATTCCAGTATGCATTACTCTCCTCTTTTGCAAGCTCCTCCTTTCTTCTTGCAAGCTTTGCCCTGTAGAGTTTCTTCATGTCATGGTACCTCTGAAATTTTATGACGAAAGGATGTACCTCCTGACTAGGTGTGTCACCTTTTAGAAAGCAATCGTCGTTCTTGTAGATTGCATCATGCACATACTCGTCTATCTGGGAGTCAAACCCGATTACAAGCTCGGTTCCGGCACCCCACCCAAACCTGCTGCAAACCTTCTTTGGTATGATGACATACCTGCTTGTTTTTCCACTTCGCTGCATGGTTGTGGTGGATGCCTTGTCATGGACACCATTTGGAGGAATCTCACAGTCCCAGATGCTAAGCAGAAAACATCTCGGGTTTTCCACGTCCTCGTAGAAATAGCGAAACCTTGCAAAGTTTGCAAGCCTACTTGATATTTTATCATCGTACGATGCTATCCTTCTTTCAAGCTTCTTTGGAAAGGAGACGATAAACGAGCTCTTACTTGTATGCTTTTTGGTCTTTCTTATCTTTCGAACAAAGTACATCGTATACGGGATACAAATCTGGGACAAGTTAAAAAGGGAAAAAATCAGGCAGTTACCTGTAACTGTACTTTTTTAGAAATTCTTCAGGTGTAAGGATCTCGACATTCCCACTGACAGATGAGAAATCCCTCTTGTTTCCAGTTATTATCACATTTGCCACCTGCTTTGCAGAATAGAACTGCAGTGCGTCTTCAAAATCACTGAATCTCTTGTCTGCAAGAGCTGCCACGGCATGTTTGCCGTCCAAACCCAGGATCTCAAAGCCAGAGATCGAATCTGCAACATCTCTCCTGCTTTGGTTGTCGGAAAATCCATCCCTGCGGCGAAGAAAGTATAGAATTGCCACGGTCAGCGCAGAAACGTATCCTGTAAGTTCCTTTTGTCTCACAGAACTTATCACATTTAAACTGGACTCCCAGTTTTTTCGCATCTGCAGAACGTCAAGAAAAACATTTACGTCAACAAATGCTTTTTGGTTCATCACTTGACATGGAGCTCAGTTACTACCTGGCGTATTACGTCCCTGTCTTTTGATGGATGATTATATGGCATTGTACCGACCAATCTCAGCAGGCTCTTGTCAACGCTTAGGCCGGGATACTTTTTTCTCAACTGCTCTTCCAGATACTTTATTCCATATCTTTCTGGCTTTTCCCTTCTTTCCATGGAATTTATCTTGTTGTAGAGATCTCTTAGGTGGCTCATCTCTTTTTCTATCTCCTTTTTGATATGCTGAAGCTCTTCTTTTGCCATGTCTAACAGTTAGTTATTCATCTCTCTGGATTTTAAAGATATCAGATTCCTTTAGGTACAATTATGACTTTGACGTCTGGTCATCATGTTCTCTTTTCATTTTTTGTATTATACTCTAGAGCTGTCCACAAGCAACGAGTCGAGCTTCCTTATCAAAGATGTAACATCTCTGCTCTTGAATTTTTTTTGGAGTGAACGTTTCTCTTTCTCTATCTCCTTAAACGTCCTGTTCCATCTGGACACATCGATGTGTCCTTTTATTGCATCCCTGATGATATTTTGTAATTCATTTGGAGGTAATGCGTCAAGCTCCCAGCACTGGCTGCCGTACTGTAGAGAGTACTCCTTCCACCTGCTGTCACTGATTTTAGTTGGCATTGGTTCAAGGCCAAACTGCCTCACCTGTGTGTATGTCAAAGCCATGCGCTTTACCTTGGCATGCGAGCCATACCGGTAAAGCCGTGACTGTATATCATCTGTCATGTTCAGGCCTGAAGGATCGTGGTCTGCAAAGTGAAGTATCGTGATAGGCCTGTCTTCATACATGGAGAACCTCTTGTTGATTGCCTCGTATACCTTGGTATAAGAAGAGTAGCCCCTGCTGGGATATGTCACCACCCTGTATCCGTCGGCAATGGTAGAAAACAGGGTGGCAAGTGCGTCCTTTTCCACCCATACCTCGACGTACTGCGGCTGGCAGTCCCAAACTCTTCTTGTGTATCGTTCGGTATCTTCAAGTTCTGATATTTTGGACCTGACAAAATCCTGTACCGATGCATAACCGTAATCGCCACCTATTATCTGTCTTGCTCGATCCACTATGCGTCTTGCATCGATATCACCCTTCTCCCTTCCCCTTGTTATCATCCTGTCAAAGAGCTTGTAGCTGTTTATCGTATTCTGGATGAATCCGCTTGATACGAGTCTGTAAAAGATCTGCCTTACGGTAAGAAGCATGTTATACTGTGACATGATATTGTTTGTTGCCCTGACATACTCGATATACTGCAACAGGGTGTAATAGGCGACTAGTCACACAACTTTTTTGGTTGATTGCAAGCTTTGCGGTATGATATGGTCAGTCGATCAGAAACTTTATACCTCCTTTTCTGGAATTTGCAAGTTTCAAGGTTTGGATCTGCCTTAAAAACAAAATTTTGAACATATTGCATGGCTGAAACCATAGAAGTGCAAAAAGAACTCTTGATAAAGATACAGGAAAAGCTGGAAGAAGCACAGAAAAGAATTGCAATACTTGAAAAGATTGTAAAAAGATTATAGAGTTTATTTCTGTACCAGTCCTGCCAGTATCGCTTTAATCTCTGAGATCTGTCCTTGCAGTGAAGATATCTCCCTCTCGTATTGTGCTTTCTTCCTTGCATGACCTTTCTTGCTAGCCTCAAGTTCTTGCACAAGCCTCTTTGAAAGCGCGAATCCACATTTTGCACAGTGTGACTTGTCTGAAGAGTTTTTCTCCTTACAGGAAGGGCATACTTTGGAGAACAGTATTGATTTAGAGTCATCTTGTTTCTTTATGCCATGAAGCTTCAGTATAGCGTCCTCTTGGTCAGACGAGGCAAGGTGCTCGTACCTTGAGAGCATGTTTGAGCCCTTTGACCAGTTGCCGTAAAGCTTGACTAGGTTGCCAAGCTTCTTTGAATATAACGTAAGCGATGTATGTCTAAAGAGATATGCCCACACACGTTTTTTGATTCCTGCAACTTGGGATGACCTCTTTACAAGATAGAACAGCATATGGTATGTCATCACTTGCTTGTTATCATGGTACCATAGAAAGGCCTCAGGGTCGTCCCCGTGAGGATGCTCTGCAAGCCATTCCTTAATAGGTATAAAGCTTGTCACAAGTGCAAGTGTCTTTGGTCCTGTCTTGCCTGTAGTGTGAACCCTGACAAAGTCATCTTCAAACTCCAGTCCCCCAATTCTCATGTTGAGAAGTTCGCCTGGCCTGTATGAGCCTTCAAAGAGCGTCACGAGTGATGCCAGGTTTCGCTTGACATATCTTCCCTTGCTTACTTCCTTTACAGCTTTGAATAAATTTTCAAGCTCTTCATCGGTTAACAAATCCTTTGATTGGATCTTTTCATATCTGTCACGAAAATGGCTTGGCGTGATCCATGCTACGTTTAGATCATAATCCTTGTCCCTTGCCTTGTCTGCAATCTCTCCGTGTCTAGCAAAGTGGTATAATCTTTTGAGTGCTGTTAGTGTGTCTTTCTTTGTAGAGTTTGCCCATGAAGCATTAGCTATGGCAATATGTATTGATTCGATATCCCTTCTAGTCCAGTTGGAAATTTTCTTGTCATCTCGGATTGCAAGTATTCGAATTACAGAGCTGCCATAGTTTTCAATCCGCCCCCATGATTTGTTTTCAAGTCGAAGCCTGTCAAGAAAGTTGGCGGCTACCTTCGAGTTTACGGCCGAGAATCTTTTCTGAATGGCGATTCTGGTCCATTCTACCCTTTCCCTTGAATGATGGATATCAAGTACTTCCATACCTTGCTATCAACCATTGCATATAAGGTGCAAAATTCGTTCATTGTGAGATTGCATAATGATATTAGGCGCCGGGAGAGAGATTTGAACTCTCGAACCCTTGCGAGTACGCGCTTTATGGTTTACATTTCCAGGCGCGCGCCCTACCAGGCTAGGCGACCCCGGCATTAATTCGCCACGTCAATCTCGTTGTAAAAATCGACCATATATTACGTTAATTAATGTCTCCCGTGCAATTTCAAAACTCATTGGAAGATGTTTATTGTGACTGATTTTTTCAACACATTGCCTGCATCAGGCGATGTGCTGGACTCAATTTTGTATCGTCCTTCAAAGACTTTTCCTCCCCCGGTTCTTGTCTGGTTCCAGACAAACAGTTTTTCTTCATGCGATGACAACGTAGATTCTGTCTGCACAGATACTGGTGAGTAGATTATTGTACCGTCTAGGCCCCGGATCTTTAGCCCAAATGAAGAATCAGAAAATGTCAGGGGAGTGGTTCCCGAATTGATTATCCTTATGCGAACTGGTTCTCCCATGTGATAGTTTATTTTTTCTGGTATGATTGAAAGCGACGGCCCATCTTGGTAGACCAGTGTCGGTGCCTGGCTTGCAATTTGGAACAAAAAGGCCCCGATCGCGCCGGCGCCTATTACTCCCATAACAAAACAAATGGTAGCCCCTTTTGGGATCAACTTTCAAAAGGTGAATTTGATTCCTTTTTAATTGTTAACTACGGCCCTTGAGCGCCAGTTCTTAGGATAGGTGTTAGGTGCCATGATGATTCTTTTTATCTGAAAAGCAAATCCCTTGGTGTTTTCAACTATCTCATCTTCTGACATTATGGCCTCTGCAAGGGCCACAATTTCCCCTTTCAACGTATATACGCCAACCAGATCACCTTTTTTGAGTCCGTTTGAGATTTCCAGAATTCCAGGTATGGCAAGTTGTGCGCCATGACAGAGAGCATCTACTGCAGAATCTCGTATGATTACAGATTTTATCTCACTTAGGCAGTATTCGATTGGCATGAGTATTCTTCGCAGTTTTGATTCATCTTTCTTTTCTTTCCACAGCGCATATGCGTCCACAAGATCGTGCATCTTCACAAGGTTAGAATCCTCGTTGAACTGCCCCACTCTTGTCCTCCTAAGTTCTATCATTGTAGCCCCGGGCCCCAGAATCTCCCCCATGTCATAGAAAATCTTTCGAATGTACGTTCCAGCCTCGCATAAAATGCGCGAGAGCAAAAGCCTCTCCTTTTGTTCTACGACTTCAATTTCATAAACGGTTCTTACTCTGGTCTGTCTTGACACTGCTGATCGTTGTGGTGGTTTTTGGTAGATCTTTCCGGTTAGTAGCTTTAACACCTCGTCTAGTTTTTCTTGAGGAGGCAAGGAGTGCAGCCTTCCCAGAGCGTGATATTCCTTTGGTCCGAGCAGAAGAACTATCAATGCCTTTGTTGCCTCGCCAAAACCAATTGGCAGAACTCCCGATACCTGAGGATCAAGCGTGCCGCTATGTCCTGCCTTTTGAATACCGAGTATTTTCTTTACCCACGCGACAGTTTCATGGCTTGTTGGTCCATTGGGTTTGTCAAGCAATATGAAACCATAATCAAGCAACTGTTCTATTGATCTCTTGTCATAGTGAGTACCATACGAATCGTTTGGTATGTCTTGATCTATGACTCTAAGATTTTCTAGTTGCTTGAGTCCCATAATGATTTTTCACTGCCTTTTTTGCAAGTTCGAGAACTTGTTCTGGACCTAGTCCGTCGGTATTTATTATCTCGTCAAACACGGACAAATCGTCTCCGAAATTAAATCCATACAGTTTCTTGTATATCATTTTATTCTCTTCGTATCTTTTTTTCACAATTCCAGAAGCATCGCCATATGATATATTGTCTCTCGTAGTCATTCTTTTTGCACTAATTTCTTGTGACCCTGCAAGCCATATCTTGATTCCGTCCTTGACTAACCATGGAAGCGTATAGCTTGTCATCACTACGTCTTCAGTTACAAACATCTTCTTTAGCTTCTCGTCAACTATCTTGTCAAACTCTGGATTTCCTTTCCTCATGTTTAGAAACTTCATTCCTGCCTCAGTATCCCAAAAATCATCTCGCTTGGTTTCAAATCCCTCTTCTTTTGCCATGTCTTTGAGTACGTCCCCTCCGCTAAGATATTTCAGGCCGAATTCCTTTGCAAGACCTTTTGCAATAGTAGTCTTTCCAATGGCTGGAGGACCTGATATTATTACTGATCTGAACAATTTAGTTTGCATCCATTATGATCTTGGTAAGTTGTGTGGTTATGCCTCTAAAGGAAACAGATGTCAAGTCAGAGGACATGATTTGTTCCATTGTTAAACCCCATTGCACTTACAATTCCTTTTGCCGCATCGTCAATTTTGCCTTCAGTGTTGAGAACCATCTTTATTGGTGAGCCACACAGTATTGAGCAGGTCGATAACATCGCGCTTGTAACATCAAGTTCTTTCTTGATGGCATCGATTGATACAATGTCACGATTTCTTGTAGTGTCTTTCATTCTTCGGTTGTAAATTTCCTCTGGCCTAGCAGTGATCATGATAAAGCTATCAGGCATTAAAATTTCCAAGACGTTATGAGGCAAGCCGGGATAGAATCCCTCCTTTGTAGAGATAAACGCGTGAGTATCCACAATCACAGCCTCATCTGTTATCGAAGCAATCTTCTTTGCTGCCATTGATTGTAGATCTTTTTGCTCCTTTACTGTCAATCTGCGAAGATCGTCCCTGCTTTGTATCCCCTTGGTCTTTTTTGCTTCGTCAAACATCACGGTGCCAAATATTGATACGCTGACGCTGATATTTTTTTCTTTTAGTATATCAACAACTTTGGAAACAATGGTGGTTTTTCCAACGCCGGGTATTCCGACAATTATAACCCTCTTACTTTCTGCCAAGTAGAGCACCCAAGGTAGGCATCACTTCTTCTACTCTTTCTCTTACTAGCAAGTTGTAATAGTTAATCAAGATGTCGACTGTAAGCAGCATACCTGTCCCTGAGCCAAAGGTTCCCAACACATCTGAACATCCAGCTAATAGTCCAAGAATGATAGAACCAATTATCGTAACGGATGGAATATACTTTTGCAAGAGATTTTCTACTGGTTGATTAGAACGTCTAAAGCCAGGTATCTGGACTTCTGCGTCAAGCAGGTTCTTTGCTGCACTTTTTGCAGATAAGCCTCCAAGCTCAATCCAGAGTCTTCCAAAGAGAACAACAATTCCTACCATGAATAAGATGTATGCTACGGCACGACCGGGATCCAGTGCAACAATGTCAAGACCACGCGGGGCCGTAACATAGTAGAGTATACCTCCAGTCGGAGTGGAAGGCGAGGTTGGATCAAACATGCCCAAGAAATTCAAAATTTGGTTTGAGTTTCTTGGATTAAAGTTGGCCCACATTATCTGGCCAATAAACACAGCGTTAGCGGTAAGTGCAGATGCCAAGATGACAGGTATGTTTGATACATACATCAGTTTGATCGGATATACTGCGGAAAATCCTCTGTATTTTGTGGATACAATAGGAATTTCGACTTTGATTCCCTGAGTATACACAAGAATCAGCAATACACCGGCCGTAACTGCTAGGCCAAATATACTAGGTATTTGGTTGGCCCTAAACAGCAGATTACTAAAGTCATGATGCAGGAATGCTGAGATGATATTTGCAATAACTCCTACCGGGCCTCCGTCACCTGCTGGAATTGGACTAATTAGAGCCCAGACAACCTGCTGAGCCACACCTGCTGCAATGAACAAGCTAATTCCGCTTCCGATTCCCCATCCCTTCTGAACCAGTTCATCGAGCAACATGATGATTATCGATGCACCTACAAGTTGTCCAATCAGAATAATGGCAGCTTCGTGATTTGGAAGTCTTGGGCCGTACACGGCCATACCATACAGTGAAGATTCGGCAATGATTACAATGTACGTTACAATTTTCGTTGCTGTTTGATAGAGCTCCCTGTCTTCTGGTTTTTTAAAGTCCAAGTGGAATATTTCCGAACCTTTCAAGAGCTGCATCAAGAGTCCAGCCGTTACTATTGGTCCTATACCAAGTTCCACAAGTGTACCCTGTTGAGATGCAAAAATTACTCTGGCAAAAGCAAGAAAATCAAATGCCGGAGTTGATGCGCCGTACAGTGGTGTCTGCCCCATTATCATATAGATGAAAAGAGCCACACCACACCAGATCAGCCTCATATGCAGTGGGATCTTTTTCTTGGGCTTGGGTACCTGCGGAATATAGGTCTCTGCCTTTGAAATTATTGTCCTAAGAAAACCCTTTGATGTCTCTTCTTCGCTCATGCTTCTGCGAGCACCTCGCCACCAGATTTCTTGACTTTTTCTTCTGCAGAAGCAGAGAATCGCTCTACTTTTACAAGGTAAGCATTCTTTGTTTGTCCTCCTCCTAACAACTTGTCATAGCCAAGTTCTGAGAGATCTATTACCTTCTTTCCGCCTTCTTGTTTTCCATGTTTTGCATAGATATCATCTAGATCTCTTACACTTGCCCATTTCCTTACTAGGTTTGGATGTGGCGGGTGAGTAGAATCATGACCAAAATGTCGTGGATCTGTTAAAAGCATCCTGATAAAGTGATGTTTGTGCATACCAGATTGTCC
>JAGWFW010000051.1 GCA_028867735.1 Nitrososphaerota archaeon
ACAAGTGCTTCTTCTGCAATTTTTTTGTGTTCCTCGATAGGGCTCTTGTCATCCATTATGCCAACAAATCCCTTGCCTACTGCAGTGAGCTCAAACTCTGGTTCCAGTCTCTTCGATGAGGTCATCTCTCCGTAGTGCCACGAGCCCTTGATGAATTGGATCATACAAACTTTGTAATCATAACCCAATGCGCGAAGTGCCATCCCAAGAGCTGCTGTTGTCTTTCCCTTTCCCTTGCCTGTGTATATGATGACCAGCCCATCCTTTTCCATAAAGGATTGGTTTACTGCGACCAGTAAAAATCTGACGCTTTGAAATGGTTTGTGATACGATGAAAAAAGGATTATTATGCTAAACCAAGACCCAATAGACTGCAAATGACAAAAAATTATGATTATGACATTGTCATAGTGGGAGGCGGTCCTGCCGGACTTTCTGCCGGATGGAGTGCGGCAAAAAAGGGGGCCAAGGTAGCCATACTTGAAAGAGACGAGGCAATAGGGCAAAGCGTAAGGACAAGTGGAGTCACGTGGATAAAGGAGGCAAGGTCTTTTGGAATTCCTCCGGAATATTACAATCCCGTAAAAAATTATGCGTTTTACTCTCCAAGTAATGTGATATTGAAAAAAAGCATAGAGCCAGAGGTGGCAGTGCTTGATGTTCGAAAGACATACCAGTTTCTTGCCTATGAGGCGGCAGGCGCTGGCGCAGAGATATTCCTGAGAACAAGTGTTACTGACGTTGTCACCCGAGACGGAAAATTAGCTGGAGTAAAGGCAACCTCTCTGAAAGAAGATCTAACATTTCATTCCAAAGTTGTCATAGATGCAAGCGGATTTTATTCAGTGGTAGGAAAGGCAAGGGGACTTGCATCACAGTGGAAGAGATTTGGGGCAGGAGCTGAATACGAGGCCTATGTGGAAAAGATAGACCCTCAGACATGGTATCTGATGGTTGGCCAGAAATATTCTCCCGCTGGGTATGCCTGGGTCTTTCCGCTTGGGGGAAACAAGGTTAGAATTGGTGTTGGTATAGGCAAGCCAGAATCGCAGGCCGATGCCACGCAAAAGCTCTTGGAGTTGCTTGAAAAAAGGCCAAAACCACTAGACGAGCTTGGCAGGATAGTGCCAGTCGAGTTTCATTACGGGCTTATTCCAAATGAGGGTCTAAGGCCTTCCACCATTGACGACAACCTTGTACTGGTGGGGGATTCTGCAGGCCAGGCAAACCCGCTTGTGCTTGAGGGAATAAGATATGCAATAGAATTTGGCAGAAAGGCAGGTGAGGTGGCTGCAAATGCAGTCAACTCTGGAGACACGTCAAGAAAATCCCTCAAGCCATACGAGGACTCGATGAGAAAGGCAATTGGCTCAAAGATTGCATCTGCGATAAAGGTGCAGTACAGGTGGCTTGGCCTAAGCGACGAGGAGTGGGATAAGGAGATTGAGATAATTGACGATCTTTCTGCAGAGGAATTTTTGGATTTTGTCAAGGCAGAGTTTGGGCTTGCAAACATGATAAAGCTTGCAGCAAGCCACCCAAAACTTGCAATACGGCAACTCTTTGGGTTGATAAAAGACAATGCCGTGCAGCAGAAAGAAAATTGAATACCGGCAGTAGAAATGATATAATCTGGAGATAAAATTTGAAGATACCAAGAATAGTGCTTTCTGGCACAAGCAGCGGCGTTGGAAAGACATCAATCACTGCAGCAATCATACACGGTATAAAAAAACATGGATATTCGGTGCAGCCATTCAAGGTTGGACCTGATTTTATAGACCCAACATATCTCTCTGCAGTTGCAACAAGGCCTGCCCGCAATCTTGACGCATGGCTCATGGGAACACGCGGTGTCCTCAAGGACTTTGTTCAGAATTCATGCAGTGACATGTCAATTATAGAAGGCGTCATGGGACACTATGACGGATTTGCCGGTGGTTCTAACTTTGCAAGCACGCACCATGTGTCAAACATTGTCAAAGCCCCTGTCATCTTGGCACTTGACGCAAGCAAGGCCGCGCGCTCTATTGCCGCAACCGCACTGGGCTTTGTAAGGTTTCATAAAAACTCGAGAATCTCCGGATTGATCCTAAACAAGCTGGGAAGCAAAAAACACGAGGATCTTTGCAGGCAGGCGCTATCAAAACTTGGAATTCCAATAGTTGGCGCAATTCCGCGCGATGCAGATCTCAACTTGGAATCAAGACATCTCGGGTTGATTCCTGTAAACGAGATAAAATCACTTGCGAAAAAAATACGCTCCGTTGCAAAATCATATTCTGACTATATTGACATTGAAAAAATTATTGAGATTGGCGACAAGGCTACCAGTTTGCCAAAAATATCGCAGGAGGGCAATACAAGACAGAGGACAAAGATCGCCGTAGCACTAGACGAGTCATTCAATTTTTACTATCGTGAAAACCTCGACTCGTTGCGCAGAGCAGGCGCATCGCTTGAGTTTTTCAGCCCCGTTCATGACAAGAAAATACCGCCATGCGATGGAATCTACATTGGGGGGGGATTTCCAGAAGTCAAGGGCGATGCACTGGAAAGGAACGGTTCTATGAAAAAGGAGGTAAAGGAAAAGGCAGAAGACGGCATGCCAATATACGCAGAGTGCGGGGGCCTGATGTATCTCACAAGATCAATTAGGTATGGAAAAAAGAAATTCAAGATGACTGGGCTGTATGAGGCAGACACTGCGATGCAGAAAAGACTAAAGCTGAACTATACCAAGGCAACCGTATCAAGACCATGTGTATTATCAAAAGGCAATTCCATTCTTCGTGGACACGAGTTTCATTTTTCAGAACTTGAATCAATATCAAAAGACTCTACATTTGCATATGAGATGGATATTGGAATTGGAATTGACAAAAAAAGAGACGGCATATTACAATACAACGCTCTTGCATCATACATGCACATGCACTTTGCCCTGCCAAATGTTGCAAAGACCTTTGTTGAGAATTGCATCAGTATGTCAAGAAGGTAATCTTTGTTTTAGAATGATATAGAGTGCATTTAATATTGCAGCTGCACAGGGGCTTCCCCCTTTGCGTCCAATGTTTGTAATGTAAGAAATCTTGCTTGCAGCAAGTTCTTCTTTTGATTCTGCAGCACAAACAAAGCCTACCGGTATTCCAATGACTAGTGCAGGTTTTACTATTCCTTCCTTTGACATCTGTATTATCTCCTGCAATGCAGTCGGAGCATTTCCTATTGCGACAACTCCTCCATCGACCTCTTTTGTGCCAAGACGCATTGCGGTCTGAGCTCTGGTCTTGTTTAGTCTCTTTGCCTCCTCTACAACCTGCGGATCTGAGATGCTACAAATTGTCTTGTTGCCAAACCTGCCCAAGTTATCCTTGTTTAGCAGGCCTGCAACACCATTGACATCAACAACTATGTTGCACCCGTTTTTGAGGGCATTGATTCCACTCTCTATTGCCTGCTTGTGAAAAATTATCTTGTTTGATTTTGCAAAATCAAAATCTGCCGTAGAGTGTATAACGCGCTTGACTATGGTCCATTCGTCTTGGCTGTATGGGTGCGGTCCGAGCTCTTGTTCTATTATTTCCATGCTCTTGTCCTCGATTGACTGGCCCTTTTGCGTAATCATTTCTCTACCTCCATTGCCCTCTCAAGCACTAAATCAACCATCTTCTCGTCTGTTCCAAGATGTTCTGAAAGAAATACCTGCTTGATATTGGCTGCTGCAAGTGCTGGATTGAGGTCCTCGTAAATGTCGCGCTTGACATGTGCGCCCTTGTGCAGGAAATATGGTACTACAACAAGGCACTCCGGATTGTTCTTTCGACATGTCTCTATTCCCTGTTTTATGTTGGGCTCTTCTATCTCCAAAAAGCAATAGTTGACATTTCTGTATGTATTGCCAAGCCCATCTGCAACATACTTTAGAGCCGTTCTTGCCTCTGGGTCCTTGCTGCCGTGCCCTATGACCAGCACGTCCACGCTTTTCTTTCGTACACTGGGTTTTCTTGCGTCAAGTATCTTTTGTATTTTTTCGTCTACAAGAGTTATGAGGGACTTGTGCATATTCATTGGTCTTGATATTGAGATCTTTGTCTTGGAACTTGACTGGAACTTGGTTGCGGTATCAACTGCCATTTTGACTTTTCTTCCAGGATACAAGAAGTATGGTACAATTGTAAGCTCGTCAATCTCTGACGAAAGACATTTGGTGATTCCCTCTTCGATGTACGGTGGAATCACCTCAAGAAAGCAATAGTTTGTCATGTGGTATCCTCCCTTTTGTTTCACCTTCTCGCAGATGTGTTGAAGCTCGTGCTTGACATCATCCTCTCGGCTGCCCCTGTCTATCAGCAATAGTCCGCGTCTCATTTTACAATCCTCGCAATTGCAATGGTAAGATTGGGGGGGAATTTCTGTTTTTCAACTATTAACATTCCTCCCGAGCTCTTTATTGCAGAGGCCTCGGAGACACTTGGAGTCCCCTCAAAAGTCTGGACAACCTCTGAGGGGTTTGGAATGGTAATTCCTGCAAGCTCTTGTTTCTCGTAATAGTCTACCGGTACATTCATGCTCTCTGCAAGCTCGCGCAAGCCAGCAACTTGGGCCTCCTTTTTGATTGATGAAAATCTGGCAACTGACTTGGGGCTGAGCTTAAACTTTGAGAGGGAAAACTCTAGGCCCTCCCTTATAGTATCCCGGCCAGTGTCCCAGTGAAGCCCCACACCGACAACCAGTGTCTTTGGTCTGTATACGACTGCACGCTCTAATATCTGGCTGTCCTGTATTATCTTGTCTGAGATTATCAAAAATCCCTTGCAGTCTGACCTTGTCATCTCATTCATGCTAGAGTATACGTGAACATTTTTTGGAAGCTCTTTTTTTGGGAGCCACCAGTCTTTCTCGCCCGCATCCTGAAAGACTCCAATTTTTTCCTCGTTTACCATGAATGCGCTAACCTTGGTAACAGGAGAGCCATCATCTATCTGCCACCCAAACTCTCTTCCTACCAGATCTACTGCAATGGTTTTGTTTACGTCTGCAGCTGTTGTAATGACGGGTGTTGCACCGATTACACCCGAGATGTCTTCTGCTAGCCTGTTTGCCCCTCCTAGGTGGCCTGAAAGCGTACTTATCGCAAACCTGCCAGTATCATCAATTACAATTACTGCCGGGTCGGTTTTTTTGTCCTTCATATGCGGAGCCACCAGCCGTATCACCGCACCAAGAGAAAATATGCAGACAAGAGCTTCATAATTTTTGAATAGCTCACCCACCTTTGCAGTGGTGGAATCTTCAAACCAGTTTATCTTCGAGTCTCCGTTTGAGAACTTGGAAGGGGCAAATACTTGCCATCCTGAGAACTTGGCCGTTAAATTTTTGGCAATCTCTATTCCATTTTTAGTAATTGCAATTATCGCTACGCTATCCACAAACTTTCTTTTTTGCAAGTGAACATATCTGTTACTGTTTGGGAAACCGGCCTATCGTGCTGCCGTCAAAATCAAACATGATTACATCAATGTCAAACTTTTCCTCGGAATGTTTCCTTATCTGGTCATAGACCTTGGAGCAGACAAGGTCAAAGTAGCCGCTTCCTACTTTCTTGCCTGAGACTATCTCGTAGACATGTCTTGCAGTGTTTGCTTTTCTTATCTCTGAAATAGTATCGTCTGGCATGTTGCATCTCTGTGCAATCTCTGCAAGAAACTCCATGTCCACCTTGGAGCCCTTGACATGGGTTTGCTTCACCCCCATCCCAATCTTGGTCAGCTTGCCGATAAAACCTGCAACATGCGCCTTTCTTATGCCCTTTTTTGCGCACTGCTGGACGGTATATCCTGAAAAATCCCCCATCTGGACAAAGCAATGGTCGGGCAAATCTATTATCTTTCTTGCAAAATCTTCGCTTCTGCCACCAGTAGTCAACACAACTGTGTCATTTCCCATGGCAATCGTGACATCGATGCTTTGCCTGATTGATGCTGCAAACGATGCAGTGGAATACGGCATTACGATTCCACTTGTCCCAAGAATTGATATTCCTCCAAGGATGCCAAGTCTTGGATTGTCGGTCTTTGGAGCAAGATCTCTTCCTTTTGGAACAGAGACGAGCACCTTGATTCCATTTTTTTCGAGTATGTCTTGTGCAATTTCTAAAATGTTCTCGGTTATCATTTTTTTTGGGGTTGGATTGATTGCAGCCGAGCCTACCTCCAGACCAAGCCCTGGCTTTGTCACCCTGCCCACCCCCTCACCGCCGTCTATCTCTATCTTGCCCGCGTTGTCTGTTATTGATACGCTGGTGTGTATCTCTGCACCATGCGTTACGTCTGGGTCGTCCCCTCCGTCCTTTACGACAAAACAACTTGCAGAGTCTTTATCAAACCTGCATCCTCCGATCCTTATCTGTATCTTGGATTTTTTTGGCAGTGTGACGTCTATGAAACTTATCTTTTCTTGATTCAAAATGGCAAGCACTCCTGCCTTTGCCCCTGCTGTTGCACAAGTTCCTGTGGTGTAACCTGTCCTCATCTTTCCTTTTGGCTTGGACTCGGGTTCCATGTGTGGGATTATTTTCTTGCGTATTAATCCTATGTGGTCACTTGAGAATGTTTTCAAGTATTATCCACAGGGCAATGAGACTGAGACCGCCGTAAAGTATCAGGTGGGTGCTCTTAAAGGAAGATTCTTTTTCCCTAAAGTGATCATAGTTTTCCTGCGTACTTGCCCCAAACGGATTCTTGTAGCCTGCAAAGTTGGGGCCGAAATTGAAATCATCGTTCATCTTACTGCCTTCGTACTTTTTCCAAAACTGTGTATAATTGGAGGAAACATCTGTCTCAGATGCCTTGGCCTTTGACTTCTCCACGCGCCGCAAAACCTGGTATGCCTCTGTAATTTGTTTGAATTTTTCTCCATCTGTATAGTTCTTGTTTCTGTCTGGATGGTACTTTAGCGAGAGTTGCCTGTATGCGCTCTTTATCTCCTTCTGGGATGCTCCCTTTTGCACGCCTAGAATTTGGTAGCAGTCGGACGTATCCAAGTAAATAACATTGGAGCAACATCAAAATTAATTTGTCGGAAGATCTGTGGCTTGTTTGTGAACAAAATAGCCATCTCGGGCGCCAGTGGATTTGTGGGGAGAAATGTCGGCAGATTTCTTGCAGAAATTGGATACCGGCCTATTGTATTGGTTAGAAAAAATCGGGTCAACTTTGGAAAGACAGTAATATCAAAAGACCTCTCGGAAAAAAATCTTCCAAGTCAGCTAAGAGGGTCGTTAGCTTTTCTGCATTTTATTGGAACGGGAAGACAGACTGCAGAACATGACTATGAAACAGTAAACGTTGGTCTGACAAGAAACGCAATCTCGCTTTGCAAGAGGGCAGGCATTAGAAAAATAGTATACCTGAGCGGGCTTGGCGTTGACATAAAGTCTACACTGGGATACTTTATCTCAAAGTTCAAGGCAGAGCAGGAAATCATTCGATCAGGACTTGACTATACAATATTTCGACCATCGTATATCATGGGAAAGGGGGATCCGCTCTCGAGCATGCTTTCAGGTCAGATTGTCGCGGGCTCTGTTGTAATTCCAGGCTCTGGAAAATACCGACTGCAGCCAGTACTTGTGCATGACGTGGCCCAGGTTGTGGCAAAGTCAATACACGAAAAACAATTCTCAAGAAAGACAATTGACCTTGTTGGTCCCCAGACTGTGACATACAACAGATTCGTAAGGGACCTTGTGGGAAAAGCCAAGATCAAGCATGTCGAGTTTGAACAGGCGTATCATGAGGCACTTGTATCAAGAGACTCTCAGTTTGGGGTGGACGATCTTAGCATCTTGGTTGGAGACTATGTTGGAAGTCACAGAAGACTGGCAAATATTTCAAAAATGACGTTTACGGGATACCGGGAAATGTTAAAGGCCTGCAGCCTTTCGTAGTGTCTCTGCCTTGTCGGTGTTTTCCCAGCTAAACTCTGTTTCGGCCCTGCCAAAGTGTCCATAAGCGGCAGTCTTTCTGTAAATTGGACTCTTTAATTTCAGCTGCGATATGATTGCAGCCGGCCTCATGTCAAAGTGTTTTCTGACAAGATTTTCAATCTGCTCCTCTGGAATCTTGCTTGTGCCAAAAGTGCTCACCATTAACGAGACTGGCTGTGCCACTCCTATCGCGTATGCTACCTGGACCTCGCAGCGCTCGGCAAGACCTGCCGCCACAATATTTTTTGCAATGTACCTGCACATGTAGCAGGCAGACCTGTCAACCTTTGACGGGTCCTTTCCTGAGAATGCTCCTCCGCCATGCCTTCCCATGCCGCCATACGTGTCGACAATTATCTTTCTTCCTGTAAGGCCTGCATCGCCTGGCGGTCCTCCAATCACAAATCGGCCGGTTGGGTTTACGTGAATCTTGATCTTGTCATTCCATAAATTGCCGCAGACTGGCTTGACAACCTTTTCGATAATCTCTTTTTTTATCTGCTCGTTTGTAACATCAGGCGAATGCTGTGTTGACACTACGATTGTTTCAATTCTTTTTGGTTTTCCGTCCTCGTACTCTACTGTAACCTGAGACTTGCCGTCAGGTCTTGCCCAGGGAAGCTCCCCCTTCTTTCTTGCTTCTGCAAGTTTTTGGGTTAGCCTGTGAGCAAGAAGTATCGGCATTGGCATAAACTCTGCAGTCTCATTTGTGGCATAGCCAAAC
>JAGWFW010000052.1 GCA_028867735.1 Nitrososphaerota archaeon
AAGGTCTAAGTCTGACAAGATAAGATTTACTGCACCAAATACCAACGAACAAGGAACCGCAAGATTTTAAACAATATCACACAAAAGAATGCGAGAAAAAGCAAGACAAGAGATGCCGCTGCTTCTAGTGCATGTCAAAGCATCTATCAAAGAATGTGAAAAGCGCGACCCAAAGGGGTTATACAAGCAAGCGCGAGAAGGCAAGATAACAAACTTTGTACCATTTGACATACCGTTTGAAGAGCCAAAAAATACAGACATTGTACTTGATACCGAAACATCAAGTCCAGGCCAATGTGTTGATATCATAGTATCAGCGTTACAGTCGTTTGATTATGCAGGCAACGGGTATGTCTCATATGAAGACATTTACCTTACAAACATACAGAGAAACAGATCGCTTATCAAAACAACTGCGTCTGTCATGGCAGTAATATGTGCGGTTCTTAGCGCCTACTTTATGTATTCAGATATATTTCTGACAGTGCCGACAGGAGTTCTGTCGTATTTACCCAAACTATTTGTCTCAATTGTAATGGCAATAAGCACATTGGTAATCTCATATCATGTAAAGACTTTTACAAAATCACGAGCTAAACTACAGGTAACACAACAAGTTCCACTATCTAAACAAACCTTGTACAATAGAATAATCTTGATTGCCTAGGCAACATTTTGTTTTATTGGTTTTCTCTGCCTGTACTATGACTTGGACCTTCTGCCTCCAATAGGACAGTGGAACTTTGGCGATCCGTTCTTTGTGGGACTAGGATTTCTGGCAGGCTCGGTTGGAACCTTTATCATATACAGAATTAAAAAATCAAATCTTCTTGCCTACAAAAACATTTGAGATTTCTATAATATTGATAATAGAATAAATTCCATTTGCAACGCATATGTATGTAACAAAGACCTACACGGTACATCTTAACATAATGTACAGTACCAATAGTAGAAAAGCTACGCGACTCTTTTAAGCAAAGATCTCAGGCATGATTTTAATGGAACAAAAACTGACATGTGCAAACCACTCAGACGAGGAGGTACTGCTTCATCAGGTGGGATGGAACAACTTTGTATGTCCCAAGTGTGGAAGGGACTATTCTATCGGAAGAAAGGTTATAGTGCTTGACCCAAAGACAGTGCAGAGAAGATAGCAATACAGAGTACCGTAAACGCACAAGATCTGCTCTGCAAAAATGATATCCAAAAGACTGTCAAACACTATTTTATCCCGGATGTGTCTTGGTGCAGATCTTGATTTCTTGTTTTTTTACTGCCAGATCCAATCCTACAGATTAATCTTCAAATATTTAAACAGCCAAATAACAAGTGGCGTACCATGAAAACAACTGTAAACTTGGACGATAATCTGTACAAGAAGCTTGTAAAAGAGGCAGTAGAAAAATAGAACCTTGAGAATACCCTGCGTATCTGTATCAAAATGATATTATAAAACGAAGCCTAGTTCATCGCAAATTTTTGAATGTTTGATATACTATAGTTTACAATTACCCTCACTTAATATCAAGTCATGATTTCATAATACTCATTGAACAAAATTCTTTATGTTGACAGAAAGAAGATAATCATAATAAATCAGAAGATAATCAAAATGTGGAATCAGAGACATCCACACAAGTCTGAATTTGTAGACATGGGTGCGTCTAGAATTGATGAGGTTCTAACCATGGTAAAAAACTCTGCAAATGAACTCTCGTTTGAACAAGCATTAATAGAAAAGGCTGCTTATCTTGTTGGCGGGCTTGCATGGTGTCAGGCATTTAGCGGCGCAAACAAGAGAACTGCGATTTTGACATGCACCATTTTCCTCTTGCAAAACGGTTATCGCCTGAATATACCGCAAAATGAAAACCCGGAACTGAGAAAGCTGTTATTTGACATTCAGGAAGAACGAAATCACATAAACCGACAAGTCATTGACAAAATAATCTTATATATTAGAAAACACGTAATCAGGTCATGAACCTAGATAAAAAAGAGGATCTTGAAAAGTTCGTAGAAGATTTTGTAAAAGAACACGATAGGTTATTTGAAGCACTAGGCTCAGAAAAAAAAGACGACCTTTACAAACAATAGACTGAACAAATTTTTCGTGATCATAGGCCAGCTTGAATACTCTAGTTCTACTAGCATTTGCATCCAGTAATTTACTTGTCGGAAAAGGTCATGTCTCAGTAATGTCTAGAAATTCTAGTCAAGAAACTGTGAATCTAAAGTATCTATGGTGGCCATACGCATGCATACTTGAAAACAGTCCCAAACTTTATCTGCCCATCCGTGCTACCCGAGCTATGAGGCTGGTCCCGGTTATCGTATCTATAATACTTGCAGGCTCTACCATGGGATACGGATTTGCGTCAGCCCAGACGTGGGGAACGCCCTGCACTGCGTCCCACCCATGCATCAAGATCTGCGGTGACCACCAGTGTGCACCAGGCGAGGTGTATACAGCCGGAGGGCAGAACTCTACAAAAGCAAACTCCACCGCGCAGGCGTCTTCAAGCACAAACAGCACCAAAACTCCAGCCATTGCAACACAGATAACACTTTCAGCCAACGCAACTGCAACCAAGACGGGAACAGGCACTATGAGCGAAAATGTCTCCATGACCGCAAACGTCACGGCTACCAAATCTGCAACCAGCAACATGACAAAAATGAACGGTACAATGACAAATACTGCAGGTGCCGCTACAACCACTGTACCACCGCCTGCTCCAGTATTATCGCCACTAAAACAGGTATCTTCAGGAATTGCGCCCTCTGACGTCAAGTGCCCGTCCGGATATCAACTGGCATTAAACAAGTTTGATTCAAGGCCTGCATGTGTAACGGCAGACGGCATGGCAAAGCTTGTTGCGCGGGGATGGGCAAAAGCAGCCTAGACTGGATGAAAAATACACTAGACATATAACGCAGAATGTGAATCTAATTCTTGTGGAAAAACGTAAATTTACTGTTGTACTACAAGAGGCCCCGGAAGGGGGTTACTCTGGAAGGTGTCTTGAACTACCAGGAGCGATAAGTGAAGGGAATACACTTTCTGAACTAAAAACAAACATGGCAGAAGCAATAGAACTTGTGTTAGAATCACTTGACAAGCAGGCAAGAAGGGAAAAGAAGATTGTCATAGAAATCTCGTCTTGAAAAAACCATGAGCTTAAGAAACCATTCTTGGCGAGAGATAATAAAAATACTAGATAGCTTTGGGTTCCATGTACACGGACAAAAAGGAAGTCACATTCATCTTATGCATCAAGATGGACGGTATGTGACTGTTCCTCGACATGATCCAGTTAAAGAACCCACATTGAAATCAATTCTTGATCAAGCAGGAATATCAAAATCTGAATTTCTTAAAGAACTTTAAATTATGAGCCCTGAGAAAACATTGAAAATCAAGATATGTACTAAAGGTGCACATGATGGCATGGTTAGGAGACTGAAAATGGCCGCGAATGACAAACTTGATCCCAAAACAATGAAAAACCTTAGAAAAT
The DNA here is from genome assembly GCA_028867735.1 of Nitrososphaerota archaeon. Lineage (GTDB taxonomy): Archaea > Thermoproteota > Nitrososphaeria > Nitrososphaerales > Nitrosopumilaceae > Nitrosotalea. The sequence continues at coordinate 3,525 of JAGWFW010000052.1, forward strand.
CTCTTGCTGATATAGAAAAAGGCAGAGTATATCCTCTTTCACAGGTCGAAAAAGAACTTGGCTTGCATTATACTCGTGACTGAAATTAAGAAACATTTGCAAGCCCGGGGAAGTATGTGTTCAACTAACGGGAATCATCATCTTGTTGATTCTTGACTGTACCGTCACTGCAAAAAACACGACCCCGAGAACAACCCCAGACATGGCCCCAAACTCTGGCGCGGCAAAGACCTCAAGCAATAGCGAGCTTGGTGTTGCAACCGCATCTGGGTTGACTCCGTTTGACTGGAGGCATGCCTTTGACTGCTCCATCACAGAATATGGCTGCGCCACGCTAGGACTTGATATCAAATAGCTGTGAAGCTCCCTGTCTGTTGCGCTTGGATTAAGCGAGAGATACGAGCTCAGATCGCTGTCAATCTTTTCCATGGATGACTTGTAGATTGTCTGCTCTAGCGGCAGGTTGCCGGAATTGCAGTAATAGTTCCCATCAGAGTCAAACGCGCCATATGCGTGGCTAAAAGAGACTGCAAGAAGAACTGCAGGTATGGCAAGTAGCGCTCTCAACTGTACTGTGACTGTACAGACACCAAGATTAATTTTGCGCAGTCATGTTCAGGGATGTACCACAAGTTTTAAGCCAGGTCACAAGAGTTTTCCCTCATGGAAAAAAAGTGCGTCATCTGCGGCTGCAAGGACCACAAATTGATAGGATGTTTCAACCACAAGTCAAAAAAGTGTTCGTGCTTCAAGGATTCATGATTGCCAAACAAGATTTCGTTACAAACGAAGTACAAATTCATTTAAAGATTGCGAAGTATTGCTTCCAGATTCTTAATTATTGAAAACTCTAAACTCAAAAAAGGATGCGAAGCGCCGGACTAGTTACCGCGGTAGTGTTGTTGTGCTCAATAACACTAATTCCTGCTTTTTCAGAAGATGACAATCAAGGAAATAACTATCAGGCAGACAATAATCAGGAAAGAGACAACAAGTTTGATTTCGGGGCATATTCAAACAAGACTATCATCTTTGACGACTCGAACGAGACAGACACTGGGCACGAGATATCAGACTATGTGCATGAGAGAAACGAGCTTGAAAAGGAACAAAGAGACAAGATTCATGATGCCCTAAAGGAGTGCCGAGATGATGCAAAGGAATCAGACAACAAGTCTGCAATGCAGCAGTGCGTTCAAGATTTCAGGTCATTGAGAGAACAATACAGGTCGTTTGTATTGCAGCAAAACACGCAGTTCAAACAGTTCCGACAAGGGTTTTTCCATGAGAATCATATACTGACGCCTGAACAGAACAAGCAGGCGCTAGACCAAGTCATGTTACAAATCTCGCACTATCATACAAACACATCCACCGGTATGCACAAGAATCACCGACACCACTAGCAAAAATCAGTATCTCGCAGTACATGGTAAAAACAAATCAAAACATTTGTTCAATGCCTCGGTATCTTACAATCATAATTAAAGACCAGACTTTTGCATTTATCAAGAAATCTGATGTTAAACACGTTCTAGATCTAGGATAAGCTTATTAGTTTTGTATTACATGTAATACATATGAAGAAGAACCTCATCACTGTAAGGGATGTCGATGAAAAAATATTGAGGAATTTCAGAGTTCGTGCAATCCAGAGAAAAATGAAGATGGGTGAAGCCCTCACAGATGCCATGAAACAATGGGTCAAAGAAGCCGAGCAAGAAGCAGATCCAAAAATTCTTCTCAAAGTAAAACCGTTTGATTGGGGTCGCGATGCCCGCAATACAAGCAAAGAGATAGACAAGATCCTGTACGGGTCACAATGATACTTTTAGACACAAGCTTTCTGGTGGCGTATTTTAACCAAAAAGACGTAAACCATTCAAAAGCCATGCATGTAATTCGAAATATTGTAGAAAAGAAATTTGGTACTTTGTACATAACCGATTATGTTTTCAACGAGACAGTCACTGTATCCCTGATCAAAATGAAAAGCCTAGACAAGGCGGCAATGATAGGCAATTACATACTCAAAGCCATGCAAACAATCAGGGTAGAAGAAGATGTGTTTCTTGATGCATGGAAGATATTTCAACGTCAGAAAGGAACCCGGCTTGGGTTTACGGATTGTACCACTGTTGCAATCATGCGGTATCGCGGCATAGATAATATTGCAACTTTTGATAAAGATTTTACAAAGATCGACGGAGTAAACTGCATAAGCCCATGAGAGGCTTGGCTCATAAACATCTTCTAATCGTATTGCACCATCAAGAAGATTGAGCAAAACACCTATTGTATGCCTCGGTATTTTACAATCGTAATTGAAGTCAGACATTACAATAATTGGCGCAGGGATTCTCGGCACCTCTCTTGCATATTTCCTGTCGCAGGCAACAGAGAAAAAAATTCTGGTCCTTGAGCAGGCACCGGAGGTGGCATATCACACAAGCAGAAGAAATACGGGCAAGGTTCACGCGCCGTTTCTCTACGACCCGCAAAAAAAGAGGCTCTTTGCAAGGGCCGCAGCGCTTGGCTTTGATATGTGGGAGCTTTATGCAAAGCAAAAGGGGCTGCCGTTCAAAAGGGACGGCGTACTTGAGGTCTCGCTTGACGAACAAGGAACCAAGAGACTTGAAAAATACATGTGCTGGGGGGAGCAGAACGGATTAAAAAAAGACGAGCTGAAACTTCTTGACAGCTCCGAGATATCACGACAAGAACCCGAGGTAAAGTGCCACAACGCAATCTTTTGTACAAAGGACGCATCGGTAGACTATGGCAGGTTTACGGCATCTCTGATGGAGGACGCAAAGCAAGGCGGAACAAGTTTTCTTCTAAACACAAGGGCTGGAAAGATACGGAACAAAAAGGATCTGGTGGAGATAAAAACAAACAGCGAAACAATCGAGACTGACTTTGTAATAAACGCAGCAGGCGGGATGTCAGTTGACATTGCACATGAGATGGATGTTGCACAAGACCTTACGGACATTCACTTTAGGGGAGAGTACTGGCAGGCAGATAGAATCTACAGCAACCTGACCCAAGTGTCGGTATATTCGGTGCCAAAGCATTCCGAGTATCCATTTCTTGACCCACACTGGATAGTGCGGCACGACGGACGGTGCGAGGTTGGGCCAAATGCAGTCCCCGTCTTTAGCCCGTATGGATACAACTTTGCAGAAAACATCAGGGAATTTCCATCAAAGATTGTAGAGATGCTCTCTTCTGGTGCGGCAAAGATGCTGTTTGACCCGCAGTTTCTCTCTCTTGCATCAGGCGAGTTTCTCTCCTCCGTATCAAAAACAGTCATGATAAACCGGGTCAGGGAGTTTCTCCCAAAGGTGGACCCGTCCAAGTTTCACACCAGGGGCACTGCAGGAGTGCGGGCATCGGTAATTGACAGCGCAGGCAAGTTCGTACCTGACGCGGTAATAGAACACGGAGCAAAGTCAATCCACATACTAAACTACAACTCGCCTGGGGCCACAGGCGTTCTGCCGTTTGCAGTACACGTAATCGAGCAGCTAAGGAAAAAGGGAGTTGTAACCATACGTAACACAAGATGCGGGCCGTGGAATCTGGAAAATATACTGGAATCAATTACATGATACAATTCCATGGTAGAACTACTTAATTGTCAGCGCAAAATTGATACCATAAATGAAATATGTGCTAACAGGCGGTGCGGGATTCATAGGATCCCACCTTGCCAGGATGCTTTTGCAGCAAGGACATGCAGTAGACATAATTGACAATCTCTCCACCGGGAACCTCTCAAACCTGTCCGAAATAAAAGACAGGATAAAATTCCACAATGCCGACATACGAAACGGCCCTGACATGAAAAAAATTCTTGCAGGAAAGGACGGTATATTTCACCATGCTGCCCTCACGTCTGTTACAGAGTCGTACCTGAAAGAGAAGGAATACCTTGATGTCAACGTGCAGGGAACAAAAAACGTATTCGAGGCTGCACGGGAGACTGGAACCAAGGTGGTATTTGCAAGCAGTTCAGGCGTCTATGGAAATACGGATATGGTGCCAACGCCCGAGTCTGCAAAGCCAAACCCTGCAAACCCGTACGGTATCACAAAACTTCAAACAGAAATTCTGGCACAAGAGTATAGAGAAAAATTTAACATTGTTGGACTGCGGTACTATAACGTATACGGCGACAACCCTGCAGTCCCTTCTGCAGGAGTAATATCAAAGTTTTACAAGAATATATCTAAAGGCAAACCTCCAGTGATAGACGGAGACGGCCTGCAGATTCGCGACTTTGTCTTTGTAGGTGATGTAGCCAAGGCAACCATATCTGCAATGGAAAAAAACACAGGTTCTGTTTTCATAAACATTGGTTCTGGCGCAGCAATCTCGATTCTAGACCTGGCCAATCTCTTCATAAAATTTTCAAAAAAGAGCCTCAATCTAACATTTGAGAGAGAACCTGAGGGAAACGTGAGGGCAAGCCAGGCTGACATCTCTCTAGCCAAAGGACTGCTTGGATGGAAACCGGAAGCTAAATTAGAAGAATGGGTGGAGAGTCTGTTCAAGAAATGAAGCTAGTCTGCATACCTGCATACAATGAAGAGAAGGTGATTGGCGATGTGATAAAGCGCTCGCTGAAATATGCAGACAAGGTCATAGTGTGCGATGATGGCTCTACCGACAATACTGCAAAAATTGCAAAGGAGAGCGGCGCGACAGTAATCTCGCACAAAAAAAACGAAGGGTATGGCGCGTCAATCATAACACTATTTGACAGGGCAAGACAGGAAAACGCCGACATTATGGTCACAATCGACGGAGACGGGCAGCACAACCCGGATCAGATATCTCTTCTTGTAAACACACTGCAGGAAAACAATGTCGATGTTGTAGTAGGCTCAAGGTTCCTAGACAAGAGCTCAAGCACTCCAGTATACCGAAGACAGGGAATCAAGATAATAACGTCAGCTGCAAACTTTGGCACTGATTTCAAGGTGTCAGACGCCCAGTCAGGATTCCGGGCCTATTCCAAGCGCGCAATCGAATCCATCCATCCCACCGAGACCGGCATGGCAGTGTCGACAGAAATCTTGCTAAAGATATCAAACAAGGGTCTGGCACTTGCAGAGGTGCCAATCACCGTATCCTACAATGGCGATACGTCAACACAAAATCCGGTCCCGCACGGCGTG
>JAGWFW010000053.1 GCA_028867735.1 Nitrososphaerota archaeon
GAAAGAATCAGGGAAGGCCCCGTTGCTACAACTGCAAATCCGAACATTAGTAAAACTGGACTAAAACTACTTGCAGCTTCTCCTACCAAAGTAGCTAACAAGCCAATCGGAGAGTATAAAAATCTATGCACATTATGCGATCATTATTTTAATTTGAAAGGAATTTTTCATCAATTTTCTATAAGTTAATCAAAATCTTCATCAATTAATAAGATCAAAATTTCTAAAAAAATTAAACAACTACTGCTGTTCTTGAAAATGATTGATATATGACCGCAATGAAACTCTCTTTATGGTAAACGTTGGAGACAAAGCACCACCCTTTACCTTGGTAGACACAGACCTGAAGATGCGAAATTTGTACGACTTTAAAGGGAAAAAAGTAGTTCTGTCTTTTTTTGTTGCTGCAAGTTCTCCGGTCTGCACAAAAGAAATGTGCACGTTCAGGGATAGTTGGGATGAGATCTCAAAACTTGGAGCTCAGGTAATAGGCATAAGTAATGACGGCCCATTTGCAAACAAGGCATTTGCGGAAATGCATCATCTCAACTTTCCAGTACTTGGAGATTACAAGAGCCAGACAATACGTGATTATGGAATACTAATGCCGGATCTGCTGCATGTAAAAGGATATGATGCGGCAAAGCGTTCTGTGTTCATCGTAGACGAAAAAGGAACCGTTGTATACAAATGGGTATCAGATAATCCGCTGGTTGAGCCAAACTACCAAGAGATAACCGACTTTCTAAAAAAAGGAAGATAATTTCCCCTAAACTTTATTTTCTAATTGTAAAAATCATTTATTCTATTTCTGCAAGTACATCATTTTTTGCAACTGAAGCGCCCTGTTTTATTTTCAGTGACTTGACCACACCGTCTTTATGTGATTTGATTGAGACTTGCATCTTCATGGACTCTAAAACACACACAATATCCCCTTTCTTGATATTGTTTCCTTGTGACACATTGATTGAAACAACTCTTCCAGGAATCTGACTTTTCAGGTTAATTTGCGAGTCTGTAGACGATTCAATGCCAGAGTTTTTGTAGACTATTTTATCCAAGTCAGGGCGCTTGTTGAAGGTCAGTTTTACTCCGTCCACTACAACCGTAATCTTTGAAGTACTGTTTTCGGTGTATTTTGCAATATGAAACGAGTTATCCAACATGAATTCAATTTTTTCGTGACTCATGTTTAGGATCTTGAAATTGCGCTCATGATTTCTTATTTTTATAACAAACTCATTGTTTCCAAGTGGCTTTACTATTGCCCCATCTAAAGTTTCATCAGTGTTTTCTAGTTTGAATTTCATGTTTAATTCCTATCCAGTTGCGCTTTCCAGCGAAGATTTTGCTCCTTATGTGCCCCGATTCTATTTTTAAGAAATTCAGAATGTACCAACGTGGCAGCAAGTGCAGCATCAGATTTCTGCGATGCTTCTTTTTTAAGATCATCTCGGAGTCTGTCAAGAATCTTGAATCTGTCAAGAAAGTCAGTGGACAGATCTCCTGAAATGAATTCTTTGGTATCCAGTATGGTTCTGTAAAGCGGAATTGCAGTCTCTACCCCCTCTATGTAAAAGTCTGCAAGAGAAATTTGCATTCTTTGTCTTGCTTCCTCAAAGTTTTGACCCCATGTGATTAGCTTTGCCATCAACGAATCATAATACGGAGAAACACTACATCCGGGATACAGATAAGTGTCAACCCTCACCCCTGGTCCTGACGGGATATTGACATCATAGATTCTTCCCGTAGATGGGGCAAAGTCTAGAAACGTATCTTCTGCATTTATTCTGCACTCGATTGCACAGCCGTTCACTTTGAGATCTTTCTGTTTGAATGGCAATGGCTCTCCATTAGCAATATCAATTTGTAGTTTTACAAGATCAAGTCCGGAAACAAACTCTGTTACGGGATGCTCCACTTGCAGCCTGGCATTTATTTCAATAAAGTAAAACGTACCGTCATCTAGTCTGAGAAACTCCGCAGTGCCCGCATTATGATAGTCTACTGCAACAGCTGCGTTTACTGCTAGTTGACCTACTTCGTCACGAGTCTTTTGATCAACCACTGGAGAGGGAGACATTTCGATTAATTTTTGATGTCGTCTCTGGATAGAGCATTCTCTCTCAAAGATATGCGCGGCGTTTCCATGCTTGTCTCTGACTAGCTGAAACTCGATGTGTCGTATTTTTGGCAGAAATTTTTCAACAAAGAGTGCAGATTTACCAAACGCAGCTTTTGATTCACCTGATGCCAATTCAAATGCTTGTCTTAGTTCTGATTCGTTATGCACAAGCCTAATTCCTCTACCACCGCCGCCAAACACAGATTTTAGTAAAACGGGATATCCAATGTTGTTGGCTACATCAAGAGCTTTTTCCACTTCCTCGACTATTCCAGGGCTGCCTGGAACCGTAGGCACTTTTGCTTTTGCCATTGCTGACTTGCACAACATCTTGTCTCCACAGAGTCTCATTGATTTTCCAGAAGGACCTATGAAGTTGAGTTTCTCTTTTTCACAAAGATCAGCAAAATCGGCATTTTCTGAAAGGAATCCATATCCGGGATGAACCGCATCGGCACCAGAGTTTAATGCTGCCTCAACTATTTTTTCCATGTTAAGATAGCTTTGAGATGGAGAAGGAGGACCTATGTGATATGATTCAGACGCCATCTTGACGTGTTTTGAGTTTATGTCCTCGTCAGAATACACTGCGACGGATTTTATTCCCAAGGCAGTACATGCCTTAATTACACGAATGGCAATTTCTCCCCTGTTTGCGATAAGAATTTTTTTAATCATATCAAATCAGAGGTTTATGTTCCCGTGTTTACGTGGAATTCTTCTTTCTCTTTTATTTGCAAGGCCTTCCAAAGCCCTAATGATGGCCGGCCTAGTTTCTGCAGGATCAATGACTGTGTCAATCGTACCATATGAAGCGGCTACGTAGGGGTTTGCAAATTTTTCAGTAAAGTTATCAACAAGTTGTTTTTTCAAGGCAACGGGATCCTTTGCAGTCTCTATTTCCTTTCTATTCATTATCCTAACTGCCGCCTCTGAGCCCAGTACTGCAATTTGTGCCGTTGGCCACGCATAATTCATGTCAGTGCCTAGATTCTTGCTGCCCATTGCGATATATGCGCCTCCATAGGCTTTTCCAATTATGATGGTGATTTTTGGCACGGTTGCCTCACAATATGCATACAAAAGTTTGCTGCCATGTCGGATAATTCCTCCATGTTCTTGGTGTGTTCCAGGCATGTATCCCGGGGTGTCAACCAGGGTAACAATCGGAATATTGTAGCAATCACAGAATCTGACAAATCTTGATGCCTTGTTTGATGAATCAATGTCAAGTGCGCCTGCCAACACCATAGGTTGATTTGCAATAATTCCTATGGTTCTGCCATGAAACCTGCCAAACCCCACAATAACATTTGATGCAAACAATTCATGGATCTCAAAGAATTGGTGGTTATCTACTATAGAGTGGATTATTTCTTTCATATCATATGGCTGCAATGGATTTTCTGGGACTATGTTTATCAGATTATTGTCCAATCTGTTAGGGTCATCACCGGTATCTACTACAGGGGGTTCCTCGGTACTATTTTGCGGTATGTATGACAATAGTGATTTGACAATATCCATGCAGTGATATTCATTCTTGGCTACAAAATGAGAAACGCCGCTGATTTTTCCATGAGACATGGCACCTCCAAGCTCGTCAAATGAGACTTCTTCTCCAAGAACAGTTTTGACAACCTCTGGACCTGTCACAAACATGGTTGCAAGTTTGTCTACCATTATAACAAAATCTGTCATTGCAGGGGAATACACGGCACCTCCAGCAGAAGGCCCTATGCTACATGTAATTTGAGGGACTACTCCAGAAGCAAGTTGATTATGATAAAAGATGCTTGCAAAGCCATCAAGGCTTAGGATGCCTTCCTGAATTCGTGCCCCTCCCGAGTCAGCTATTCCAATTATTGGGCATCCCACTCGCGTTGCATGTTCCATGACTTTGGTTATTTTTTTCGCGCCCATCTCACTTAGTGTACCGCCGAGAACTGTAAAGTCATAAGCAAAAAGGAAAACTTTGCGTCCGTTTATTGTTCCGTAGCCAGTTACTACACCGTCCCCGAAGAATTTTTTATTTTGCATGTCAAACTCGTAATAATGATGAGTTACTAGGGCATCAATCTCGGTAAAACTTCCCTCGTCAAGTAAAAGATCAATCCTTTCGCGCGCGGTGAGCTTGCCCTTTTCATGCTGAGCAAGAATTCTTTCTTCACCGCCACTCTGTTCTGCCTGTCGTTTCTTATGCAAAAAATTTTTCAATTTTTCAGAGTGCATGTTTTTAATTAGAAGCGATTTCCAACCTATATTAATTTACTCAGGTTTGACTTCCCGAATACCATCACGTCCGCCCTTTGCGTTTCTAAAAACATTCATTCCTACATGATAATTCTCCCACAAAGTCTCCAAGACCTGCAATTTTTCAGCCGCTTCCCGTAAGATCTCGCTGGTTGTATGTGGATCAGAATGCAGTTTTCTAACCTTTTCCCGGGTCTCGGCAAGCAGTGCCTCAAGTCCTACTTCATAGTTTGACTCTCCGTGGAACGCCGGATCGAGTGGAGCAATCTTAGTTTCGTTGGTCATCTCTTTCACTCCGGTTATGGGTAAATTTTAACTTTTTACTTCCATACCAGCAGCAGTATATTCTACAAATTCAGGATCGGATAATGCTTTAAGATGGCTTTTTGATAGAGTGCAAAAGAATCCTTTGCTTCATAGCATTTTTTGCATATACATAGCTGTGAGACTCTGTTTCTGTCACAGTCTTCCATGAATTCACACTGCTGACATCCTGCCGGGCCTCCACAGACAGCACATTTCAGCTCTAGAATTTCGGCGCATGCCTGATGTTTTACCCCAAGCCCCTTTGCCCACAGGGCTACTTCATTTACCTCGATTTTTTTCTTGCAAACTGTGCAGGTTCCAGGAAATTTCATCGGTATGGCACGCCAGCTCATTTTATGTTAGCCAGCTCCTTCTGGATGATTTCATTTTCAATCTCGTTGAGATCCAATTCTAGTGTATTTCTTTTCACGCATGCCAGCAGATATGGAAGATAGAACGTTGCAAAGCTGCTTCGAGAGACATGCATTTTCTTTGCAAGATTTGTCTCCAGTTCCTTTATTGCTTTGCCATCCCATCTGAGTCTTGTTATAATGGGCCAAGGCAGATTGTATTGGGAATATCTGACTGGAATGCCTTCTCTGTATAGTTTGACAAGAATGGAATCCAGATACCGCAAAAGCCTCCACTGTTGCTCTCGCATTATTTTTCCATACAACATATCGGCTTCTGAGACTACATCAAGCATCTCTTTCATGTCTTCCTTTGAGAGCGTGCTTGTGATTATACTTGAATAAAACGCATTGATCTTTTCTTGCGGATCAATCCTTAAAGAATAGAGTATTGCCATGGCCTCTTCCAATGATTTGGCTTTGAAAAAGGAGTTGACTGCAGATTCTATATCAGTTGTTTCAAATGATTTGTCAGTCTGAGGTTCAAACCCAGACACAAGTACCTGGGCAGAGTTTAAGATGGATCTTATATCGCCTCGCGAATCAAGTACTAGTTTTATCATGGTTCCAATTTTAAGAGAGGCTCCTTCTTTTCTTAAAACTGCCTCTAGGTAGAACCGCAGTAATCGCGGAGGAATGGGCTTCATCCTTATTGTTGTTGAAGCCTTTTTGATATCCTTCATTTTGTCAGAATTGTCAGAGTTTGCAGCCAGTACTATTGGAACTGTTGGCTCCTTTAGGATGTCCACTAGAGCCCCAACCCCCCCAAAATCAGACCTTCCGTGGATTCCATCCACTTCATCTATGAAGATCATGATTTTTCCAAGAAGTCCCGCATTTCCAAGAGCTGGATTGAGCACTTCTTGGATGCGTTGTTTGTTTCTGATATCGCTTGCATTGAGGCTTATCAGGTCGTATCCAAAGTGTTTGGCACCAAGCAATGCCAGTGTAGTCTTTCCTATACCTGGAGGCCCAACTAGCAACAGTGGTTTTGTGCCCTTGATCCATTTGGCAAGCCACTTGACAAGCGATTCTTTTGCTTCTTCATTGCCAATTGTTTCCTGAAGACTTTTTGGCCTATATTTTTCAGACCACATCATTTTGCATCACTTTGGCAGCTTTGAATCAAATTCTGACCAAAGTTTCTGTTTTTGCAGCTGGTTGAACCAAAATGAATTGTAATGCTCTACAGTAAGAAACAGAAATTCGAGAAAATCTCGGTGTGAAAAGTTTTCCGGTAAGAGTTCCAAAGCAAGCCTTGCTTCGCTTAGATATACCTCACTTTTTTTCATGGTGAATTCAAAGCCCTTCTGTACGCTATTCGTAAGTGTTGTATAATAAAGCGGCCAAGAAGGCACTTTGACAAACTTGTTCTTTATGGAATCTTCAATCTCGTTGCCGCATCCCACAGACTCTGCCGCTTTTGCCATTCCAAGATAGAAAATCTCGCCCAACGGAAGACGGCCAAGTGCCATGTTTTTCCCGGCGGTTCCCATGACGGCCCGATATTTTTTATAGCATTCAATCATTGCCTCTTCGGTTATGCCTTTTGGTTTCATTTTCAGTTTAAAATCCACATACTGACCTATTCTGGCATCTTTGAAGCCTTTCTCGAATTCCTCCAACACCTGTGGTCCTCCGCTTCCAATCTTTGATCTGGCTAGCTGCAAGATGTACGGATTCATCAGCTTGTAATCGTCAAGATATTCAATGTCTTCATCCTTGTCCATTATTCTGTCCATGGGTTCACTAAGATCTATTGCAATAATGTGTCCGTCTATTATGTCAGTCTTCTTTTTTGCGTCAACCGCATCTCCAAAATGCTGCGATGACGCATCGTAAAGTGCGCTAAATACCGGAAGTGTCATTTTGACAAAGTTGGAATTGAGGATTCTTGTAACTCTGTCAAGCAGCGTATCATAATCCCCTAGTCTTTTTTTGACCGAGTCTATCTGTGATTTCTCAAGAGTTATCTCGCTTGAGCCCACCTCGGATGCAAACTTTTCTTGAGTCTCATGAGGTACAGTATCAGATTTTATTTGTTTTAACAGGTCTTCTGTGAATCTTTTTGTGAATTTCGGTAGTTCGTCTTCTGCTTCCTTTTTGTATTTATCAAATTGCCTATAGCCCTTGCTCTTGAACAAGGCTTGCTTTACAATGTCCTTTCCAGGCTTTGTGGACATCAATGCCTCTTTACTGAAAATTGATTCGTCCTTGCTGCTCACATATTGGCACAACTTCTTTTGCTATTTATTCATTGAGATGTTTTCTCTATTACTTGAAATAAATTAGGATCGAAAATAAAAAAAACCCGTGAAAAAAATCGAGGTTTTGGAAGAAGCTGCAAAGAGGGTCTATGACAATGTCAAACATTTGCCTGGAACAAAAGAGTCTGCAGGAGACTTTGGCAGGGGTGCAGGAGGAGACATATCACGAAACATAGACATTATAGCAGAAAAGACAGTTTTGGATTATCTAAGAGAGATCAGTTTTCCATGTGTCGTTCTGGGAGAAGAATGCGGCAGGGTTGAGATTTTAGAAAATTATGAAGGTTCCGTAATAATGGATGCGGTGGATGGGTCTACAAATGCTGTCAGAGGCATTCCTTTTTCTTGTTGTTCCCTTGCATTTGCTACAGGGGACAAGCTTAGCTCTGTTACTGACGCAGTGATAATTGATTTGTACAATGGAGACTTGTATTCTGCATCAAAAGGTCAGGGAGCTTTTATGAACGGAAAAAAAATTACAGTTCACAAGGAAAAACCCCTTTATTTTGTGGTGGGGGTGGACATGTCCGGAATATCACCTGATTCTTTGCAAAGACTGGCGCCCATCATTTCAGCGTCAAACCACATCAGACATTTTGGTGCAGTGGCACTAGAGCTAGCCATGTTTGCCCGTGGTCTAGTAGACCTATTTGTAGACCTGAGAGGAAAACTAAGGATAACAGATGTTGCTGCAGGATACCTTTTAGCATTAGAGGCTGGGGGCATCATAGTTGACAAGAATACAAATCAGCTTGATTCCGATCTTAGCCATGACAAGAAAATCTCTTTTGTCGCTGCTGCCAGTCAGGAAATACTTGATGAGACAATCGACAAGTTACGTTTGTCAGATTGAGTGTAAAAAGACAATCTGTCATTTCATACCGGTAAAGAAAAGTGTAAGCGCCCTTGGCGGGATTTGAACTCGCGTCGAGGCCGTGACAGGGCCCCATTCTAGACCGGGCTATACAAGGATTGGATCTTATCCAAATCCTCTCTATACTACAAGGGCGTTGAAATATTGTGCACAAAAATCTGAGTTTAAAGCTTTCTATCAGCTAGGAGGATCCTAGCTTAAAGTATTTTGGGCGGTAATCAGGTATGCAGGACAGATCGTTGTTGCTGTTTCACAGCGCAATAAAATCAGAAGAAATGAGGAAGGAATACAATTATTGCCTGAAAAAATTCCAGAAGTTTGTCAAGATGAGAGAGCGTCAGGACTCTTGCAGCTAAAGACGGTGCTACAGGAAATGGAGACTATATGATGCATCTTAAACCTTGAAGGCTGGATCCAGGGCGTGATACATAAGATATGACATCAAGAACAAGTTTGATAGCTAC
>JAGWFW010000054.1 GCA_028867735.1 Nitrososphaerota archaeon
CCTAGACAGTGATAAGGGTCATCGTAGAAAGTACGTGCGGCACCCTGCGAATATGCCCTGTTATGATTTTCTCCAAAATTGTCGAGTCTGCGCTTTCTATCTCAACTATGACATCATACAGCCCAAGAACTCCGGTGACACTTTTTATTTCCTGCACCTCAGAGAGTTTTTGTATTATCTGTGACTCTTTACCAGTCTCGCAATGAATGGCTACAAATGCTTTGGTCATGTCATGTTACAGTACAGCAAACAGTATTTACGGCCAGAGGCCTCTTGCGTCGTATGCATCTAAGACTCGGCCTACTGCAAGCACCATGCTTGCTTTTCTCATGTCTACGTTGTGTTTTTTAGATAATGCGTATGTGTCATTGAACCCTCTGACAATGTGGTGCTCCATCTTGCCTGCCACCTCGTCAAATGACCAATAGTATCTCTGCAGGTTTTGCACCCATTCCAGATACGATATGCACACTCCTCCAGAGTTTGCCAGAATATCTGGTATGACCATAATCTTGTTCTTGAACAAAATCTCGTCTGCTTCAGGAGTGGTAGGACCGTTTGCCGCCTCTCCAACTATCGTACAATCAATGTTTTTTGCAATCTGTGGAGTAATCTGGTTTTCAAGAGCTGCCGGCACAAGCACGTCACACGGAGTGGTGAGCAGTTCTTCCGTTGAGATCTTTTTGCTTCCAGGATATCCTACTACGCTTCCGGTCTTGTTCTTGTAGTCAAGCACCTTTTTGGTGTCAAGTCCCTTTGTGTTTATTATCGAGCCCTTGGAATCGCTTACTGCAATTATCTTTCCGCCCATCTTCTCGATATATTCCGCCGCAAATGTACCTGCGTTGCCATATCCCTGGATTACCACTTTTGCTCCCTTTAACTTCAGTCCAGCCTTTTTGGCTGCTTCTCTCACACAGTAAGAGACACCGAGTCCTGTTGCCACGTTTCTTGCCTGCGAGCCCCCAATTGGAATTGGTTTTCCGGTAATCACTCCCGGTTCTCCCTGGCCGTGCATTATGCTGTAGACGTCCATTATCTGCGCCATCTCTTTTCCAGTCGTATACACGTCAGGAGCTGGTATGTCCTTTCCAGGTCCAATTATTTCTGAAATAGCATATGCGTATCTTCTAGTAAGTCTCTCCTTTTCTCCGGCAGAGAGTCTTTTCGGATCACAGATGATTCCGCCCTTTCCGCCTCCAAATGGGACATCAACTATGGAACACTTCCATGTCATCCACATTGAAAGCGCCTTTACTTCTTCGATTGTTACTCCAGGATGATATCTTATTCCCCCCTTGAATGGTCCTCTGAAATCATTATGCTGTGAACGGTATCCCGTGAAAACTTTGATTCTTCCATCATCCATTTTTACAGGAAGTGAAACAGTCAAAACTTTTTTTGGGTTTGCAAGCATCTCGTGTATGCCTGGATCAAGCTTCAAAATTTTTGCGGCAGCTGCAAGTTGCTTTAGTGCATTCTGCCACGGATCTATCTTATTCAAACTCTACCCATATTGCTCCTTAGATATTCTATTTAAATTTGTTGAGATAGATCGCTGTTTTATTTGGTAGACTGTCCAGACTCTTGACTTGAGTTTTGCCCGCCCCCGAGTTTTGACGAGATTTGATTTCGCAGATCATCGTCTGTCTTGTTTGTCGAATCGATTCCCAGAGTCTTTGCCATAATCTCAAGCTTTTGTCTTTCAGATGCTGCAGGACCCTGCACCGGTATGCTAAAATCTCCTTTAGCCGTCTGGATCTCTTTTTGCACCGTTCCCTTTGTTTTGTTAAACTCACCTACAAGTTTACCTAGCTTGCGCGATGCCTCTGGCATGCGTTTTGTCCCAAGCAACATCGCTAGTGCAACAAACGCTATGACTATCCAATCGTTGCCCATTATGGTAAGGGAAAAGTCTGTCACGCAGTAATTGATACAATTTCCGAAATTAAAGCTTTAGACTTTGTAGGCTGCAACTATGACCGCTCCGCCCATCATGCCAGTGTCAAACTCGACTCGTGTAAATTTTTCAAGCAACAAAGACTCTAGTTTTTTGTTTTGCGGCCAGAGCTTGTACGTATCATATAAAGCGGCAAATTTCAGCCCAAGCTTGCCCCCTGCCATCATAGCAATAATGGGCAGAACGGCTCGCAGGTAGAAAGAGACGCCTGATCTTATCAGAGGATTGTCTGGTTTTCCGAGATCCACTATGACAAATCTGCCTCCCTTTTTTAGCACCCGGTGTATCTCAGATATTGCAGTGCGCAGGCTTATTGCATCACGCAGCGAGTATCCACAAAGAACCGCATCAAAGTTTTCATCCCTAAACGGAATATGCTCAAATACACCACATGTAAGAGACGGGATTTTTGCAAACAGTCTTCCAGTGTTTTTCAGCATCGGCCTTAGTGGATCATACAGTGCAATCTCAAGATCATTATCGCAAATCTTCATTGCAGTCTTTGACATGTTCCCAAACCCAGAGCCTGCATCAAGAACCTTGTTGCCCCTGTTTACTCTGTTACGAATCCCGCGCTCCCGAAATTCCAAGTCTTTTCCAAGCGAAATAAATGAGTTGACCTTGTCATATACTGGAATTATTTGTTCGAGAACATCCAGTACCTGCCCCCAACGACTTCCAAGACCCACACGAATCTAAAAAGAGGCGCATATTATATGTCAATCAGGATTTCATTTCTGACACAACTGCGCTTACCCCATCCTGATATGACGGATATGCCAGATTGCATATCTTCGATATCTTGGAATTTGAGGTTCTAGTCGACGCAGTCAACAGTGTAACAAAGTCAGAGCCAAGAACTGTCTTTGCAAGAAATGCAGGTATTGTACCAGGCTGCTTGACACCCAATCTGGAACATACAAAATTTACAAACTCTGAAAACATGACAGGGTTGGAATCTGTGACTAGAAACGATTGGTCTGTTTGATTCTTCTCTGCAATTGAAACAAGCGCAGATGCAACGTCATCTACATGGACAAAGCTTCGATAGTATTTTCCAGAACCCGGAATCTTAAACGAGTTGCTCTTTAGCCTCTCTGCCATCATAGACTTGAACCACCCTCCATTGCCATAGACATCCCCAAGATACGCCACAGTAAACGGAATTCCACATTGCTTGCAGTTTTCTTCGAGGTATTTTTGAGCCTCCAGCCTGATCTTGGCATAATCCGTATTTGGGGCGGGATGTGCGTTTTCGTCTATTATGTTTCCCTTTGTATCCCCAAAGGCCCCAAGCCCTGAGACATAAATGAAAAACTTGGCCCTGTCCTTTATCTTGCTGAAAAGATTTACAGTTCCGTCATAGTTTACCCTTTTTTGCAGTTTCTTGTCTTTCTCGCCAGGCCAGGTAGCAGCCAGATGGTACACAACATCATAGGAATCGTCCGGAAAATCAAAGTCAGGATAGGTAAGATCTCCCGTAACAACGTGGGCTTGAGGATGTGCAGCCTTTCCGGCACGCACAAGTGCAGTTACCGAGTCTCCCCGCTGGACCAGCCTCTCAACTAGCCTTGTGCCTATAAACCCAGTGGAACCCGTTACAAGCACTGTCAATAGTTCAGTTAGAGTTTTCTTGTTTAAAGGCTTGACCTCAAGTGGAATTTTACCTGCAACCAAAAATTAAATCAGACGTGATATTTTTGTGACCTAGTGCAAGCGTGTCCTAGGTGCAAGTCCAAGATAGACGTACAAAAAACCTTTAATCAAAAAATTCTGTTTAGCTGTCCCAAGTGCAGGATAGAAGACATCATAGACTATAAGAAAAATATCGACGAGGCATACCTAGAGTTTCTGCTAAAGTTTGACAGTGGAGATGTTCCAACCAAGAGGGAATCCCAGAACTCACTTGAAAAGGAGGGCCTTTTGCAGAGTGAAGATGAGATAAAAAAAATGATAGGAAAAGCCAAGATAGACGAGATCGTCAAGGAAGTTCTTTTTTCAAAAAAGCATTACGTGTCATATTTCAGATCAATTGAAGAGCCAGACCCAGAGATGGGCTCGCCAGTAGAAGATTCTGGGCTGGATGAGAGGATAATCAAAGTTCTGCAGTCAAAAGGAATTTCAAGTTTTTACAAGTTTCAAGAGGACTCCATTCATGATATAGTATTTGGGAAAAACACGGTCATAACTGCGCCAACAGCGTCTGGCAAGACAGAGGCCTTTGTCATACCGATACTGCAAAAGGTGTCAGACTCGAATGCTCCAGGACACAGCGTCCAGGCACTCTTTGTCTATCCAACAAAATCCCTCTCGCGTGACCAGTATCCAAAGATAAAGGATATTGCAGACAAGCTGAACCTGGGTATTACCGTTTTTGACGGAGACACCAAAGAGGACGAAAGGAGAAAGATTCTAGAGACTCCCCCCGAGATACTGATAACAAATTTTGATGTCATACATTATCACCTGTGGCACAGGACAAAGTTTGCGTCGTTGCTAAACTCGGTCAAATTTCTGACAGTCGATGAGGCGCACGTATATTCCGGAATTTTTGGTTCAAATGTACATTATATCATAAAGAGGCTAAAGCGAGTCTGCCCCAAGGTGCAGTTTGTGGCGTCTTCTGCCACGCTTGAGAATGCACTCTCTTTTTGTCAGGACCTGTTTGGAACCGACATGACATTGGTGTCAGGATCTGGAAAGAAGGGGCGCATAGAATTTTGCATGCTGTTTCCTTCCCTTGCCACCCAGCGAGCTTTGATGGTTGACATACTAAAGAGGCTTGTAACAAAAAAACACAAGACGCTTGTGTTCAACAACTCTCACCTAAACTCTGAACTTTTGGCCCTGCAGGCAAGAAGACAAAAGATAGACATCAAGGTTCACAGGGCAGGACTGATGGCAAACTATAGGAGATCAATTGAGAATCTTTTCAAAAGCGACAAGCTTCTCTCAATATCTGCAACGCCCACGCTTGAGCTTGGAATCGACGTTGGAAATGTCGATGGGGTGATATCCTCTACAATCCCGGTGAATCGCCTAGTCCAGAGAATTGGAAGGGCTGCAAGAAAGGGACAGGACGGATATGCATTCCTGGTTCTTGGAAACGATCCAATATCACAATACTACAAGAATCACCCAGACGATTACTTTGAGGACAGGGAGCAGATCTACATCGACCCAAAAAATCCATTTGTGGAAGAGTTTCAGGTGCTTGCCATGGCATGCGACAAGCCTATTGCAAAACACGAGCTGCCGGAACACAGAAGCGTGATTCAGAGGCATTTGGATACTGGAAATCTTGTCATGGTTGAAAACAGATATGTCCCAAACTTTGCGCAAGTAAAAAATCTCCTAGAAGACTATAGCATCAGAGGAATTGGCAAGTCCATTGACATTTTTCTTAACGGCAAAAAAGTTGGAGACAGAATACTTCCGATTGCACTAGAGGAACTGCATCCGTCAGCAGTCTATTTCCTTGCAGGAGTCAGATACCGCGTCAAAGAACTGGGATACCCAGACAGCATGTCTGCCAAGCTGGAAATACTGCCAAGAAAATATCCGTATTATACAAAAGCCCTCACGGAAGAGTGGCCAACAGTTGAAACAACCTATGAAAAACGAAATGCATGTGGAATCGAGGTTGCATTTTGTAAGCTGCACATACAAAAGCGCGTGTATGGCTATGTCAACATTGAGCTTGGCCAAGAAGTCACGCAGGGGCAGAAAGTCATTCTTGAGAGACCCCTTGACTATGATTTTGTCACAAAGGGGTTGGTCTTCAAGGCACCAAGGCCCCTAAATGAGACAAGCCGGGCAGAAAACGAGGAATACACCGAGGCAAGCGGGTACCATGCGACAGAACATGTTATCATAGAGGGCAGCAACATGATTACAGGCGGAGTCTCCCAGGATCTTGGTGGAATCTCTCTTGGTACGTCTGGATTGATTTTTGTGTACGATTCTGCAATTGGAGGAAACGGTGCAAGCAGGGCCCTTTATGACAGGTTGGAAAAGGCATTTGAGCGCAGCCTGCACATAGTAAAAGAATGTCCCTGCAAAAATGAAGCAGGATGCCCTCGATGCACATTTTCCTACAGGTGTGGAAACAACAACGAGTATCTCCACAAGCTTGCGTCAGCAGAGATCCTGCAAAGAATTGTCAACGGTGAGACAACAGAGATAACAGAGCCATCAGAGGGAGACAAGCCCCTAGTATAATAGACAAGCCTTGTGCCGCTGCATGCAAAACAATAGAAATTATTAGTACGGTTTTGGAATGATAACCATGGAAAAGACTGCAATTGTGACTGGTAGCTCAAGCGGTATTGGCTTTGAGACTGCGCTTGCACTTGCAAGGGAAGGCTATTACACATATGCCACAATGCGTGATACAAAAAAGAACAGCGCAGTACTTGAGATTGCAAAAAAAGAGAATCTGCAGATAGAGGTTTTAGAGATAGACGTTGATAAGGAAGAGACCATACAAAGTTCCATCAACAAGATAATTCACGACAGGAAAAGGATAGACGTGCTGGTAAACAATGCAGGATACTTTCTTGTTGGATGTTTGGAAGACATTACAGTAAAAGACATCAAGGCCCAGTTTGAGACCAACTTTTTCGGCATAGTAAGGACAATACAGCAGGTCCTGCCCGCCATGCGCAGCCAAAAGTCTGGAATCATAGTAAACATTAGTTCCGTTGCGGGAAGAATTGGTTTTCCTGTAACACCTGCATATATTAGCTCAAAGTTTGCCTTGGAAGGGCTGAGCGAGTCAATGCGGTACGAGCTTGCACCATTTGGCATCAAGACGATAATAATAGAACCCGGAGTCATCAAGACCAACCTTTTTTCATCTCTGAAAAAATCCACCAAGCCAGATTCAGTCTACAAGGACATCACAGAGAAGGTGATGCAGGGCCTTGTCATGATGTCCCAGATGGGAACCCCTGCACAAGAGGTGGCAAGAACCATAATAGGTGCAATCAAGTCCGAAAACCCACTGCCAAGATATCCAGTGGGCAATGACGCAATGATGTTTCTTGAGGCCAAGAAGAGCAAGACTGACATTGAGTTTGAAAATTACATAAAAAAGGAACTTTTTGACTAGATTTTTCCCATATACAGGATATCTTTAACATCTCGTCTATTATTATTCAAAAAATCTATGAATTTTTTACATTATTTTTGAATAGATTGATATAAGTCAGAAAGTCAATTTTTGTCAAAGTCAACAGATTTAGCCAAAAAAGACAGTGATATTGAAAATGAAATGGAAGACACTACAACACAACGGCATTGCGTTCCCTCCCCCGTTTGAGTCAAAGGGGATAGCAGTTAGGATAAAGGGAGAGAAAATCCCGCTTAGCCTTGATGCAGAGGAGATGGCCTACCAGTGGGCAAAAAAGAAGGACACCCCTTACGTAAAGGATGCGACGTTTCAGAAAAACTTTCTTTTAGATTTTGCAAAGATTCTTCCAGACAGGTATAGAAAGGTGTCATTTTCAGACATGGATTTTTCAGAGGCGTTCAAGGTTGTCGATAAAGAAAACGATGCCAAGCTTACAGTAACAAAGGAAGAGAAGAAGAAGATTGCAGCCACAAGAAAAGAGATCAAAGAAAAGATGAAGGGAGTGTACGGAAAAGCAACGATGGACGGCAAGGAGGTAGAAGTTGCAAACTGGATGGCCGAGCCGCCGGGCCTTTTCATAGGACGTGGAGACCATCCGCTAAGAGGCAGATGGAAGCCAAGAATAACCGAGAAAGACATTACGCTAAACCTAGGAAAGGATGCCAAGGTGCCTCCTGGCAAGTGGGGTCAGATAATCCACGAGCAGGACTTTATGTGGCTTGCGAGCTGGGAGGACAGGCTTACTGAAAAGAGAAAATATGTCTGGCTATCTGATACGTCTGATCTCAAGCAGGAACGCGACAAGATGAAGTACGAAAAGGCGACCAAGCTTTCAGAGCACATCGGCAAGGTTCTTGACGCCATAGTCAAAAAGATGTCAGACAAGGACGATAGGGTCAGAAGTGTGGCAACTGTGAGTTATCTAATTTACAAGACAGCGATGAGGGTGGGAGACGAGAAGGACCCCGATGAGGCAGATACCGTAGGTGCCACCACTTTACGCGTAGAGCACATCAAGCTGAAACCAAACGTGATAGAGTTTGACTTTCTCGGAAAGGACAGCGTAAGATGGCAAAAGCCCCTGCCCGTTGAAGAAAAGGACAAGAACTTTTATGAAAACTTGAGAAAACTCACAGAGAAGAAAAAACCTGACGAGCTCATATTTGACAGCATTACATCAAGGCACGTAAACGAGTTTCTTGGAAGCGTGGTAAAGGGACTCACCGCCAAAGTTTTCAGAACTTATTTGGCTACAAATGTGGTAAGAAACTACCTAAAGAATGTGGACAGCCTTGATTTCAAGTCAGAAAACATCAAGGTATACCACGCAAAGATGGCAAACCTCGAGGCTGCCATAACGTGCAACCACAAGAGAACCATACCCAAGAGCTTTGAAGAGTCTCTCCAGAAGAAAAAAGACGCGCTCAAGAAACTCAAGGAGACCAAACCCAAGACAGAAAAGCAGGGAGAAAAACAAAAGCA
>JAGWFW010000055.1 GCA_028867735.1 Nitrososphaerota archaeon
TATTGTAATCATCAAGCCGGAATCAGTAGGGCGCCTCTCCAACATACAGAACGGTTCCATAGCACACCTGACACCGGAGGAGCTTGAGGTATACAACGTTCTCAAAGATGGAGGAACTGTATCATGGATTGCAGAAAAAACACGCTTTTCGTCATATGATGTGATGGGAATACTGTGGAGGCTTGAACAAAAAGAAGTGGTTGAACGTGGATATGCTGAGACAAAGAAGACGGAGCATGATCTTGCCTCGGGAAAAAACATCACCGAGACCACAAGAAAGGAGTATTTCATTCCAACAGAAGAAGGTAAAAAACTTGTAGAATCACCACAAAGATCTGAAAGTGTGGCAGATAACAAGGCAGAAACTCTACAAAATGAAGAATCAATGGTAGCAGAAAACAACAAAAACGTCGTGGAGAAACTCATCTTACAGGAAGGTTTCGACCTTTCCATTCTTAACGACCAAGGACTGCGAGATCTTGTCCCACATCAAAAGTATGGAAGTCTTGCAAAAAAATTACTTGAAAACCGGGGATATTATGTATCAATAAAGAATGGCAAGGCAAAACTCAGAAAGAAGCAGACTTGATGGAATCATAATTCTTGTGTTTAAAGACTTTGCCAGTTCTTAGTTTAGAAATGATGTTAGAAACAAACCATTCGCCTACCAAGGTAACTGGAGATACTCTGAGTCTTGTAGATTTGAAAAGTTTAGCCAAAAGATTCCTTTCGCCAAACAGCACACTGAAAATGTTAATACTCTCAGAGCCTGACAAGGTGACTCGAAACGAAGGAATTGCAAAACTTGAGATCTTCCTTAAACTGCTTTATCAAGAGTTAGGGTATGGCTAGCTCTTGTTTTACTGGTTCCTTGCCATTTGGTTTTCTCTAAATTATTTGATGTCACCGAGATGGCAGTTTTATAATGGCCTCATCGGGCGGCAAGTTAGATACAAACTCCCAACCCTGATTAATCCAATTTTTTATCTCTTGCATAGAGACTACCTTCTGGTTATTCCCATTTAACCCCAAAGTCTCCATGGATTTTCTTCTGACTAGATCTTGTATTTGTTCGACTGTAAGTTTTGAGAGTTCACCAAGCTTGTTAATATCATCGTTGGTATAGCCAGCGATGGTAAGAAACTGACGGTTGAATGTCTCCAACACCTTGTCTTGGCTTACCGTCTCACTCCTTGCTGTAACAAGATGTCTTGACCCTCTCACGTATGATTCTCTCATCTTTTCAATGATATCGGGTGGTAATCCTTTGTTTACTGTGTAAGTGTGTTCGATATCGCCCTTGTGACCCATCCAGAATACTCGCCAGTCCCTTATCACAAGACTATCGCTTTCAGCAACCATCAATCTGGTATCAAAATATCTCCTTAGAACATATGGTCTCCAACCAAACCCAGCACTTCTAATTGCCTTTCTCATCAAGTCTCCAACGTTGCTTGTTCCTATGTGATGACCAACTTTCCAGGAGTTATTATCCAGTGCTGTAATTATTGGTGATGTGAGGGTAACCTCTTCACCATTTCTTAATCTCAACTCTAGATATTGCTTGAGATATTCAGATCCTTGGCTTGGAAGAAATGAAATGAATTGGTGTCCAGCTTTTGATAAGCACTTTCTTACTGATACAATAGTGGGAATCGTGGTAAATTCCACTGCGTTGCCCTTTATGACAAGTTCTGTAAAGTCTGCTATCTTGAGTCCATCATGACCCAAATAGTCACCCAGAACCTCGATCCTGAAACCGCAAAATGCAACAAGGGCTATAGCAACCTTTGCTCTTATGCCAGCAACATTGAGTACCTTTTCTAGTTCTGTTTGAGTTGGAACCCTTTCATTCTCGTATTTTGAATAGTCATTTGAACCGCTTATCCTAATCTTCTTTCTGACTTCAATATCATTAAAGCCCCACCAGCTCTTCAAAGCTCTAACATATCCCTTGATGTTGGTGCCTGCACTTTTTTTGTTTTCAAAATGTGATATAACATGAAGCAAAAAGTTTCCAGCATCTTTTTCATTTAGATTTGAAAGTCTTTGAGGAGTTGTGTTAAATGTCTTGCATATGTGTCCCATCCTTCTGAAATATTCTGCAGCAGTGATGACGCTTCCTCTCTCGACATTTTCTACCCACAAAACAAACTGGGAGTCTTCTAGCAGATTTCGGTAAGGGGAGATTTTCAGCTGGAGCTTCATTTTCTTGACCTCACAGTAACAGAAAGTTTAGTAAAAAAGGCTGGACGCAGACCCGAAATACAATGCGGTTGCCGGGATTTGAACCCGGGTCGCGGAATTGGCAATCCCGCATATTAACCAAGCTGTACTACAACCGCTCAATCGATTTAGAATTTTCTAGTCTATTAAAGGATACTGTTTGCAAACACAATTTTTTAACATCGGCATACCAAGTAATATCATGAATCCACAGCTGGAAGAAAAAGTAAACCAGAAAATAAAAGAGGTAACTGAAAAATCAGATGAAATATTCAAGATAATAAATTCACTGAACGATCTGAGAACTCATTCTGACTCTTTTGCTTATGGCATAGCTGTTGGAAGGCTGTATAACTCGTTCTACTATCAATGCAGAAGAATATTGAAACGTAATCCTACAAACGAAGAATTTTCAGAATTTCTTGAAATGCTAAACAAAAGACAAAAGGAAATTCTGGATGCGCTACGCCTTGACTGATGCCGGCTTTAACGGAATTACCTTGATTGTGGGTGTTACTGGAAGCTTTACAGCAGCTCCATGCATGGCCTTTTTTGCCGCATCCAGATGCTCCTTTTTGACAAATGCCTCCATGAGTATCTGACCCCTGTCTACACGTGCTGCCAGACTGATGGCCTTGCCAAAAGCCCCTCTCATTCCTTCCTGGAGTCTGTCTGCACCTGCAGTTGCAATCATCTTGTTTTCTCTGAGCAGGATATGAGGGTATATTCTGAGGCTTGAGAAGTATCCTGTCTCTCCGGCAACCTGTTCTATGGATTTGTTTGCAGCCAGTCTAGCTGACTCTATTGCCATGTGCCTTACCTGAGCCTTTTCATTAGACAATAGCTGAACGCAATAATCGTAATCTCCGTCTCTTTTTCCGCCTGAAAACTTGGCTATTTTTATCTGAGGCTTGCCCTTGATGAATTCTTTTCTTGTATAGGGCTGGCCATTGCCAGTTCGATAGTTTGCTCCGTGCATAATGACACTTTTTCATTCTTATTTTATGCCCATATTTTAACCGTAAGATCGTTTATTCATGCCATTATTCATAAAAGCGACCGCAAATGTGCACTCGAACAAATTATGGAGTAATGTTATATGGTGATCGGATATACCGAACCCCTAATGTCCGAATTGGAATCAAAGGTAGAGGGAATGCTGGTAAAAGATCATGTCTTGATTTCAGACAAGAACATGCAGCGCAGCCTGGAGCAAAAAGGATTTGGGGAAACAATAAAGCAGAAATTCTTTCTCAAACCCTTCGAGTCTCTGTATCTGTTGTACGTTGACAAGCTAAAACTAGTCAAAGGCAAACAGCCTGTACTTTTTGATTATCTGATGGACGAATGCATCAAACAGGACAATGAGGCTTTCACAAAGTTCCTGATTTATCGAGACTTGAGGACCAGAGGATACGTGGCAAAAGATGGATTTGGGTTTGGTTCTGATTTTCGCGTCTACGAAAGGGGACAATTTGGAGAAAAGGGGGCAAAATATGTCATATTTGGACTCACCGAGGGAAGGAGACAAAAAATTGGCATATTGCAAAAACAGATAGAGCAAATTGTTACAATGGGAAAAGAGCCGGTTCTTGCCGTAATAGAGAGGAGGGGGGAAGTGATTTACTACAAGGTCTCAAAGATCCAGTTTCATCAAAACAAAGACCAACCAGGCTTTTCAAGCATAGAATTCTAATCTTAAATATAGTGAGCATGACCCAATACAGCATATCATGGAATTCAAGGAGATCTATTGCTTCAACTGCAAGAAAAGTCTGGGCAGGTACAGCGACAAATATTTTTCAGATCAAAAAATGGGCGAGATAATAAAGGCAAATCACTCCACACATGTGTATGAAGGACACGAGATTGTAGTACGACGGATAACTGCCTGATCAGACTTGCGTGCAAATTATTGCTGGGATGTTCTCGTATAGTATGATTTCATAGTAACTGTTTTATATCTAAAGATGATTCGTGTGATCCGTTGAGATTATCGCTTGTTCTAGTTCTAGGCCTGTTCTTGTCTGTGGGAACGCTGCAGGCGGCGCATGCAAGCTATAGTGACATCTCTATATCGGATCCCACAATGGTGGATTCAACCGGACACGCACTTTCAAGCTATCAGGTGGGTCAAGATATTGGCGTACAGTCTGTACTAACTAATCATGGAACAACAGATCAAAACTATGCTTACATGGTTCAGGTAGTTGGCAGTGCTGGCGAAACCGATTACTTTGAGGCATCTTCTGCCTCCCTGCTAGGTAACCAATCTTTTACTGTAGTGCAGGCATGGATTCCAAAGGATCCTGGGACATATACAGTTCAAGTGTTTGTATGGAACGGCCTTGCTTCAGCTGTTCCGCTCACAAACGTCATTGAAAAACAGATAACTGTCCAAGCCTAGAAAACGACAGGATCTGCAGAATCTGAATTTAAATCTTAAGTAGAATTTTGCAGTACCAATTCTTCGTATTGCTTAATTAAGATAAAATTTGCGGGTCTGTGATGCCCGACGAATCATGTAGACTGTGCGGTGGGAACCTTGCCATACGTTCGCATTGTGACAAGTGCAGAAAGGCCATACAAAAAATATGCCAAAGCTGCAATGCTATTACGCGCGAGCAGTTTCATGACACGTGTAGCAGGCAAGAACATACCTTAAACATGCAAAATGGATGCGTACTGGAAACCATCCAGGAGAAATCCACTAAAAGATCCTATCCTATTCGCTCTATTGCCATATCTGTTGGAATTATCGGGTTTTTCATGCTGGGTTTTACCACCGATGCATATCTTGACATATTTCAAAGCCAGCCGTCTGGTGCTGAAATCATGAATCCTGATAATGTCCCGACACCTCAAGTGAGATACGGCTCAACCGTGCATGATTCCCTGCAGAACTGCCTTGCATATGGAAGTGGAGAGTCAGTCACGGTGACATGCCCTACCCAATACGGATATGCGTACAAGGCAATACTGAACATGCCTGGTGGTCTTGCAGATAAATTCTCAGGCTCTGTGTTTTCAATAAGGGGGGTCTCTGTTACTGAAAATACAAATGGAGTTGTCATCTTGCAGTATCAAAACAACCTCTACCAGACAAGCTTCTTTGCAAGCTAGCCAAGAAGGCAAAGCTCACAGTCACAGGAAACGTTGCTGTCTGCCTTGGCAAGGCATTTTGGATGCTGTCCTGCCTGGCATTGCACACATATGGACCCGGCATTCTCCAAGTCTGAATATTTTTTTCCTCCATCAAAGCCAAATCCGCCGTCTCTTGGGCCTACCATCTGTGTATTCTCTTGCACTCCGGTATTTTAGACCTTGTAAGAGATGCAGTAACTCCATCTGATAAAAATCAAGTCAATGCTCCCGTTGCATTAAAAATGGAGTTCAGTGCTTGTTGTACTCGTCGTTACGGTAAAACCAGATGTCTGTCTCGTTGCGCCCCGTGGGTGCCCGGTCAAGCCAGAATATTCTGTACTTTGATATCCACGCGTCCAGTTCTGTTAATACTTGCGGCCTGATACTGTAAATTCTCCTTTTTGACCGAGTTTGAACATTGACTAACCCTCACCATTTCCTAATTTTTCAAGACTCGTATATCTAGAATTAGTTCATTGAGACTCGCTAGTATGACGTAAACTAAATAAAAAAAAGAAAAGGAATTGCTCCTTATTTGCTTGGTGCAGTTCCTATGACGACTGGTCCTTCTGCTGGATTCATGGCCTGATATGACATGTCTCCCATTGATCCTCCCATGGTTCGAAACATCATTACCTTTCCTGGCATGCCAGAAAATCCATCAGGAACTCCGGTGTTTGACAGCACTTGGCCGTTTCCTGCGTCCACTATGACAATGTATGTATTTCCTGAACTGTCTAGGACCTGAAAGTTGTACACATAGTATCCTTGATATGGTCCAATCTGTCCTCCTGTCACAGTTCCTCCAGTTACGGCAGACTGTGCGGCGTTTGCTGCATCAACAAACTTTGTCTTGACGCTCTGCATCAGAAGCTGGTTTATGTTGATGCTTCCTTGGATTGTAGGCATGGTTACAATTGCTTTGCCAAGTGTGGTGCCGGTACCGTTGGTTGATAGGAAACTGGGGGTGTCAGCATAGACTGATACCGTGGTTCCAATGGCAGCAACTAGTGCTAAGCCTAGGACAATCCCAAGCATGGTTTTTTTGTTTGAAATGATCTTGTTCATCATTTGCAACCCCAATAACTTTAGTAAATCTATAAAATTTTGTTCAACCTTGTTAGTTCATAATATTAGGTAACATAGTTACCGAGATACATAATTAGTTGAGACCTAATTTCTCGTTATGCATCTCGTACTAGTATCATGCTCTATTTGTAAATGTATAACACGAAATAGCATGTTGGTTTTTTGATGGGAGAATTATTTGTCACATGAGTACAGGGACAGGATATACATAAGAAAAGACATCTTGCTTGCCCTAACAGAAGTGGGAAAGATGAATCAAACGTCTCTGCTCTCACGCTGTGGTTTGAACATTGTTGCTCACAAGGATATCTTGGAAGACCTAGAAAAGAAGGGATTCATAAACAAGACCGAGGAACCATGGGGCAGCAAGAAGATAGTAAAGTACAACATCACAGAAAAGGGAATTCATGTTTTAAAAAACGTCTTGGATCCATACGAAGAACTTTTTCCAAGAAAAAAGAGGGAGTAACTAGGTAACTATGTTACAGAAGCGTTTTAAGACAAACAAAGGGAGTGCATTGTGCAGTGTCAGAACCTGAAAACAAACCGCCACCAAAAGAAACTGAACGCGAAAGCGTCTTCAAAGTCTTAGACGAGCTTGTCTCGCACATGTTCACATTTAGAAACATTGCAATGCTACTTATCATTTCAGCATTTGTATTGGTTCCAATCTCCCTTGTCATTGCAGCCTTGCTGCTATCTGGTCCCGCATTTGTTCCAGGACATGAGGTTCAATTCATTGGAACTAGGATAAATGGAATGCCAGGGATGATGAATGGTGCGTTTGTTAATTCCACTTCAGGTGCAATGAGTATTGGGATTGTCAATGGAAACACTGGAAAGATTAGCGTGGCAAGACTCAACGCAAGTTACATGCCAGGCCAAGTTTTGATTCAAAAAGGCCCCAACATGACTGGAGGCGACGAGATTATTGCAATACACAGGGGACCTCCGGATATGTTCTATGCCCCAATGGGCCCACCAAAGTTCATGGTCACTGGAGGTCCATCTCCTCATCAGGTCTTGGACATTAGCACAATAATCATTGTCTTCATAGTGGTTTCCATTGTACTCTCATCGATATACCTGTTCATTGGGATAAAGGAATATAGCTTTTTCTCAAAATGGAACAAAAAATTCAGCAGGTACACGTCGTTGAGGGAAAAAGCCGAGAAAGAGCTTGGAGAAGACAAGATCTAGTTGGTTTAATTTGAAGAGCGTCAAACTAGAACGATATTTCTAGAGAATCATATTCTTATTCTAACTTTCATTATATCTTTCATTCATAGTCAAATCAATTAACACTATCTTTACCCAGGATAAATTATGCTCCCGCCGGGAAGTACATGACAGATTGAATTCTCAATGAACGAAAACGGTTCACATTTTTCTAGTTTTTGAAGTATCATTCTGTTCCAAGATGTAATGTGGAAAGGAGATAATAAAATTATTGTTACATTGATACAAAAACTGTTTTTCATATCATGAAATCATTTGTACGGGATTTAGAAGTTACTCATGTTAATGTAGTAATTGAGAAGCCTATAGGCGTGAGTCATATGAATAGACAAATGA
>JAGWFW010000056.1 GCA_028867735.1 Nitrososphaerota archaeon
CTTGACGCACTAAAGAAAATAGTAAATGACATTAGCACCGAACTTTACAAAAATGTAACTCCACCTCCTGGAGCTGGCACGCAGGGTACTGCAGAATCTGGAGCACAGGAAACTGCAGGATCTTCAGACCAAGCTGCTGGGGGAAAGACAAACTGATGTTTATACTTGGGAATAAATAATACTGTATAATCATGAGTACAAAACGCGATTATTATGAAGTCTTGGGCCTTCAGAAAAACTCCTCCCAAGATGAAATGAAATCACAGTATAGGAAACTTGCTCTCAAATTCCATCCTGACAGAAACAAGTCGCCAGATGCTGCAGAACATTTCAAAGAAGTGTCCGAAGCCTATGCAGTATTGTCTGATCCTGAGAAACGCAAACTCTATGACAGTTATGGTCATGCAGGAGTTGACGGAAGATACAGCACTGAAGACATCTTCCAAGGCTCCAAAGTCAACTTTGAGGATATCTTTGGCTCTGGATTTGAGTCCATTTTTGAAAATCTTTTTGGCAGGGGAGGCGGGGGTTTTCGGTTTGGAGGATTTGATTTTGGATTTGGAGGCGAACGAGGCGCAGACCTGATGTATGATGCAGAAATAACACTTGAGGATGTTCTGAAAGGAAAACAAGAGGAGATTGAACTTCCAAGCGAGATTCAATGTGATGTATGCAAAGGAACAGGTGCTTCCCCTGGGACATCAGCCAGGACATGTTCTGTTTGCAATGGCTATGGGCAGGTAAGAACATCCCGTAGTAGTGGCTTTTCCACATTTGTTACTGTTCAACCATGCAATACCTGCAGAGGACAAGGCAAAATAATTGAGAGGCCGTGCTCCAAATGCAAGGGTTCTGGCAAACAAAAGGGAGCGAGACATTTTTCATTTGAAATACCTCCGGGGATTGAGAGTGGCGAATATAGAATAAAAGGACAGGGAGAATCAATGTCAAATGGACCAAGTGGCGATCTCATTGTCAGAATCAAAGTCATGCCTCACGGCAAGTTCAAGCGTGATGGAGCAGACATATTCTATGACGAAAATATCTCCATGATTGATGCCACCTTGGGTAAAAAACTGACCGTGCCCACCTTGGAGGGAACTGAGAAAATTGATGTTGAAGCAGGCAGTCAGCCAAATACCATAATAAAACTAAAGGGAAAGGGTCTGCCGCATCAAGGAAGCAGGGGTAGAGGGGATGAATATGTCAGATTTGTTGTCAATATACCGAAAAAAATCGACAAACACCAACGTAAGCTACTTGAAGAACTGCAAGACACCATGAACTCAGAGGAATAAATCTTGAGGATTGCCTTGGATGTAGATGGAGTCCTTGCAGATGTTATTGACGCCTGGCTGTCATACAACAACAAAGTTCGTACAACCATATCAAAGTCAGACATATCGGAATGGGATTTTTGGAAAAAATACAATATAAACAAATTTGATTTCTATAAAGAACTGTCAGAATGCTGGAAGTCTTGGAAGACCATCCTGCCAACTGAAAATAATATTTCCCGTGCATCTCGGGAACTCTCAAAAATGGGAACTGTAGATATAGTGACCGCAAGAGAAGATTCTACACATGATGATGTAAAAAATTGGCTCAAAATGCATGATGTGGCTTTTAAAAATTATGTGGGAGTAGTGGAGGGCACAGAAAAGGCAAAACTCGACTATGATGTCTTTATAGACGATTCTCCAATAAATGCAGAAACCATGTTGGCCAGAGAAAAGTCAGTAATATTGTACAACCAGCCATGGAATCTCCAATTTCCTGATCCTAGGGCAAAAAGAATCTATGAACTAAGGGAAGCGGTGGAGATTATCAGCAAAATTGATCACAATTAATCTCTCTTGTCTGGATCTTGCGTATTTGTAATGCATTTCACGGTATCAGACATGAAATTTTTTCCTATTCTAGGATAAAACCTAGAATAAAGACACTTATTCTGGCGTTTTAATTTTCACGTTGCGGGGGTCGCCTAGCCTGGTCAACGGCGTAAGGCTCAGAACCTTATCTCTTAGGAGTTCGTGGGTTCAAATCCCACCTCCCGCATTACAAAATTTTTTGGCAATTAATGAAAAATTTATAATCCATTGGCAGATTGTTGGCTTCATGAAAAGGGTCGAAGCAGTAGTATCTGATAACAAACTTGATGCCGTGGTTGAGGCATTAAAAAAAGCAGGTGTTGGAGGAATTACTATTTTTGAAGCAAGAGGATGGGGACGGGCAAGCAAGATAATAAAAGATACCGAAAAGTCCCCAAATACACATACGAAATTTAATGTAAAGAGCTATGTTCTCACAGTAGTTGATGACTCGATTGTAGACAAGGTGGTTAGCGTCATTCTTGTTGCCGCAAGTACTGGCTCTGTGGGAGACGGAAAGATATTCATTGACAATATTGATACTGCAGTAGACATTGGAAGCGGACAAAAAGGGGTACACGCAATATGATGTCAAGCTAACCTTGAATCTGAATCAATTCGAGCTTTTATCTTAGATTCCAATAACTGGTTTATTCGTTGGCCGTCAACCTTTCCTCGAAGATTTTTCATTGCCATTCCCATCAGCGGTCCCATGGATCTCATTCCTTGCTGTTCTATGATCTCGATGTTATCTGATATCAATCCGTCTAATGCGGCATTTAGCTCACTGTCATCCATCACGTTCATTGCATTTTTCTCAATGGCGTCTTCTATGGAACTGGCCTTTCCGTTCATTATGCTCTCAAAGATTATCTCGACTGATTCTTTTGCAATTCTTCCCTCGGCCAAAAACTCGAATGTCTTTGAAATGTCAGAATTTTTCAATAATTCAGAGTTCAAGCCTCGCCTTTCAAGATTGGTAATTGTACCAC
The DNA here is from genome assembly GCA_028867735.1 of Nitrososphaerota archaeon. GTDB lineage: Archaea > Thermoproteota > Nitrososphaeria > Nitrososphaerales > Nitrosopumilaceae > Nitrosotalea. The sequence continues at coordinate 2,864 of JAGWFW010000056.1, forward strand.
AAAGAATAGATGACACAAAATTTGGAGAGACCCTCTTGTCTTTGCATATTAATTCGAATAAATCTAGATATTCAGAGTCAAATATCTGCAAGGCAAGCTGTGGATTCAACTCGTATTGTCTTTGAATCTCAAGCAGTCCTTCCTCCCAAGATTTTGGAATTTTCTTTTTGGCCTCATCCATCTCGGTCTTGGTTACAATAATTGGAGGTATGTCAGTCTCCGGATACATCCTAGAAGCTCCCGGTCTGGGCCTGAGATAGACTGTTTCTCCAGTAAGAGTAGCAACCCTGGTCTCTGCAGGTATGCCGACCTTGGCGTCCTCTATCCTCCTTATTATTGACTCTATCACCACATCTAATTTCTGTGACTCGCCTGCAAGAACCAAAAAACCGTCATTTTTCTGCATCTTGAGAATCTTTTTCACCTGCTGTATCTCAGCTTCTTCAATCCCATAATTTGGAAGCTCGTCTGAATGAAATACGCCTCCCAAACCAAAGAACCTTACAAGCTCCCCCAGTTGCTTTCCAAGCCTGATTCCAGGATATGGCTCAAAACCAAACATGCCGGAAAAACTCTTTACCTTGATTGCTTTTACAACTGCACCATTTGCTAACGCCTTCCGAATGGTTTTTGACTGGCAATTCCTAAATGCTTCAGTCACATCCTTTACATCCATTTCCTTGGCAATTCGTTCAGTATCCAATTTCTGCAATTTTTCCTGTATTATTTTGAGGCCGTGCTGTCTTTTGGCTTCGTATTCTACAACTTTTTCAAGCTGATCAAGCTTTTGCACCCCTTTCACCTCTACCACGCCTCCGCCCTCGATTGAGACATTGACATCTTGTCTTATTGAGCCAAGTCCTCTCTGGACCCTCTTGGTTGCCCGTAACATGCGTCCCATAGTCAATGCAATCTTTTTAATTTCTTGGGGTGTTCCACTTACAGGTTCAAGTGCTATTTCTACTAGCGGTATTCCCAGTCTGTCCAAGGTGTATTCCCTAAGATCAGACGAGTCATTGAGAAGCTTTGCCGCATCTTCTTCTAGGCAGATGCTTTGAACACCGACACTTTTCCCATCCACTGCTAGGCTTCCTCCAAGTCCAACTAGCATGGTTCTCTGGAATCCTGACGTGTTTGAACCGTCTATGACCAATTTTCTCATAACGTAAACCTCACTGAAGATGTTTGTTTTCAATGCAGAAGCTATAATCAAGGCAGTTTCTTTTGCATCGGGGCTTACCTCGTGAGGAGGTTCTTCATCTTGTTCTACAAGGCAACTGCTCTCAGGATTTGCATAATACATTATGGTCTTCTGTTTGCTAGTTTCAAATAGAGCACTAGGATCTAGTTCTCCAAGCTCGCTCCTTGCTATTCTCAACCTGCGAGTAAATTTTAGTGGATAGTCTGTTGACTCTATTGGAGGACAATTGCAGAATAATTTTTTACCCGTTCCAAGTTGCTGATGTACTTCCAAGCCTACCTTGAGACCAATCTTGTCTATCTGAATTTCAGACACTTCTAGTTTTATTGTTATACTTGTTTTAAATCTTAGTCTGAAATTTCCAAAGATGTATTTTCCTTCATCATTTTTTCCATCTCGTCTGTGTCTTTAGCATTACCCAAAGCCCACATGGCTTTCACAAGAGCGGTCTCTGGGATCATGTTTCCAAGCGGAATCACACCCAAATGCAACAAATCTCTTCCACTATCATAAACTGTCATACGCACAATTCCATCTATGCATTGTGATGTCATGCCAATGAACAGCCCCTTTCTTTTTGCGCGTGATATGGCATCATACATTACCTTTCCCACATGTCCCAAACCGGTTCCCTCGAAAATCACAGCCTTGTAGCCAGAGTTTACTGCATTATCCATTAATGCAGGATCAAGACCTGGATAATACTTCATCAATATGACCTTGCTGTTGAAATTAATCTTGGGGGTGAATGCATTTTGTGGAGAGTTAAACAACGGGTTTTTTTCAATGCTGTCATTTTTCACAATGAAAGCAGGAGATCCACCTATGGTCTGAAATGCGTTTCTCTTGCTGGTGTGGTTTTTTCTTACCCTTGTTCCCCAGTGGCAAGCTACTTCGTCATCGCTTGTAGAGTTGTGCATTACAACAAAAATGCCGCTAGAATCAGTCTTGACTAGGAACTTGGTTGCCGCAATGAGATTTAGGGCTGCATCTGAAGAAGGTCTGTCCGAAGATCGTTGGGATCCTACCAAAGCAACCGGCTTGGGAAATCCAGACAATGAAAATGAAAGTGCGGCAGCAGTATACTGCATGGTATCAGTCCCATGCGCTACTATGATTCCTTTGTATTCAGATCTTGCGCATGAATTGAGTCGTTCTGCAATCTTTATCCAGTGTTCTGGTAACAGATTTTCAGAATACTCGGAAAACAGAACTTCGGTATCTATGTTAGCTATCTTGGATAATTCCGGAACGCTTGCGTTAAGCTCTGATGCTGTTAGTGCTGGAGTTACTCCTCCCGTTCTATAGTCTATTCTGCTTGCAATTGTCCCACCAGTTGATATGAGTAAAATTTTGGGCAATTCTGGATCAGTCTGATGGTGTGAGACGGTGTCCTTCTTTGCGGATGGGTGTGATTCTGTTTCTATATGGGATATTTTTCCAATCTCAAGTCCTATGTTGTAGCCGTTTTTTAGCTTGAGCACAATGTGGTTATCGTCGCTGTACTCGTATCTTGGCATCAAAATTCCCAAATATGTAGAATCTGCCTGGATTTTGACAAGGTTGCCCACTTCAATCTTGTTCTTTTTTAGGAATTCCAGGCTTTTTCCTTTGTATCCAGTAGGGGACATTTGTTAGGATTAGAATTGTTATTTTATTAAAATTACCTGTAGTAAGGTACTGCCACCTTTTCGCCTATCTTGAGTTCTTTCTGGGTTCTTACTTTACGAACAGCTTCCTCAAAGTGCCTCATGGTTACTTTGGCATCAGCCGCTTGTTTCTCTGCCTCTTTCTGGTCGGGATATTTGGCAAGAAACTCGTGTATGACCAAGGATACCGCCGTGTTGGCAATTGATGCTACATCTGCTCCGCTCATTCCATCGCTTGATTCTGCAATCTTGTCCAAATCAACATAGTCCGGATTCTTTATGCCGTCTGCCATTGATTCTCTAACTACCGGGATATCCTTTGCATTGATCTCCAATATCTTCTTCCTTCCTTCTTTGTCAGGTAGGGGTACCAAAATGATCTTGTCAAACCTACCTGGTCTTAATAGTGCAGTATCTATCATGTCTGCTCTGTTTGTTGCAGCTAGGACAACCACGCCGCGGAGGCTTTCTATTCCGTCAAGTTCGGTTAATAGCTGGCTGACCACTCTCTCGGTTACAGCTGTTTCCCCTCCGATTCCTCTGACAGGAGCTATTGAATCGATTTCATCGAAAAATATCACACAAGGTGAAGCTTGTCTTGCTCTTCTGAATATCTCTCTTATTCCACGTTCGGATTCTCCTACCCACTTTGATAGCAGTTCCGGACCTCTCACTGATATGAAGTTGGCCTCGCTTTCAGTAGCAACTGCCTTTGCAAGCAAGGTCTTTCCAGTCCCACTTGATCCGTGTAATAGTATTCCTCTTGGCATCCTGTGTCCAAGTTTGGAGTATAGTACTGGATACTTCATGGGCCATTCGACTGCTTCTTGTAGCTCACGCTTGACACTTTCCAGCCCTCCTACCTCCTCCCAGCTGACATCGGGATTCTCTATGAAGACTTCGCGCATTCCGGAGGGTGTTACTTCTTTGAGCGCATTTTGATAATCCTCGTCATTTACAATTAGTTTGTCAAGTGTCTCGGGAGGAAGCTTTTCGTCTTCCAAGTTGAGCTCAGGTAATAGTCTGCGTAAGCATTTCATGGCTGCTTCCTTGCACAAGTACTCCAAGTCTGCACCCACATATCCGTGACTGATTGCCGCAATCTTGTCCAAGTTTACATCGTCGCTGAGAGGCATGTTTCTCGTATGGATCATGAGTATGTCCTTTCTGCCTTTCTTGTCTGGCACCTTTATCTCGATCTCTCTGTCAAACCTGCCCGGCCTTCTGAGTGCAGGGTCGATAGCATTGGGCCTGTTTGTGGCAGAAATTACTATGACTTTGCCTCTTGCCTCAAGACCGTCCATGAGCGACAGTAGCTGTGATACTACTCTGCGTTCCACCTCGCCTGTAACTTCTTCCCTCTTTGGAGCTATTGAATCAATTTCATCAATGAATATTATTGACGGAGATTTTTCCTTGGCTTCCTTGAAAATTTCTCTCAGTCTAGCTTCGCTTTCACCATAAAACTTGCTCATGATCTCAGGGCCTGAAATGCTGATAAAGTGAGCATTGCTTTCATTTGCAACTGCCTTTGCAAGCAAGGTCTTTCCAGTTCCTGGAGGTCCATATAGGAGCACGCCTTTTGGAGCTTCAATGCCAAGTTTTTCAAATATTTCAGGATGTCTGAGCGGAAGCTCGATCATTTCGCGAACTTTCTTAATCTCGTCTGTTAAACCACCAATGTCTTCATAGGTCACCTGCGGAACCCCGCGCAAAGTCTCTCCTTTTTCAGCTATGTGGAAAACTGTTTTCTGGGTTACAAGCACTGCATCGGCTGCTGGAGTGACGCCGATTACTTGGAAAGTGAGTCTTCCGCCAAAATACGGGACCATGACATTGTCTCCTTTTATCAGAGGAACGCTTTCCAAAGCATCCGCCAGGTATCTTTCATCAATTGGAGGTATTGCTTCAAGCGGAGCGACTACCACTTTTTCAGCAGCGACCGCCTTGATCTTGCGTACCGCAACAGTATCTCCTATTGCAATGCCTGCATTGTTTCTTACAAGCCCGTCCACTCTGATTATTCCCTTGCCCTCGTCAGATGGATAGAGCGGAAGACACTTTGCTACAGTCCTTCTCTTACCCTTTATTTCAATAACATCCCCAGTGGATGCACCAAGCGAATCCATGGAATCATAATCAATACGTGCCACTCCTCTTCCCACATCGCGTGTATAGGCCTCAAGTACCTTAAGGGAGAGAGTGTTCTGGCTCATAGTTTAAACACCCCCAAACTAATTTTTATACCTTTGTTGTCTTTGATCCAGAACAAATAGATCAGAAGATTAAAATTTACA
>JAGWFW010000057.1 GCA_028867735.1 Nitrososphaerota archaeon
TGCTTGCAAGAAACGGATTTCAAACATATGCTACAATGCGAAATCTCGACAAGGCAAGGCAAATCGAAGAAACAGCAAAAAAAGAAAAACTTTCATTGCATGTATCAAAGCTTGACGTCACAGATGACAAGTCTGTAACTGACGCAATCCAAAAAATAAAGTCTGACGCAGGAAGGATAGATATCCTAGTAAACAATGCAGGCTACGGCCTGATAGGTTCGCTTGAGGATCTGGCAATGAGCGAGATAAAGGCCCAGTACGAAACAAACGTATTTGGACTAATCCGAGTAACCCAGGCAGTCCTGCCTGTAATGCGACAGCAAAAAAGCGGAATCATAGTAAACATCAGCTCAATTGGAGGAAAGATGGCAATGCCTCTATCATCTCCATATATCGGAACAAAGTTTGCAGTAGAAGGGCTGAGCGAGTCAATAGCATACGACCTTGAACCGTTTGGAATCAAGGTTGTCATAATAGAGCCTGGTGCAATCAAGACCAACTTTGACACTGGCATGATAGTTGCAAAAAAGAACAAAGATCCAAACTCGCCTTACTACGACAAGATGAAAAAATTTGAAAAATCACTTGGTACAATTGTACAGGGAGGAAGCCCGGCAACAAAGGTTGCTCAAGTGATACTAGATGCAGTCACAAACCAAAATCCCAACCTGCGGTATACTGTAGGTGACGATGCTGCATTTCTTGCACAGAAAAGAAAAGAGCTCCACGATGCAGATTTTCAAAAGCTAGTCTCCGACTTTTTAAAATGAGACAAGAACGGTACGATGTCCCTTGAAACTTAATAGCTACGACACAGAATACACTAGATGAGCAGCAAGGCGTCTCAAACAAGCCCGCTTCAAGACCCGCTTTACAGATTCCTGTGGGTGACAATGTTTGCATCAGACATTGGGGCATCAATGCAGACTGTAGGCTCTGGCTGGCTCATGACATCGCTTGTTCCTTCCCCGTTTGTTGTATCGCTCTTGACCGTGATGACATCTTTGTCGATATTTTTGTTTGCGTTACCGTCTGGTGCACTTGCAGACATTGTTGACAGGAGAAAACTCTTCCTAGGGACACAGTACTTTTCGCTTGCAGTGGCACTGGGGCTCACTTTTCTCACCCTTGGAAACTATACGACGTCCTCAATCCTGCTAGTCTTTACGCTCTTGCTTGGCATAGGAAATGCAATGAGCCTGCCTGTAAATATCGTAGTCCAAACCGAGATTGTTCCAAAGAAAACTGCTCTTGCCGCAATGACGCTGTTTAGCGTGGCAATCTATATTGGGCTTGCAGTCGGTCCCCTGCTTGGCGGACTTGTGGTTGCAGCAGCAGGAGCCTGGGCAGTATTTATGCTAAATGCGCTATCCTTTGTTGGACTCATCATATTTCTGCACAGATGGAAAAAACCAATTGAGCGCAAGCTTCTCCCGCCAGAACAAGTTGTAGGAGCTATTCGAACAGGACTGCGATACATGAAGCATTCTTTTCACGTACGTTCATTGTTTGTTAGAGACTTTGCATTGACAATCTGCGGAAGTGCTCTGGTATCTTTATTGCCTCTATTGGCCCGCGGTTCAGCAGGCTCTAACTCTATTCTCTTTGGAATCTTGGTTGGCGCGTTTGGCATAGGAGGACTTGCAAGCGGCCTATTGATAGTACCAAAGCTAAAAAATATCTCAATAGAAAGAAGAGTAATAGCTGCAACAGTATTGATGGCAGCGGCGATGGCTCTCATGTCATTTTTCCATGATGCCATACCAATATTTCTTGGAGTGTTTGCATATGGAACCTCGCTCATTGTAATAACGTCCAGTCTGAATTTTGTCGCATACAACTCGGTATCTTCCTGGGTCAAGACAAGGGTGGTCTCGGTTCACCAGCTGGTATACTGGGGAGGAGTTGCGTTTGGAAGTATAATCTGGGGTATTGTAGCAGAGGTTTGGGGAATTCCAATGGCATTGCTTGCAGCAGCTTGCGGTCTTGTAATTGGTCTTATCTTTTCAATTCGCTTCAAGTTAACACCACAGACTGATGTTGACCTGACCCCCTCAATGCACTGGCCCGTGCCAAAAATTGAGATTGACATTGAAGAGCATGAAGAAGGCTCTGTATTGGTAGAGATTGAATACCTAATTGATGTCTCCCGCTCGCACGAGTTTGAATCCGTGATGCATGAGATTCGCTCGCTGAGGTTGCGCGATGGGGCAATCAACTGGGGATTGTATCATGATGTTGAAAATCCCAGCCGCTATGTCGAGTCATGGCTGTCAGAATCGTGGACTGAACATCTGCGCCAGCATGAACGCATCACAAAGTCAGATGTTATCATAGAAGACAAGGCCCGCTCATTTCACATTGGAAAAGATCCAATAAGAATCTCGCATCTTATCGGCGAGAATACTTTCAAGCAAAACCATAACATGAAAAAAGAAGAAATCTGATTGTGTAGTCTCATATACAATTACACAAAATATGATTCTCCACCTCTCCTTTTTGATTTGGAAAAATCACTGCTGCCTGTGATTGGCCCAAAAAACTCTAATCAAAAAGATAGACTGGCATTAAGTCAAGATGCGACATTTTACATATCAAACTTGGAAAAAACTAGAGATCTAGGATACACACCACAGAAAGACAGGTTAACATACTTGTTTGTAATTGAAGGCAAAGTCACAGTGAATGATAAAACACTCTACACAAGGAATGCAGCAGAGATAGGCAATGAAGAAATTCTTAAGATAAAAGCTCAACAAGATACTGAGCTTATCTTAATTGATCTGCCAATCAGATACATGAAGAATTCTATTCCAATCACGGTAGAACAAAATTGAGCCCAAAATATGAGAACATTGGGTTGTCGGAATCGTCTGTCGAGATCCAATTTAGAAGAATCCATAAGAACCTAGAAACAAGGTTTGAAAATCTGGTTATATCGCACCTAGTTCTTCTATCCTGATCGACAGGGTCCGGACCCACGTCACAAATATGTCAGAGGAAAATTGACGTGACCGAGTTAGACAAATTACAGTCAACTAATACCACGGATTTCATATTACCAGTAAGGAGTGTAGAGAATTTGAAATTCTATATTGAATTTGAACCATGCAAAGAATGCAAGGCGATTATCACAGAAATGTCAGAGAATGCAGACGAAAGCCAGACAGATGAAGGTTCTAAGAAGTTTTTGCGACACATAACATACAATCATAGTGAGATAGTACAAGCCATAGTCAAGGATTTTCCAAAGGAGGCAAGAAAGGAAGAATTTCCTTGGTTCAGATAAAATGATTCCTTTGGAAGAAGACATTCTAGTTGAGGCCGTAGACAAGATCAGCAAGAGCGTTGTAAATATTGCCAGCGTAAAAATGATCCATGATCAATTATTCAGAGTGTTTCCGGTCCAAGGCGTTGGCTCTGGAGTAATAATTGACAAGGCAGGTTACGTCCTTACCAATTATCACGTAATAGATGATGCAGAAAGATTGCGGGTGACGTTATCAGATGGCAGGGTGTTTAACGGAAAGGTTGTTGGAATTGATCCACCAACTGATTTGGCCGTAATAAAGATAGGAACAAAAGAAGCGATTCCGGTTGCCAATCTTGGCGATTCAGGAAAACTCAAGGTAGGTCAGATACTCCTTGCGGTAGGAAACCCCTTTGGTCTAACGGGAGGTCCTACAGTAACATCAGGAATAGTAAGCTCCCTTAACAGAGCCATCCAGACTGAAAATGGGATACTAGAGCTAATTCAGACAGACGCCGCAATAAATCCCGGAAATTCTGGCGGACCGCTAGTAAATACGGCAGGCGAGGTGATTGCAATCAATACTGCCAACATGCCTTATGCACAGGGAATAGGGTTTGCAGTTCCGGTCAACACTGCAAAGTCAATACTAAAGGACCTAATTGAGAAAGGAAGGGTCAGAAGGCCGTGGATTGGAATCGTCTCAATGCAGGTCACCCGTAACCTTGCAAGATACTATAGGCTACCGCTAAATGAAGGGGCGCTAGTTATCAAGATCGAGCCCTCAAGCCCCGCAGACAATGCTGGAATAAGAAAAGGCGACATCATAGAGGAAATAGACGGAAGCAAGATAACAGAACCTTCTGAGATATCTGCACACATTCATAAAAAACAAGTGGGCGATGAAATCAATATAACAATAAACAGAAACGGAAAATTAATTCAAATTTCCTTGCATCTAGAAGAAAGCAAGATTATTTACCACATCTGAGAAGAAGACGCCGTGACAGATGCGGAAATTCGTCCAAACAAATTTTTTGACATATCGCTTTTTGGGCTCAGACTGGCAATAGGCGTAGCCTTTATCGCGTTTGGCTATGTCAAATTTGATCCTAGCTTTGCAAGTTCGCTATCACAGATGGGGCTTCCTACTGGACTGCAAGATCTTTTTGCAGTGGAAGAATTTGTTCCAGGCATCTTGATAACTGTTGGCGTGCTGACAAGAATTTCTGCTTCAGTCCTTTCAGCCGTGATGCTTGGTGTCATATTTTACATTTACAAGGCATCGCAGTTTATGGGACCAAATGGGGCCGAGCTTCCTGTAATACTGCTTGCAGCCTTGCTTGTCATGATAACTACAGGCCCTGGAAGAATTTCCATCTCACAAGTAGCCAAAAAAATTCCGCGCTTTATGCAGTAAATCTATTTTTGTTGGCGCGGTTCCTGGTGATGAATTTTTTCAGGCCTTATCTTCAAGAGTATTCTCCTTTCTCCAGGGGCCCTGTACGGATACTTGTCCAGCCCGAAATAGCGCTTGGCAAGCTTGTCTGCCTGATCTTCTGCACCGTCGGTTGTTATCTCAAATACCTTGCCGCGGATGGAAACCATGTGATATGGGTTTTCCTGATCAAATATGCTCAGTGCAACCCGAGGATCCTTTCTGACATTTTTTTCTTTTATTCTTCCCATTGCAGTATTTATCAAAATTACATCACCTTCATGATCAACCCAAGTGGGTGCTACATGAGGCGAACCATCATACATTAATGTTGCAAGGGATACGAAATTTTTACCTTCAAGCAATTTGGCAATTGGAGGGGTAATGCTATTTTGAGCCGTGATTCCAATACACCACTGTCGAATTTAAGTTCTAACATATTCATTTGATCTTGTGTAAAGGTAACTTACCAATTTGTCAGTTCATCTTAAAATAACACGCTTGCTATCTCTACCAATGCATGCCATTTGTAAGTGTCGGCAAGGAAAACTCGGATTCAATAGACATCTATTATGAAGACCATGGGTCAGGCAAACCGGTAGTTCTTATCCATGGTTATCCGCTCAGCGGCACTTCATGGGAAAAGCAGCTGCCTGTATTGCTTGATGCTGGATTTCGCATCATAACATATGACAGAAGAGGCTTTGGCAACTCTAGCAAGCCTACAACGGGATACAACTATGATACCTTTGCAGAAGACCTTCGCAGACTTGTGACTCACTTGGGGCTGAAAGATTTTTCCCTTGTTGGTTTTTCGATGGGAGGCGGAGAGATTGCCAGATACATTGGAAAACATGGAACAAAAGGCATCAAAAAACTAGTCTTCATCGGAGCTGTACCACCATTCCTGCTTAAAACGCAAGACAATCCAGAAGGCGTGGACCAGTCTGTCTTTGATGGAATCCAAAAAGCGGTCGCTGCCGACCGTTATGCATTCTTTACCGAGTTCTTCAAGAATTTCTTCAACACTGATCTCTTGATGGGCAAAAGGGTAAGCAACCAAGTAGTCCAAGCATGTTGGAATCAGGCAGCAATTGCATCGCCTACCGCAAGCCATGCTTGCGTGTCTACATGGTATGAGGATTTTAGAAAAGACTTGACACAAGTAGATGTGCCAACCCTAGTAATTCACGGTGATGCGGACCGTATTGTCTCGCTCCATGCATCTGGGGAGAAAACGGCAAAAATGATCAAGGGAGCTAAACTAATAATTGTCAAGGATGGACCGCACTGCATAACATGGACACACGCAGACGAGGTAAACTCTGCGCTGGTAGAATTTCTTGAGAACTGAATTACTTTTGTGCGTACTTATAGAAATTCTGCGATATAGTGGCCCACAAGTACTATTCTCCATGTCCGTTTGTGGGCAATTTTTTTCTATTTTACCTAGCATACAAAATACAAAAAGCTTGTCGCAATAAAATTTTAAAAAAAGTCATTATTCACAAATATGTCATATTCGTATTTTAATTGGATTTGTAATAGTCACTCAAGCTTTCTTTATTATGTTCATAAATAACGTCAGTTTTTTAAACCATGCTTGTCCAGCACGTGTAAGAAATGAAAATTCTATTTTTGCTAGTCGTCGTACTTGGAGTATTAACGTTTAACAGCGCAAGCTCAATAGCAGAACCAGATTCATTTGTAGCAGAAAACAAGAGTGTTACTGTAACACATACAACAACTGTAAAAAACTTGAGCCCTCCGGAATGGCCCCCATGTTGCCCGCCTGTAATATTAAGTCAGGTGGAGCTTGCAAGCCAGTTCAAGTTCCTGCCAGACAACCTAACATGCACGTCGCAGCCCGCGGTTTATCCGCAGCACAGCTGCCTCACAAACTTGGTTCCAAATCACAAAGTTGAATGTTCGTATATTTCTGGCAATTCATGTGAGCCACTTCACCAGTATACCAGCGGCACAAACAAGAGCTGCTTTAGCGATTCGGCGCAACCAATTTCGTCTGGCACACAATGGTTTGACTTGTATAATACACAAAACAAAACTGTACAGCTGCAATATTTTGGTTTCAAACTTATCTCGGGGAACAACATGCCAGAAAGCGAGGGCGGTGGTTTTGACCTTGGACCGCATGAAAAGTGTACACTTGCACTCTCTAACAGCTATTCTCAGGGAGCCCTTGAATTTAAGCCGGTTAACACGACCCTAGAAGTTTCATACTATTATGACGGAAAGCCGTACACGACGGCCACACCCTCCTTGACTGATACCTACAACGATTCCGGAACCTGGCAATTTGATGGTAACAAGTGGGTTTTTGCTGAACAAAATACGGTAACAGTTCCCGAGTTTCCTTTCGCAATTCCTATCTTGTTGACAGGAATCATGTCAATACTAGTATTCTATAGAATGAAATCTGGTTTTAGAATTTAAGAAATGAAAACTCTACATTATTCCATAATTGTAATTGCCTGCATTATTACAATATCTGTGGTATGGTATCTCACAAGCTATGATCCTACTCCTGTTACAACAGAAAATAATTTTGGAATCCATGCACTGGTGGTTCATAGTCCACCATACATGGCGTGTCCTACGGAAGACTGTAGGCAGCCTGATTATTATCTAAAGATGAATTCAAAATTAAAGACAGTTCTTGTAGGCTACAATGTTTGTGATGGAAATTCATGTGTAGAGAAAGACGACTTGGCAGTTTCATTACCGTTAGAAGATGTCTTACATCCTGATTATGCAAAATTGCCATTGCCTGATGATTTGTCTTGGAAGGATGGCGATTCTGTCAATATTTGGGTTAAAGTTCCAAATTCTTCAATGATTGGTGGTACTCTGTATTTTGATTTCTCTAACGCTCAAAATGTTTGGATTGATCTTGGCAAGTCCGAGATAGTGAGGAGTTCCTGATGAAAACTTTACATCTTGGAATAATCACTTCTCTAGGAATTGTCGCAGTAATTGCATCTGGGATATTTTTGAT
>JAGWFW010000058.1 GCA_028867735.1 Nitrososphaerota archaeon
ACTCAACAAAAAGTGAGAACGATTACTAGATTTGTGCTAGTAGAAGGTCTGATTAAGATAAGATTTGTACTAGTCTGAACCCAACGACTAGCCTGATGATGTGATGTTAAACACTTTTGATTTGAAACACACTAAGGGATTAGTAAAATTAGTTAGGCGTCCATACGTGGAAGTATATAAAGAGAATTTGATTTGTGATTTTTAATTATCTAATGAACGAATTATCTTTTCAGATAACAATCAGTTCTTTTGTAAACTTGTGCATTACATCAGGTCTTGTTCCAACTACAAGCGAGTCTTCAATTCGCACGCCAAATTTTCCCGGCAGGTATATTCCAGGCTCTACTGTTATTGCCATGTTTTTTGACAGTATGGCCTGGCTTGACGGGCCAAGGTTTGGAAGCTCGTGCACCTCAAGGCCTATGCCATGGCCTGTAGAGTGGATGAAATATTTTCCATATCCTTTTTTTGCAATTATTTTTCGGCATGTATCATCAACCGATTTGCAATAGATCCCAGGCCTTACTGCCCCAAGTCCTGCTGCCTGTGATCTTTTTACAATCTCGTAAACCTTCTTGGCCTCAGACGATACGGTACCAAGGCCAAATGTCCTTGTCGCATCAGAGACATACCCCTTGCGTCTCAGCGTAAGGTCTACCACGATCATGTCACCGTTTTCAAACCTGCGCTCTGTTACCTGCGCGTGGGGAAGTGCGCTGTTTGGGCCCCCTGCTATGATAAGGGGTTGAAGAGTGGACCTGTAGCCTGTGGCAAAGGCCCCCCTTTCCATCGCATAGGACATCAGAATGGTCTGCAGTTCCATCTCTGACATGCCTATCTTTATCTCATCCACGCATAGCTCGTACATCTCGTCCAGGATAGACGAGCATTTTTTCAGGATGCCAATCTCGTCCTGGTCCTTTACCTGTCGTGCCTGGTAAAAGGGTTCAGTTGACGGTCTTACGCGTGGAAGGCTCTTTTTTAGCGACTGTATCATGTCATAGTTGTTTGTATCAGTGCAGACTTTTCTTCCCCTCACGGCTTCAATGAGGGTGTATATGGAGCCCTTGCCACGCTCTGACTTGGTTACCTTGCAGTTAATCGATTCCTCTCTGGCCCGGCCCACCTCAAGCTCTGGCGCTATTATGGTCGCACCGCTCTTGTCAAGTATGCCTATTGCCTCACCCCAAAAGCCTGTCATGTAAAACAGATTTTCAGGCTCAAAGGCAACAAGCGTGTCACAGTCTAATTTATTGCAAAATTTTAAGAGATTTTTCCTGCGACTCTGCATCCATCCTAGATCTTGGCACGTCTCCATTTATCTTTGCTGGAACGTTTACATAATGGAAAAAGGGTTTTGGATCGTGGCAGAAGAAAAGAAAAAAGTTGTGGCGCTGCTATCGGGAGGACTTGACAGTAGGTTGGCTGTTAAAATGATGCAAAATCAGGGATTTGATGTGACTGCTGTTGCAATCAAGACTCCGTTTTGCGATTTTGATTGTGGAAGAGGTTGCGGTTTTGAGATCCGCGAGACTGCAGACATGCTGGATGTTGATCTAAAGACAGTATATCTTGGGGATGAGTATATCGAAATGCTGAAAAATCCAAAATACGGATTTGGTTCTGGCATGAATCCGTGTATCGATTGTCGTTCAATGATGTTCAAGGCAGGAAAAAAAGTCATGGAAGACATTGGTGCAGAGTTTATCATTTCAGGCGAGGTGCTTGGACAGAGGCCAATGTCGCAACATGGACCTGCGCTTCGTACCATAGAAAAAGAATCTGGTCTTGAGGGAAAGATTGTCAGGCCGCTTTCCGGCGCACTGCTTCCAAAAACAGAACCGGAAGAAAACGGAATCATCAAGCGGGAAAACCTCGGGATGATTCGCGGGCGATCAAGAAAGGAACAGCTGAAAATGGCAGAACAGTTTGGTTTTGTAGATCCTCCAAATGCAGGAGGAGGCTGCCTGCTTACAGATCCACGATTTGCAGTCAGGGCCAAGGATCTCTTCAAGCATACCGAGACTCCGACAACAAATGATATTGATCTGCTAAAGGTTGGAAGACACTTTAGGTTTGATGCAAAGACAAAGCTTGTTGTCGGAAGAAACAAGGATGAGAACGAGATGCTAAAGGCACTTGCTCTCCCCGGTGACGTATTGCTTGAAACAAAAGATCACGTTGGTCCTGTCTCGCTTTTGCGGGGAGACGATTCAGAGTCAAGCCTGAAGCTATCTTCAGATATTACATTTCGATATTCTGATGCGCCAAAAGATACGCCCGGCATCATGATCACGCAAAAAAATGATTCAAGGTCAGAAATTTCTACAGCAAACATTGGCGAATCAGAGTATCTCAAATACAGAATTTAGCCAAACAAGCTAGTCTGTGAACTGCAATTGACTACAAAGGCTTTTTGAGGGAGGTATATGCATACCAATTATGCAGACACAAAAGGCCCCAACATACCTCAAAGCTATTACGCTCAGGGACCATAGCGACATCCATGCCGTAAAGGAGGATATCAAAAAAGGGATGATCCTAGTTCTGCGTGTTACTCCTCTTGCACAGAAAAATGTGGACGAGCTAAGAAAGGCAGTGGAAGAAATTTACAGCATTGCAAAGACAAATGATGCAGACATTGCAAGGCTGGGAGAAGAGAGAATTATTGTAACTCCTCCAGGTGTAAAGATCTGGAGGGCAGAATACGACCTAAAGTAATCTTATGCCTTCTTGCACTTGGGGACATGTTGTTGCAATTCTAAACATCCTGTGAATAGAGCTTGCAAGATTTTCGCACTTTCTTCTTTCTCCGTGATTTACAATCACTCTTCGAAGCTTCGGCCTGAGCTTGTGCACGTATGACATTAGCTGGTTATAGTCGCTGTGTCCGCTAAACCCATCAAGTTTTTCAGTCGAGCAATTTATGTTGATTACCTCTATCTTGCCGTCCTTTCCCACAACTGAGACCTGTCTTGAGCCATCAAGCACTCTTCTTCCAAGGGTTCCGTTTACCTGATACGACACAAACAGGATCTTGTTTTTCTGCACTGGCGCTATGTTTTTGAAATATTCAAGCACCGGGCCACCTTCTAGCATACCGGAAGTTGCAAGTATGATGCAAGGGCCTTCACGAAGGGGCTCTTCTCTTGCATCAGCATGCTCTATATTTGTAAAATATTCAGAGTCAAACGGGTTTTCTTCTGTGCTTAGGATCTTTTCCCGCAGGTCCCGCGCCAGATATTCCGGATAGGCTTCATGGATTGCAGTTGCCTCTGCGATCATTCCCTCTGTAAATACCGGAGCCTCCATTAGATGTCCTGCCTTCATGTACTGATCAATTACCATCATGAGTTCCTGTGCACGACCGACTGCAGGGATTGGAATGAGCACCTTGCCGCCGTTTCGCAGCGTCTCGTTTACCGACTTGATAAATGCAGACTCTACTTCTTCCCTTGTTGCCTGTATGTCCTCTTTTGCGCCATATGTGCTCTCAATCAAGAGAGTCTCGACCCTTGGGAAGTTCCATGATGCGCTCTCAAAGAGCATGGATTTGCCATACTTTAGGTCTCCGGTGTAGACAAAATTGTGGTTACCGTTTCCTATGTGAAAGTGGCATGATGCAGAGCCCAGGATGTGTCCTGCGTTAGAAAAGACCAGCTTGATATCAGGCGAAATGTCCGTGACAGTACCGTATGCAAGCGATATTGTCTGCTTCATTACCTGCTTGACATCCCTTTCAGAGTATAGCGGAACCTTGCCCTGTGCAGCCGCCACCTTGATGGCATCAAGCTGAATCAGGTTCATCATGGGCAGAGTGGGTTCTGTGCAGTAGACTGGCCCTTTGTAGCCATATTTGAAAAGAACGGGCAGAAATCCCGTGTGGTCAAGGTGTGCGTGGCTGATTACTACGGCATCAAGCTCGTCAAGTGTAATGTTTGCCCAGTCAAGTCGCGGGAATGCCTCCAGCGGGCTTCGGGCACCTGGGTTTACGCCACAGTCAATTAGGACCTTGCTCTCATGGGTCGTCAGCAGCATGCATGACCTGCCTACCTGGCTGAACCCTCCAAGCGTGGTAAGCGAGACTTCGGCGTCCTCTGAAAGTTTTGGTCGAAATATCTGCTCCCCCACCTGCTGCAGGTGCTTGCTTCTTTCAGTGGATGATATCTTGAGGTTATAGTTTATCGTCTGTATTGTCTGGGACTGGATTGTTGTTGCCTTTCTTAGTCTAACACGCCAGCCGGTCTTTGAGACAAGGTCTGTCATATTGAAAGATTCGTTGTTGTTCAAAAGCCACGGGTGCTTTACCTCCACTGTAAGCTCGCCTGTTGCAGTATCAAAGAAGGTACCGCGCAAGTCGACGTCCTTTGGAAGCATTTGGACAAGAATCTCCCTTGCCTCTTCCTCAGTTTTTCTAATTGATTTCTCTGTCCTTACAACAATTCTCTTTTTTATCACATTGACCATGTTGGAAATAACATCGTTGTGTTCCATAAGGTAGCGAGGATTCCTTGTATAGATTGCAATCCTTGGGCCCTCGTATTCTATCTTGGTTACCTCGGCTTCCTTTGGAATACTTTGAAGTATGGTGCCCATGATATTGGGTAATGGCGACATTTCTCTTTGTTGCTGTTTTCTTTGCATTAAATCACTTAGAGCGTAATGATGGCTTTTTTCTGTTCTTTTGTTAAGAGTCTGTATCCCTGCTTGTCAATTACTGCGACATTAATTCCGTCGCCTGTTCCGATGTTTCTTGTTATTGCAGCCTTGACAGCTCGTAATGCAATTATCTTGCCATCTTCTACTGCAAGCCCGTCACGGTATTCACTTTCAAGCAAGCCATATGCAACTGGTGATCCACTTCCTGTTGTGACATAATTTTTCTTGTCAAGGGAGCCAAACATGTCAATATTGTACAGTGCGGGACCCTGTTTGTCATATCCCCCTACAAGGATATCAGCTATGAACGGATAGTACCTATTCTGGAAGAATATTAGCGATGCAAGTCTTGCAATTGACTTGATTGGAAGATACTCTCCCTTCTCTATTCTGTGAATGTTAGAGTGGTATCTTAGCATGTCAGTAACATTTTGAGCATCTGCCACTCCACCGGCTATGGTCATGCCGGCATGATTGTCTATTTTTTGAATCTTCATCGTATTGTTGTTTGCTATGAAATAGCCTGCGCTTGCTCTCATATCCGCGCACAGCACTACTCCGTCTGTGCAGGCTATTCCTACCGTAGTTGTTCCATGAAATGTGTGTTGTTCAACATAGTCTGACAAATAACATTCTTCTCCTAACTAGAGATGGTTTGCATAGGATTTCACCGCTTTAAATAACTTTGGATCGGGACTGATATTGATAAATAACGAGGTTTGAAGAAAAATCCATGCCATCCCATGTCATGGAACTGCCAAGACAGATAGTTGTAGGCGAGAAAAACATAAACGATATAGGAAATTTTCTACAGGGCCTTGCCGATCCGGACAAGATCTCTCTTGTCTCAGGAGACCACGTAAGAAAGATAACGTATGACAAGGTATCCAAATCGCTTGCAAAATCAAAGATAAAAAATGTCTGGCATCTTTGTACAAGCAACGATGTCAGGGCTACACAAAAGACTTTGACTGAGATAAAAAAGGACAAAAGCGATCTTATCGTGGGAATTGGAGGGGGCAGATCTGTTGATATTGCAAAGATGACTGCCTTTAAATTGAAAAAACCATTTGTCAGCATTCCAACATCTGCGTCACATGATGGGATTGCAAGCCCGTTTGTCTCCCTGCGCGGAGACAGGCCATATTCGATTGTTGCTACCGCACCGCTTGGGGTCTTTGTCGATATCGAGATACTAAAAAAGGCGCCGCACAGGCTTATTGCAAGCGGTTGTGGGGACCTGATGGCCAAGGTAACAGCAGTTCGCGACTGGGAGCTTGCAAGGGACAAGGTTGGCGAATACTTTGGCACCTATGCCGCAAATCTCGCATCGATGAGCGCCAAGATAGTAATTGACAACTCGAAGAATTTCAAGAAAAAACCAGATGTTAGAATGATTGTGGAAGCACTGATAAGCTCTGGTGTTGCCTCCTGCATTGCAGGCTCTAGCCGGCCCTGTTCCGGTGCAGAGCACTTGTTTTCACATGCGGTGGACTATTTACAGCCAGGAATTGGATTACATGGAGAAAAATGCGGCATCGGAGCAATACTGATTGCCAGGCTTCAGGGCCAGGACTGGAAGAAGATAGTCCAGATGCTAAAAAATGTCGGAGCCCCCACTACGGCAAGGGAGATTGGGCTGTCGTCCCAGATATTGGCAAAGGCGCTTTCCATTGCCCAGTCATTGAGGCCGGAAAGATATACTATACTGAGCGAGACGAAAATGACTGAGGAAAAAGCTATATCTCTTGCAAAAGATACGGGTGTTCTCTAGGCAGCCTTTGGTGGTACTGGTTTTGCCTCTGCAGACTTTTGCTCCGCTGGCTTTTCCTGTGGCTTTGCCTTGGTGTAGGATTCTACAAAGTTTATCTTTTCAAGTTTGGTTGCAAACTTGAATACTTCATTTGCTATTGCTCGCTTTACTACTTGAAGGCCTTCCATCATCATGGCCTCGTCTGGTATGCTGATGTCAAGCTGTGTTCCCTTGATCTCAAATTTCAGTTTGGATTCGTCAAGCGGGAATCTCCTTTTGAGCAATCCCATTATCTTGTCCTGATCAGTGTCAAGTGATTTGAGTATATTGACATCATAGAGTATGGTTTTTCCTGCAAATCTATGATTGAAATCAACCTGGACTCTGCCCGAGCCTATGAATCTGATAATTCCAGTCCTGTCATCAAGTTCGATTGTATCTCCGACAGAGACCTTGTCTGCGTCATCACCTAGTTTTCTTAATGGTATCATTCTTACCTTGGTCGGATCTCTTGTGCCAAATCCCTTCTCTGGTGGTACCTCTATTGTAAGCTTGTCGCCTGAGTTTGCCGCAAGCAGTGCATCGTCTAGTCCCTTGAGCACCCAGGATTCTCCTACTGAGACAAGTCTTGGTTGATACTTGACATTTGCGTCAAAGATGGAGCCTGATTTTGCGTCAGCTTCTCTGGTAGTTTCAAAGACTTGGCTTGTGTCTTTTACTTTGGCAGTATAATCTACCAGAATTAAGGTGCCTTTTTGGAAAGCCAACGTCATCGATCCTTTTTGTTCCTTATATTAAGTTAACATGAAAATCAGAGTGCTTTTAATTTCTCTTCAGCTACTTTGAGTGCTTCAGGATTTGTCTTGTATCCCATCATGTCAAGAGTTGAATGAATTGCCGAGATGGTCCTCATCACATGATACTTGTTGACCTCTCCCATGCAGCCTACTCGGAATACCTTTCCTTTCAATTCTCCAAATCCACCTGCGACCAAGACTCGGAACTTTTCTGACAATGTTCCTCTGAACGTTTTGTCATCCAGTCCCTGCAGATAGTTTAGTGCAATGACAACTGTTGATCGTGCATCCTCTTTTGCAAACGGTGAAAGGCCAAGTGCGCTAAG
>JAGWFW010000059.1 GCA_028867735.1 Nitrososphaerota archaeon
GGAAGCTGGTTAACAGAAGAGTGAAAAGTGGACTTGTCTACCTGACATCACATGAAACTGTCAGACTGATACGCACCGAGCTTGGCCAGTACATCAACTCTAGGATCCAATCAATAACCCTTCCTCAAATTCCTGACACATTCAAGGCCCGCGTACAGGACCTGGTCTCCCTGGCAAGCAGATTCTCAGATGTCGTTGTGGTATCTACTGATTATCCTCCGTGCGTAAAGCACGCCATGGCGGTGCTAGAAAGAGGGGAGAATCTGCCGCATTCGGGAAGATTCCTGCTTGCGACATATCTCCTTGCACGTGGGCAGACAACTGATCAGATAGCCCCGCTCTTCAAGAACGCACCAGACTATAACGAACGCGTAACAAAATATCAGCTTGAACATATATCAGGCTCTTCTGGCAAGGGAAAAAAATACCAATGTCCTTCATGTGACAAACTACGAAGTGAGAACCTGTGTTTTGCAATTCCAGACTGTGACGGAATAATAAATCCAATCCAGTTTGGCAAAAAAAGGGGAAGAGCAAATGCTTGAGAAAGATTCTGTCCTAGTAGAGGGTGCAATCAAGGAATACTATTTTAATCACTTTGATCTCGTCAATATTCCCACAAACCTGACGCAACGAGAATTTGGCTACCAGAAAATTAACGGAGGCATGATACGACATGTTGCAATAAAGGACAGCAAGGAGCTACACCTGCTTCTCATGAAGGAGACTCCATCTGATGTGTACTGTTCAAATGCATACTATTCTTTTCCAAACATGCCAATGTCAGAAAAGGACTGGAAGGGGGCCGATCTTATCTTCGATATAGACGCAAAGGACTTGGCACTGCCCTGCAGAAACGATCATTCCATTTCAAGATGTGGCGTCTGCCATGGAATAGTTGCAGGAAAGCAAACCACATGCACAAGCTGCGGCTCTGCCAAGTCTGAAACCGTATCGGTAACATGCAAAAACTGTATAAGCGAATCCAAAAAAGAGGTCAAAAAATTGATGCGTATACTTGCAGATGATCTTGGCATCAAAAATGATCAAGTTGAAGTATATTTTTCTGGAAATGAGGGATTTCATGTACGCGTCACAAACAAAGATTACGAAGTCTTGGGCTCGCAGGAAAGGGCCGATCTTGTGGACTATATCATGTTCAACGGTGCCATCCCGGAAACCTTTGGGATAAAAAGACAAAACATCAAGTCAACACTTCCAGAGATGGGAGAGCCTGGATGGCGGGGGAGGGTGGCAACCAGCCTATTTGGAGCAAGATCAAAGGCACCCAAGATATCAAGACAAATAGTATTGGATGGATATACTGCATTTCAAGTGAGGCTTGACGGCATGCGACAAACAATAGGTGCAAGGGTTGATCCAAAAGTAACCATGGACATACACAGAATCTTCAGACTTGAAGGCTCGGTTAACAGCAAGAGCGGTCTGTCAAAAATTAAATGCCAGAGTCTGGACGACTTTGATCCCTTTTCGGATGCATGCCTGCTTGGCGAGGAAGAAGTAGAAATTGTTGCCAGCTGCCCAGCCCAAATTCGGCTAAAGAACAAAAAATTTGGCCCGTACGAAAACAAGAGAACATCTGTACCAAAATACGCAGCTGTCTATATGATATGCAAAGGACTAGCTAGTACCGTCTGAGAAAAACTCTCTTGACTTATGGTTCTGTTCATATGAAACAATAACTTCGATACATCGACTTTCAGGACTAATGGTTCCTTGTTACCATGTTCCTGTACCATCGCTTCATCTGTATCGCCTTGAGGAATGCAGAACCTTTGCATCCCCTTATAGGAAATGTTCATGGCAGCAACAACATCTCTGTCAGTTTTATTTTCAATGAATCCGTATTTTTGCATCATTTTATTAAGGGGTAGTAGGATTACAATCGCCTATTTTTTTATCAGATAAAATTTGTCTACTATACCTAAACACCTTTCTGGCTGAACATTCATGCAGTGACAATTCTATAGTCTGATCACACATTTCGAGTCTGACGGTTGTAATGTTGACTTATTAATAGTTACCAAGAAACCGAAAGGTAGGTAGACATTAATTTGACACACAGGAAGGTAGCATAACTTTGTACAGCTCATCTACCCAGTCCAACCCACCCCCGCGTGACATCAGCAGGTACATCAAGATAGGAATAGCGGCCATAATTGCAATTGTAATTTTTGTGCTGGGCAGCAATCAGGCCGTCATCTTGTACATGAACTTCCAGGAATTTGGCACGCTCTTTACAAAACCTCTGTATTTTTCGCTTGTATCCGCGCTTGTCTTGTCATCCATAGCATTAATTCGGATAAACATCAAGAATCGCTCGTCGATTTCTTGGTATTCGCTCCATGTAGTGCTGATGTTTCTCAAAAGGGGAAACTATGGCGGTGCGGAGGGAATTCCCAACTTTAAAGATTACAAACTGAGCATCCCAAACTTTGTAATCTGGCAGATAACAAAGGTACTGCTCTTTGGAGCGTTCTTTACCAATCTTATTTTTGGGTTTGCCCTGATCTATCTCTTACAGGGAAACGATCTGGGAATACAAAGCGTCTGGAATGTTTTTTCACTTCCGTTTACTACGCTGCCTTCTGATCCTGACTATGCAGTACATCAAGTAGTGCCAATGATTCCCGCATTGACAATTCTTGTCCCCCCGTTGCTAGCCGTTGTCGGCCTGAGACTTGTTCTGTATGTCGGGCTGCACAACATTGTAAGAATAATTGTAAGCTACATGCAGGACGCGTCAAAGGGCAAACCCAAGTTTCTTGATTACGTATCCACAATTGAGGGAATAATCGGAATAGGAGTGATATGGGCTGCAATCAACATGTTCTTCACAGATCAGATAGACTACAACACAAAATACCAGATTGCAGGAACCTTTGCAGCAGGCTTTGCGCTTGTCGCATTTTATTTCATTGACAAATTCAAGTCACGAGTAATCATCCATCCGTCAAGGCGCGACATCTACATCCGTATACTGACCTTGGTCATGATAGGAATAATTGCAGGTTCGATAATGGCTGTAAACAACAGCATTGCTGATGCAAGAAAGATAGAATATCTTGGGCCGTACAAGGCACAGCAGATTGGCGTAAATCGGTATCTTGGACAGCTAGACCAGATATCTATAGTACCGCATAACGTAAAGATCTCCCCGGTTCCCCCCGACCAGATTCCAGATTTTGTAAATGCAAACAACGATGTGCTTGACAAGGTAAGGGTATGGAACTGGGATGCAGCGTTTGCAAAACTCAAGCCGGAAATTGGACTGATACCATATGTCGACTTTGAGGACAATGACATTTTGAGGTTTAATGATACGCTATACTGGACAGCGTCGATGAGGCCAATTCTTCCGTCGTCTGTCAGCGCAGAAAATGTCTGGTACAACCAGCACTTTGTATACACTCATGTGGACAATGGATTCCTTACACTTGATGCCCACAATGGGACCATAGTTGACAGCAGCAAACTGTTCAAACAAAGAGTGATCTATTATGGAGAAGGGGGGCTCTTTTCTGATACATGGTCTACATATCCCGTAGGCAGGACAGCAACGGCTGAGCTGAATAATGCAACTTATCATGGAACAGGAGGGCTTGATGTAAGTCCTCCAGCAAGCCAGCTTTTTGAGCCCAACTTTTTCCTGTCATATCCTACCCAATCAATGCACATCATGCGATACAGGGACATACATGACAGGATGCAGTTGCTATATCCGTACTTTCAGTATGATTTGTTTGGAAAGCAGGTAAGCACGCTGCCGGTCACCGATGGAAAGAAAACTTACTGGCTGATGCCGCTCATTGCAGGATTTGATACAAAAAACGTACCGTGGTCTGTAAGCAATCCGTACCTTAGACTGGTAGGGTATGCGTTGATTGATGTCTACAACGGGAATGTCACCATGATAAAGACCGGAAACGACTTTTTCTCAAACATGTTTTACAGCCAGTACAAAGATCAATTCATAGATACCCCGGCATGGCTTGACAAACAACTGCGATATCCGGAAGAGCTGTTCAATTGGAAAGTTGACATGTTTAACATTTACCATGTAACTGATACGTCTACATTCATACAGGCAAACAACTTTTACGAGGTACCTGACAATGTCGGGACCTATTATGTAGAGGCCAAGCCCCCGGGATTTGACAAGCCAACATATCTTGGGCTGCTTTCGCTAGAGCTTAGGGGATCAGCGGGGAAAAACCTGGCAGGGTTTATGACAGTCCAAAATGATATGGCAAATCTTGGAAAGATGCAGTTCTACCAGGTACCGCTAAACTCCAGCACAAAACTTCTCGGACCATCCTCTGTTAGCGAAGCACTCGACAAAGATTCTGACTTTAGGCAACTCAAAACACTACTTCAAAGTCCTAGCTATGGAGACAACATATTGTACAGAATAGGAAACCAGGACGTCTACTTTATTCCTGTGTATACCTCCGGTACTGGCGGAGTTGTAACGCAGCTTGGAACAATCGCAGCCGTTGGTGCGGCATTTGACGGCGAGTACTTTGTGGGACTGGGAGGCACGCCACAGCAGGCCTTTGCCGCATATCTTGCAAAGCTTAGCGGGGTTGAACCATCAAGTGTCACAACTGCACTCACACTAGACGAGTCCTCAAGAATATCTGCCATCAAGTCGATATTGCAGGACGACAAGCTGACAATAGTTACCCCAATCGCAGTACAACTGCCGCTTACTTTTGAGGAAGGAAATATGACATTCCAGCAGCAGTCTGATCTTGTCAATGTAAAATCGCTCATCTCAGACTTTGTCAAGAACTTTGTGCAGCCAAACGGCAGGATAATCATGTGGCAGAACAACAATACCGTAAACCTGGGAGCCATTACAATTGTCAATAGCGTGCCTGAACTACATTACGTCTCAATAGGGGTAGGATAGTTGCTAGTGGTTGTAGACAATGGCTCCGTCTACACGAATTCCATCATAGACAGTCTGAAAGAGACAAAGACAAACCATAGACGCATCACGTTTGACAAGATTATATCATCAGATATTGAAGACTCGCACTCGATTATCCTGTCTGGAAGAATACGAAACGATCCCGTGATGAATGCAACCAACTCTAAATTGATACAACATGCTCTTTCCAAAAAAAAGCCCCTGCTTGGGATATGCTACGGTGCAGAGATACTTGCAATCACGCTTGGGGGAACAATAAAAAAAATGGCGCAATCACGCCACGGCATCCATGAAGCCTGCGTGATAAAAGAAAATCTTCTGTGCAAAGGAAAGATCAACGTATTTGAAAGCCACTCGTATAGCATTGCAACACTGGATTCACACTTTGATGTGTTAGCCAACTCAAGTGCATGCAAGTTTGAAATCTTCCAGTACGTAAACCAAAACATTTTTGGTACCCAGTTTCATCCCGAGATGAGCGACGATGGAAAACACCTGCTGGAAAATTTCACGTCCATTAAATAGAAATAATAACACTTGCGCGGGATTTTACCTCAATGGAGTCGGGCCACTCACTTGACGTACCAATAGTTCAAGAAGAGAACATCTGCCTGCCGCTAGTTATCAGTGCCGTATCAAAATATTGGGGGGTCGACCTGCCCTTGGCAGAAGCAAAAGAGATTGCCAAGCGGTATCCTGGAGTGAAAGGAACAATACTGATTGAGGGAGTAGAGCTTGCCGAAAGGCACAGCCTTGGGAGCATAATCTTGAATTCTTCGATAAAAGAGCTGAGGAGGTTTATCGATATGGGAATTCCTTCCATTGTAATCTTGCCTGGAATAAAAGACGTTGTACAGCACGCCTCTCTTGTCATTGGGTATGACGAGACAGAAAAAACTGTCTTTCACTATATTCCAGAGCCTGACAAGATTGGCGCAATTCCAGAAGAAACGTTTGACAAACAATGGCAGGAAGATGACAGGCTAATGCTACTGCTTGTTCCGCCTGACATAATGTCTGACGCAAAGATCGTAAACGACAACAAGACAAAATCCAACAGGCTGTGCTTTGATGCGGAAAAGCTACGACTGCAAGGAAAGGCTGACGAGGCTGTCGTGCTGCTAAAAAAGGCACTTGAGGCAAACCAGGCCAATTCTACTGCCTTGTGTCTCTACGCTGGAATACTAAATGACATGAATGTACAAGAAGCGGTACAACACTACAAGAAAAGCATAGACCTCAATCAAAGATGCTATCTTGCTTACAGAGGCCTTGGAAATTATTATCTAAAGACAAAGGACTATGAAAACGCAGAAAAGTACTATACACTGGCAATTGATATCAACCCGCACAGGTTTGTGCCAATCTACAAGAACAGAGGAGTTGCAAGGCTAGAACAAAATAAAACGGCAGAAGCAAAAGAAGATCTAAAAAAATATCTGGAACAAATGCCAGACGCCAAGGACAAGCTGGCAATCTACCAGGCAATAGCAGAACTACACTGACTTGTAAAAGGATTTAACGGCCTTCCGGGAACTAGATTGTAATTGGACTGTATATTCTGCAGCATCATATCTGGAAAGATTCCATCAAGAAAAATATACGAGACTGCAAGATCACTTGCATTTCTTGACGCATTTCCATTGGCAAGGGGGCATGCGCTTGTAATACCAAAATCTCACTATTCCACGATTCAAGAAATGACCTCGCAAGACAATGCAGATCTCTTTGAAACAGTTAGAATCATGGTAGAAAAAATTGAACGTCTGGCACCATCTTCTCTTGTGGCGGTTCACAATGGCAAAGAAAGCGGCCAGGAGGTACCACACGTACATGTTCATATAATTCCAAGAGAGCATGGAGACGGTGCAGGTCCTGTGCATAATGTATTTACAAAGAGGCCAAAGTTGAGTGAAACTGACTTTGCAGAGATCTTGGAAGTACTGAAGAAATAAAATGCGGAGTGCGGGATTTGAACCCGCGGCCTTCAGCTTGGGAAGCTGACGTCGTGCCGGGCTGGACTAACTCCGCTTGGTGAAATTCCGGTCCCTAACATTATATAGTTTCACCATCCATGTAATCACATGGACGCAAAATGTCCGGAATGTGAGAAAGTTGCAATACTTGACGACGACGTAACTTTTGTCAAGTGTCCACACTGTGGGTTTGAGGCAAAATATGAAGACTATCTGAATCTTATGAAGCAAAGAGTCGGGGCGATGGTGGACAACTTTCAATTTGACAGGCCTGGATTTTAGCTACCAGAAAGAGCCCTTGTCAGAGCAGTCAAGATGTGCGCCGCAGTTTGTACATATCAGGTGACACGCTT
>JAGWFW010000005.1 GCA_028867735.1 Nitrososphaerota archaeon
ATTTTCTTTATGTGAATTGCCAGTGCACCGCTTGATGGCTGCGATTCACAGCAAAGTGGACATTTTTCCATTTTATTTAATGCCTGTCATCCAAAACTAATGTATTTAAGGTTTTGCCTGAGATATTTTGACAACAAAACTGTCATTAAATTTTTAAAAAATTCTTTTCATGAAAAAGAAGATGAGGCAAAGATATTTTAAAAAATAACAAAGACAAAATCAAGAAAAAATTGTTTTTGAGGCGTCTTTTAATTTTGAAAAATCTTTGTTTGCAAAAAACTTGGCGATATAATTTCGATCAGGCTTTCTTTACGATTAATACGGGGTGATTCAAGTTTTTTCAATTATTAGAAAAGAAAAGATAAGAAATTCTAGTTTATCAAGTAAATCTTTCAAGTTTTTTGAATTTCACTTATAGTTAAACCTTTTTATCTATGTGAACCGAAATTCTTATAAGATATCACATGACTCGCGAATCGTTTGGTTCTGGAGGACGCTGTCCTCGTTGTGGAAAAGGTCCGATGGTTACAGATAGCACTACAGGCGAAATGTTCTGTGGCGGATGCGGTTTTGTGATGACAGAACGCGTCGAAGAATCTGGACCAGAATGGAGATCATTTTCAAAAGAAGAACATGAGGACAGAAGTAGAACAGGAACTCCAACATCACTTGCAATGCATGATATGGGACTGGCAACAATCATTGGTCCTGCCGATAAGGATGCATCAGGAAAACCACTTTCTGCATCTATGAAGAGTACGATTGAACGACTTAGAACTTGGGATAGCAGAAGTCAAGTTCATGAGCCAGTGGATAGGAACTTTAGACAGGCATTTAGTGAGCTTGATAGACTGAAGGACAAACTAGCATTGTCTGATGCAGTAATAGAAAAAACTGCATACATCTATAGAAAAGCGCTTGACAAAGGCCTTGTCAGAGGAAGATCAATTCCTGGACTTGTAGCTGCTGCGTTGTATGCAGCATGTAGAGATACCGAGACACCAAGAACTCTAACTGATGTAGCAAGCGGAATTAACATAAAAAGAAAAGATGTTGCCCGATGCTACAGGCTTTTACTTAGAGAACTCGATCTCAAGATGCCAGTAGTTGACCCTATAAAATGTGTAGCAAGAATTGCAAGTAAGGCAGGGTTAAGCGAAAAGACAAAGAGAAAAGCTTTGCAAATTCTAAAGGATGCCGCAGAGATTGAAATTTCTGCGGGTAAAGACCCCATGGGACTTGCTGCCGCTGCATTGTATCTCTCTTGTGTTATGAATGGAGAGAACAAAACACAAAAAGATGTTGCACAAGCTGCTGGAGTGACCGAGGTAACAATCCGAAATAGATACAAGGGATTAAAAGAGTCCCTAAAGCTCTAAATTTTTTTAAAATTAATTCTAGTCTTTAATCAGTGATTTAATCTACAAGAAAACAATGTCAGAAAAAACCAGCTGTGTGCTGATAAAATTTTTGTCATATGATATGAAGCTGATCAGGGATTGATGAAAACAATAAGGCGTGGCCCTGTTGCAGACATTCAGAGATTACCTCTTAAGATCCTCCCTTGGGAGGAGTTTTACAAGGTCTGCAAAGCCACGCTTATCTGGCAGTAGATTTTACATCTTTCTGCATCCATTTGTATAGGAGCTCAGAGTATTTATGATTTTATATATATATTTTGATATTTTAGTGATAATTATTGAAATTATTAAACAAGTCTTATTCAATATACAGTTTTACAAATTGAATAATTCCAATATTTACAAAGAATCAAGCGAAGCATAATGAAATATTTTGTACTTGATATTTTCTCAAAACAACAACAGGTTAGCATGAAAATCTTGGCGCTATAGTTTTGATTTATTGATACGTACAATTCGTTGGAATAAACAGCTGATGTTGGTTTTAATTAAATTATTTTTCACAGATGACTCTTCGTACGTCAGATGATAGATTTGATCCTTATAAGATCACAAAATATCTGCATAGACATATAACATTCGAGATAAAACTTGGAGAATAAGTGAAACTTTCCGGGAAGGTAGCGATTGTAACAGGCGGTAGCAGAGGGATAGGAAAAGCCACTGCCAGAATTTTTACAGATGAAGGGGCAAGTGTTGTGATTACGGCAAAGGAAGATTCCAGACTCCAGTCTACGGCTAAAGAATTAGGCGTGATTGGCTTTGCAGGAGACATTAGAAAAGAGGAAGATGTTGAAAATGTCGTGAAAAAAACTTTGGACAAGTTTGCCAAGATAGACATACTAGTAAACAATGCTGGGGTATTTCCAGAGGTAAAACCACTACACGTGACTTCCAAGTCAGAGTGGAACGAGATGGTGGACACAAACTTGACCGGACAGTTTCTCTTTACCAAAGCAGTCATTCCACATATGATGAAAAATGGTGGTTGTGTCATCAATGTGTCATCAGATGCAGGACTCAAGGCATTTGAAAATTTTGAAGCTGATGCGTATTCGGCCACAAAAGCTGCTCTGATACATCTAACAAAAACATTGGCAATAGAATATGCCAAATACAAGATTCGCATAAATTGTGTCTGCCCAGGTATCGTTGAAACAGATATGACGGAATCCTATCTTAGAACGGAAGCAGACAGAGCCATGGCTGTGGCCGAACATCCAATAGGAAGAATAGGCAGGCCAGAAGATGTAGCAAAGGCCATACTGTATTTTGCGTCAGAGGATTCATCATGGGTTACCGGTGCAATACTTCCAGTAGACGGCGGAATATCAGTCAAGTAAAAACCAGCCATATAAAATTAATAGAACCGCCATATTACTCATGATGTGGATTCTAAAAGAAAGCGATCGCTTAAGATAATCATCATGCTATCCATAGTTTGGTTTGCTGCAGCCCTGCCGGTGCCATTTTTATGGACAAATCCCGATCCCCAGCATCCGGAACAATACAAGGTATACCTAGAGATTGCGGGAATAGTTTCCATCCCCTTCATTGCCATGGGAGTGGTTTGGACATTAAAACCCGAACTTGCAACCAGGGGCTCTAGTTAAGAAATTCAACTGCCCCGTTGCCTTCGGACGTAATTCTTATCCATCGTGTCCTGCCTATTCTTTCAACTTCGATGAATTTCCACTCGTTTAAGAGTGGCTGAATTATGTTTTTGTCAAGACTTGCAAATCGTGCTTGCTGAAAATTTTCCTCCTTTGCATTGACCACGATTAACTTTTTTTCTTCTGCAAGTCGTGCCATTTCTTTTTTTGTTATTTTGCCTCCATGTTGTTTTATTATTTTTAATGCCTGAACCAAGGCGGGTTTTGGCGTATGAATTTCATATGCAGGAAGTTTTACCACTGCCTTCAGTCCTGAGGAGAGCTGTTCCCCCTTTACGCTAGAGTAATTTTCCGGTTCGGCGTAATACGGTGTAAGCTTTGTCTTTCCCTGAAACATCATGCAGGCCATCATGCATGCAATTGCCTGAATTTTAGAGCCCGAAGAGCAGTTTATGAAGATGTCATTGTTTTTCTCTTTTTCTACAATTTCTCTAACTGATTTTAGTATCTTGAAGAGATCAAATCTGTCAGAGTACTCAGTATGAACCTCGATCTTTTCCTTTTTCAATTGTGCCTTTATCTTTTCCATATATCCTTGCGCCCTGTCCCTTGCAGGTTCGCCATGCATCAAAAGCCAAACCCGGTCTGCTTTCATCTGCTTTGCAGGTATGGCAATTCTGTCAATCTCAAAGCCTACAGGGGCAATATGCACTCGAAGATTCACAATACTCATAACAGTATGTATAGTTTGCATACTAAAGTGATGATATATAATAATTGTGGTCTCATACCCAAATCATGCAACAAAAATACAAACTGAAACAAAATGAAGTTTCATTTTATCCCAAAGTAAAATCAGTCTTTGAGGACAATTAATTTTGCATCCAAGCAGTCTGTTCCAGATGATCTATTGATTTTATCATTTCGTCAATCTTTGTCACAATAGCATTGATTGCACGAAATTCTTCATACATCATTTTTTCTTCTTCAGGAGACAACACCTGTTTTTCTGCAATGTCAAAAAATTTATCTTCCTTTGTCATATGATCATTTAGATATACGGCATAGGCCTTAAGAAACCTAGCAACCGGTTCTCTTCCATCCTCCCCGCTTTTCCATCTCTGCAGATGTTTTGAGATTTTACCTGCAATACGGCGGCTAAATTCATGCTCTATCATAAATGCCCGTATCTCTTCTTTTAGAGAACCATAGCTTCCTACGCATGCAAAGTACGCATCTTCTTCTCTTGAATAATGAATGGCATCAAGGAATTCAGACATTATTGCAACCATCATTTCCAGATCTAAAAATGGAATGTCTGCACCGGCATAAAGTTTGGTATAACATTGGATGACTATTTTTTCAAGACGACGCATCTGTTTGTGGTCATTGCGCAGTGTTTCAGTCGCACTCATGGTCAAGTTCAGCTCATGTCAGGCAATATTGCGAACAATATTACCTTTTTTGGATCATATTGAACTATGGCAAAATGTGGAACTTCGGAATCTTTTACATAGTGGCCTTGAGGTCCGCCAATGCCCAATCTGATAAGATAGTTGTTGTTTTGATTAATTTCAATCTCTCTTCTTTCAAGGATATGACCTAGAATTTTTTCCTTTATGGGCCTGAGAGCAGGATAGAGGCGTTGAATGCTGCCGTCTTGCATTATAGCCTCCTCCCTGTGTTGATGGCCACATAAAATTATGTGGTTTCTCACGTGTCTTTTAGCCTCCTCGAAAGCAGAAGATGCCTTGTAGTGATATCCAGCGTAGGTGAAGAACTCAAAATCCGCGTCTGTCAATCTCTGCCATGACCTTTGATATAGCCATGACTCGTCTGGTGCATTTTTTGGAGTTATGTTTTTGGGGTCAAGCGGGCCTCCATGTACACAGAAAAGGCCGTATTTTTTATCAATGAATTCTTGATTGCCAAAAGTCCCATTATTGTTTTCTTTAAAAAATGATATATCCTCTGAGTTTAGTTTTGCATGGGCATCCATGCTCTCAATTGAGCTTTCGCTGACAAGCCTGTTGTACAAAAATCCCTCGTCATGGTTTCCCATAACGGAAAAAAATGGATAGTTCTTTTCAAGTGATTTCAATCTTGAGAGAACTTCCTTTGGGTGGGTTCCACGCTCGAGTACATCTCCCAAGTTTATGATTCTGGAAAAGGCACCGTATTTTTTTGTGAACTCACTGCTTGACGCCACGCCAAGTATGGTTTCAAGTGCATTAATGTCTGCATGAATGTCAGAAAATGCCAGATCCAATGATTCTTAGGGGATTATCAACCTAATTTGTAACTTTTCGTGTTCGTTTGAATGCAAATACTTGTCATTATACTTGGTCTCTTCAATAGATGAAATTTGAATATTCTCAAATCTTAGAATAAGACAGTAAAAGATAGAGTCAAGATAAATAAAAGATGAGACAAACCACACTACCAAGCATTTGGAGTCGCTTACATCCTCATGCCTACCCAAATGAGGATGTCAGGACATTTTTATAACTCAGATTCTATTTTCTGGACAGAGTTTTTTGGAATCTGTAAATCTCGAAACGTGTCGGGATTGATTATCTTTGCCAAGATCTCAAGTCCTACTATGGTCCTCGGCCCTGGTTTGCTAAAGTATTCGTTTGCATTTACTGCGTAAACTTGGCCCTGTTTAACTGCCCGCATAGATTTCCATTTTGGCCTGTCTGCAATCATTTCATATTCTTGTAGAATTCGCTTCACATCAAAACCGCATGGCATGAGTATGATTATGTCGGGATCAAACTTGATTGCCTCATCAAGTTCCATTCTTCTTGATTGGTCCCCTGCTGTGCTGATTCCGTTGACTCCTCCCGCAATCTCTACCATTTGTGGAACCCAATGACCAGCAGTAAACAGCGGATCAAGCCACTCTATACAGAGAACTTTTGGTCGTGCGCCCTTTGGAATGTGCTGAATGGTCTTGATTTTATTCCTCAGTTTGGAAACAAAGTCATTTGACTCGCGTATCTTTCCAATCTTTTTTCCAATCTCAACTATGTTGTCAAGTATGCCATCAAGGTTCCTTGGATCTAGAATAAGAACTTCGGGTTTCCCCCCAAGTATTGTAACTGCCCGGTTGATCTCTTTAGTAAAAGGCGAACAGACCTCGCAAATGCCTTGAGCTACTATCAGATTTGGGTTTGCGTCTTTTAGTACTTGTTCGTCTAGTGTGTAAATGTCCTTGCCTGACTTCATAAGATCGACTACTTTTCTATCAATTTCCTGGCTTGTCATTCTTTGAGGATCAAATACAGAATGAATCACTCTTGGTTTGTTTTTTGCCTCTGAAGGATAATTGCATTCGTGCGTAACTGCAAGTATGTTTTCTCCCACGCCAAGCTCATACAGTATCTCGGTTGCACTTGGAAGAAAAGAGACAATGCGATTTTCCATCCTACTTGTTTTGTAAATGTCTTCTTTAAACGTCTTGATCGGCATGTCAAAATTCCTCAAAACTTAAGAATAGCCCACGGCTCGATGAGTCTGTTGGCTAGATTTACAGTCATTGGAGGATTGTCGTCTGAACAACTAGCAAGAAAGATAGCGTCAAGATTGAGAGCAAAGTATGTCGGATACGAGTTCAGGATTTTTCCAGATGGCGAGGGCAAGATCACCCTCAAGGCAAAACCGGCAGGAAAAATAATCGTGGTGCATTCTGTCTATCCTCCTGTTGACTCTAATCTCGTTCAGGTGCTGGCACTGGTCTCACAGGCAAGAAAGTATTCCTCCCAAGTTTACGCAGTAATTCCCTACATGGGTTATGCAAGACAAGACAGGGAATTTCTGCCAGGTGAAGTTGTTACCATGTCTCTTGTTGCAAAGATGTTCAAGGCTGCAGGTGCAACAAGAATTATTGTTGTGGACATTCACAGCATGATGGCACTCAAGCACTTTCGCATACCTGCAAAAAATGTTACCGCAATAGGTGAGCTTGTAAAATATTTTAAAAAGCTGCATCTCAAAGACCCTCTGGTGGTATCTCCTGACATGGGGGGAGTTGAGAGGGCAAAAAGTTTTGCAAATTTGATGGGGACGGGCTATATTGCACTGGAAAAACACAGAGACAGAAAGACAGGTGAGGTTGTGATAAAATCAAGTGGCAACCGCGAAGTAAGAAACAGGGATCTCATCTTGGTAGATGACATGATTAGCACCGGGGGCAGCATAGTAAAAGCCACAGAACATCTGAAAAGACAGAAGTGCGGAAGGGTATACGCCTGCTGCATTCACGCACTTTTGATTGGTGATGCAGAGAAGAGGATCAGAAGAGCCGGAGTTACAAGAATAATTAGTACGAACACCATACCGGGAAAGACAGGTGTTGTAGACGTCTCTCCCGTAATAGCAAGAGCAATCAGCTAAATGTCGCAAAGTTTTTTCATATTATCTGGAGAGCATCAAGATCTTGCAAAGGACGAGCTTGTATCAGTATCAAAAAGCTATGATATCAAGGCACTGTATAGGGTAGACTCGAGGCTTGTAATTATAACATCCTCCACCCCATGGAAAAAAATTGCCAAGCGTGCCACATTTGTCAGAGCTGCAGGAAACCTTGCTGGAACTTTTAAAGACATATCAAAAATAGAATTTCCAAAATCCTATACGTTTGCATGCAGGGCAATCAACCTGTCATCTAAGAAAATCAATACTCTGGCCATAGAAAAAGAGACGGGAGCAATCCTCAAGCAAAAACTTGGCTGTAGAGTATCTCTTTTAGATCCAACGCTTACCGTTTACCTAGTTATAACAGATAACAACAGATATGTTGGATATGCAGATGCGCTAGAATACAAAAGGTCTACAAAGGAGATCAAGTATCCAACCGAGCTTGACTGGAAGCTTGGCAGATGCATGGTAAACTTGTCACGCTTAAAGGAAGGCAGGACGTTATGTGACCCGTTCTGTGGAACAGGCACCATACTGCTTGAGGCCAAGTCTATGGGAATACGATGCATTGGAATTGATTTTGATTCCAAGATGTGCGAGATTTCAAGGAAAAATCTGACGGCAAATGGATACAAGGCAGGGGTCATCAACTCAACATACCACCACATATCAAAGATCAAAGATAAAATCGATGCCATAGTTACTGATGTTCCATATGGTACTGCCTCAAGGTCATCCATGTCGCCAAAAAAGGTGATCCAAGATTTTGTCTCAGTGGTACCAAAAAAGATGAAATTGGTTCTAGTATACAAGAAGGGGATGGATGTTGACGGGCTTGCCAAAGCAAAAAAATACGAGATCTACAGACATAAGAGTCTCACCAGAGTGATTGCAATAAGATGAAATTGGTATTTTTGGGAACATCTGCTGCCCAGCCAACAGCAGAACGCGGAATGACATGCATCTGCCTAGTGTTGGACAAGGAGATACTGATGTTTGACGCAGGTGAGGGTGCACAAGTAGCGTTTCAAAAAGCAAAGCTTGGATGGAATAAAAAAATGAAGATCTTTGTCACACACTTGCACGGTGATCACTGTGTTGGGATACTTGGCCTGCTGCAGACAATGTCGCTCCAGAACAGAACAGAACCAGTCGATATATTTGGTCCGCAAGGAATTGAAGAATTTCTTGCAGGCAACTTGAAGATACTAAATTTCGGACTTACATTTCCTGTAAGAATCATGAGAATAAAGGAGGGTCTGGTCTTTGATGATCCGCATTATGTGGTTCATGTCTGCGAAGCAGAGCACTCTATTCCTGCATTTTCATATCGCTTTTATGAAAAGGACAGGCCGGGCAAGTTTTATCCGGAAAAAGCAAAAGAGCTTGGAATACCAGAGGGCAAACTCTGGAGGGAGCTCCAGAGCGGAAATGAAGTAAGGGTTGGAAACAGGACTGTGAGACCGTCTGATGTCATGGGAGAAAAGAGGTCTGGAAGAAAGATTGGGATTTCAGGCGATACAAGACCCACAGAAAAGATTGAGAAATTTTTTCAGGATTGCGATTACATTACATTTGATTCTACATATTCTGACGAGTTGCGTGACAAGGCTGTAGAAAATTACCATTCTACTGCAAAAGAAGCCGCAGAGCTTGCCAAAAAGGCACGTGTATCAAATCTCATTTTGACGCATTTTTCTGCTCGATATGAAGATGCAAACCAGCTGGTGACAGAGGCAAAGACAATACATGGCTCGGTAATTGCTGCAAGGGATCTACTAGAGATAGATATCAAGTGACATTAGAGCCCATTGCTGACAAGCTGCGCCAAGCAAAAAATATTGTCTTTGTTACTGGCGCAGGCATATCACAGGAAAGTGGCATCCCAACATTTCGAGGAAAAGACGGCTTGTGGAGAAAACATGATGCAATGAAGCTTGCAACAATCGATGCATTTTATGAAGATCCAAAACTTGTATGGGAGTGGTATGAGGAAAGAAGAAGCAACATCTTGGCAGCAAAACCAAATGCGGGTCATCTTGCAATAGCAACGCTTGAAAAATTCAGGCCTGTTCACATATTGACGCAGAATATTGACGGTCTGCACCAGAGGGCTGGCAGTACCCAAGTCTATGAACTTCACGGAAGCATTATTACAGTCAGGTGTACTGTATGCGATTTCAAAGATACCGTAACGTCTAGCTTTTCTCAACTTCCTCCAATTTGCAAGTGCAAGAATATACTCAGGCCTGATGTGGTATGGTTTGGAGAATCCTTGCCACAGGACATATGGCATTCTGCAATCAACCAGGCAAGATCTTGCGATGTAATGATAGTGGTTGGTACATCGCTTGCAGTATCTCCTGCAAATCTGTTACCTGTCTACGCCAAACAAAATGGAGCTGCCCTAATAGAGGTAAATCCGGAGGAGACTCCCATGTCTGCAAGCATGGATCTTTCAATTCGTTCCTCTGCCGCACAAGCTTTGCCTGAATTTCTTTCCATATTTCAAAGGTAAATTGCTAAAATTTTTCAAAAAACATATGGTATGTTTTCATTGAATTGTCGTTCTTGCACAAAGAATTATTGAAAAATAAGAAATCAATTGTGAAAATTATGAATAATTGTTAAATATTATGAAAACATACAATAAGTAATGAGAATAGACGCAAATTCTAACGACTGAATTTGCGTGGCTCTGCGAAAAATAGTACATGGTAGAGCGCACAAAGGTGCGCGAGCGGCAGGAGAATGCTCTTTGCCTATACAGGGCCACGCCATCACAATACATTTCTGAAACATTCTACCAAGCAAATCGTCCCTTTCAAAGATACAATTTTTGTGGTTAGCCTATAAATTCGGGGGCAAGCCAGTCAGTTATTTTTTCCAAGTTCTTTGAATGCAAAATTACCTTGATCGGTCCCAATGGAGATTCTTCTGCCTCCTCGCATATGGCAATGACATCCACATATGCTGCCTGCTTGTTGAGATAAAACCAGGTGGTGTCCCCATTCGTGTTGTACTTCATCTGTCTCCTGTATACCCTATTCACTTTACGCTTTCGTATGGTCTCCTGAACCTTTGATAGAGAGTGTAGGTCTCTGGAGATTGCCTTTATGCTTCCTTCCTTGTATTCATAGTTAGCATCTAGGATTACATTTGATACAGCAGTTCTGATCTTTTCCTGGTCTTCAGAGGGATTGACTGAAGCGTATGCTTCTATTTTACACGCAATGTTAGGGATATTCATTTCATCCAGCCCTTTATGATGTGGTATGCCGTATCTACCAGCTGCTCTATTGTCAGATTGTTGTTGGATATCGTTTCGTCTGCAAGTGCAATTGATTCACTCATTCCAACTCCAATCTCCCGGGAATCTCTCTTTGAGAAATCTTCCCTGTCAGATGGAGCGTCAGATCTTCCACGGCTTGTCAGAAATTTGAATCTGGTGTCTCCTGACGCATGAATTGCAAGAACCTTGACTGTGCCAATTGTTTTTAGTACATTAACTTCTGCAAGTGATCTTACACCGTCAACAAGTATGACATCAGACTTGGAATCTAATATGTGGCCTTTGATCAGTTCAGCCACTGCTCCCGGCCCGTTTTTTTCTCGAAGTTCAAGCATTATCTTTCCTAGATTTACACCAGTGGGTTCGATCTTTCTTCGTGAGGCCTCTTCTCTTACTGCATCACCCATGGTTATCTTGTCAAATCCTTTGGATTTGAGGGTCTCAGCTATTGTGGTTTTTCCAGCTCCAGGCATGCCAGTCAGACAGACGATAAGCTTTGTCACATTCACAAACCTGTCCTTCCAGTCTATGAAGCTACCGGAAATTATTATAGACCATTGGATCAGAATTCTTCTAATGCGTACATTTGTGGCAGTTGAGGTCTGCAATCATGATGTGCTAGATTCCATAGTAAAGCTGCAGTCTGATCTTGCCATAAGGGCAAGCCCGGTAAGCAGACAGAACATGCATTTCACATTGCTTTTCTTAGGAGAGATAACTGATGATGTTGCTAATGATGTAAAAACTGCTCTTTCAAGCATTAGCTTCAAACCAATACGAGTAAGTTTCACCCATCTTGGTGCATTTCCCAATCCCAAGTTTCCAAGAGTGGTTTGGGTGGGAACAGACGAGGTAGCCGCAACGCGCCTGATAGAGCTTGCCACCCAAGTTGAGCAAAAGCTTGCACCGCTAGGATTCAGGCAGGACAAGCAGTTCAGACCCCATCTCACCATATTCAGGGTAAGAAACAGGGAAGACGGCATATCGGGCAAGATGACAAAATACAGCAAGGCCAGCCTCGGGGAGGATGTCATTTCTGAGCTAAAATTCAAGCAGAGTGTCTTAACTTCAAATGGGCCGATATATTCTGATTTACTGGTGGTAAAGGCACAATGAGCAGGGTCTTAGAACAAGCAAGGAAAATTTCCATTCCTACAAGACAGGAGGAGGAAAAAACAAGGGATCTTGCAGATTTTCTACTAAAACAAGTAAACAGTGAAGCTGCCAAACATTCCCAGGTAGTAACCGTTGAGCTTGGCGGGTCTTATGCAAAAGGGACCTGGCTTAGGGGCCAAATGGACTTTGACATATTTGTCAAGCTAAAAAATGATACCGGCGAGAAGAAGTTCGAAGAGATTGGGAAAAAAATTGGCTTTGGTTCAATGAGAAAGTTCAATCCTCACGTCAGGTATTCCGAGCATCCATACGTTGAGGCCGAGATAAAGGGAACAAGGGTAAACGTTGTTCCCTGCTATAACGTCGAAAAGGGCCAGTGGAAGAGTGCGGCTGACAGATCATCTTTTCACACCAAATTTATTTTGGAAACGTTTGATGATGCCAAGAAAAACGAGGTGAGGCTCTTAAAGAAATTCCTCAAGGGTGTTGGCATCTACGGCGCCGAAATCGCAAGAGAGGGCTTTGGCGGATATGTTGCTGAAGTTCTTGTTTACAATTATGGAAGTTTTCTTGGTGTGCTAGAGGCAGCATCCAACTTTACACAGGGAAATGTCATAGGAAATCCAAGTAAAAAATTTGAAACATCTCTAGTATTGATAGATCCCATAGACAGTAATAGAAATTTGGGCACTGCAATTTCTTCACAAAATGTGGCAAGATTCATACTTGTTGCCAGAGCATTTCTAAAAAAACAATCTATGGAATTCTTTGCAGGCAGGCAGAGAAATCCCAATAGAAAAAATTTGAAAAATGTGTTAATTGTGAGATTTGACTACAGGTGGAGAAGTCCCGATATAATTTGGGGGCAGGTAAAGCGCAGTGCAACTTCGCTTGCCGGACAGCTTGAGCTTGGGGGGTTTGAGGTCATACGCAAGGCTGCAGTAACTGACGAGAAATCAGAGGCTGCAATGCTTTTTCTTTTGCGTCTGCCCGCAATTGAGAGATTTACTGTAAAAAACGGACCAGAAGTTTACAGAAAGACAGACTCGGAGAGCTTTATTTCAAAAAATTCCAAGAACATAATGACCTGGATTGATGAAAGCGGGCGAATACTGTCAATGCAGGAAAGAGAGTTTTATGATGCAAAAAAGTTCCTAGAGCATCTCTTGAGGAAGGACCTAATGCAGGCAGGCGTGCCAAGCGGCATAATTCCAGACATCAAACGCGGTTTTAGGGTATTACATGGCAACCAACCGGTAAGCAAATCCATTAAAAAGGCACTGGCAGAGGTTACCTCTACTGATGGACTCGTTTTCAGTACAAATAGGTAGACTGGGCCAAGAGCCGTATTCACGCATTATAGGATATCCCAAGACTACAAAGAAGGCCGTTGCAAAACGAGTCTTGGAGTTAAAAAAACTTGGAATCAGGAATGTTACATTTTACGGCCCCACCATGCTGGGCAATGTTCCTGTGCTGGGCAAGGGATACGTGGGTGTAGTAGTGTTGTCAAGATACGGTAAGAGTCAGGTTGCCCTAAAGATCCGCAGAACAGATTCAAGCAGAGATGAAATGAGAGGCGAGGCAAAGTTTCTAAAGCTTGCCAACAAAGTAAATGTCGGTCCCAAGGTAATAGATAGCAGTAAAAATTTCATGATAATGGAATACGTGGAGGGAAAGAAGATAATTGACTGGGCAGGAGAGCTAAAGGGCAGAGGTAGTGCAGCCAAACTAAAAACTGTGGCGCGTAAAATTCTAGAAGATTGCTATAATTTAGACAGGATACATCTTGATCATGGAGAACTAAGCTACATACACAAACATGTTATTGTAGGAAAATCTCCATGCATAATTGATTTTGAGAGCGCAAGTGTAAATAGAAGAACATCTAACGTGACTTCTGCGACACAGGGCATCTTCATTGGTTCTGGTCTTTCAAATATTGTTAAAAAAATTATAAAAATTCCAAGTACAAGGAAGATGATTGAATCTCTGAAAAAATACAAGCACGACCAGTCACGCGAGAACTTTGACAGTGTATTGAAAGTGTTGGGGCTGTACAAGGTTTGAATTTGCAAAACATAAAAACAGATGCACTAAAAATTTCCCTAGGAATAATACTTTCTGCCTTTGTAGTAGAGCTTTTCATTGGAATTTTTTCCAACAGTCTTGCGCTTGTTACCGATAGCATTCATGCAGTGCTGGATTCTGTGGTGACCGCCATATTGCTTGTAACAGCAAAATGGGCCTCAAAACCACCTGACAGGGAGCACACTTATGGCCATGGCAAGATAGAAACCATGGGGAGTTTTGTTGGAGGCATCATCATACTTGTGATAGCCTGCTTTTTTATCTTCGAGGCAATCTCAAGATTACAGGAGCCACGTCCTGCCGTATTGCCTGGCGTGATGGCAATAGGCGCTGCAGTTTACACCCTGTGCTCGGATGGTGCAAGGATTGGCATTTTAAGAAGGGCAATGAAAAAGACGGACGGTCCTGCGCTTCGGGTTGACTTTTACCATGCATTCATGGATGTGGGGTCTACCTCTGTGGCGCTTGTGGGCATAGTGCTTGTCACCATGGGGTTTTACCAAGGAGACTTTGTTGCCGCGTTGATATTGGGAGTACTTCTTGCTGTACTTAGTCTGAAGCTCATCTACAAGAATGCAATGGAGCTCACAGATGCCGTTCCTGAGAGCATGGTGAAGACTGTTCATGACATAGTTAGCAGTACAGAGGGAGTAATGAAGACAGAGTCTGTGCAGATGCGAAGGTCTGGAAGCGATATTTTTGCAGAGGTTACAATATCTTTGAAAGGGACGTCAAGTTTTGAGGAGGCTCATGAGATAAGTGCAAACGTGGAAAAAAACATCAGAAACAACATTGCAAACAGCAAGGTCACAGTACACTTTGAGCCCACATGGAAGGATGTCCCAATTGATTACATAGTAAATAGGGTGGCCTCTCTGGTTCGCGGCGTGTCAGGCATACACAACGTTAGCTATTCCACCGCAAAGGACGGAGTCTTTATCAGTTTACATGTCATGGTGGACAGGAACATGTCGCTTGAAGATGCCCACAAGGTCTCAGACGAGATAGAAGAGCAGATCAAAAAGTCAGTCGAGAATGTAAACCACATTACGATTCATCTAGAGCCCTATGTGTCCATCCCAAAAAGCATCCCTGTAGAGGATCTTACAATCGAGGAACATGTAACAAACATCATCAAGGAATATGCCAGCGTTAAAAAAATTGGTCGCGTCATTACATTCCAGCTACAGGATATTTTCAAGGTAGACATTGACTGTTCTTTTGACGGCAGGCTTACAATAGAGCAGGTTCACGATATCATCTCTGAAATAGAGTCCAAGATCAAAAATCAGATTAAAAATGCAGTAGTAACCATACATCCCGAGCCAAACTAGCATGACGGTACACAAGGGAGTAAGGTTTCTCAAAAAAGACCCAGTAATGAAAAAAATCATTGGTTCTGTTGGAGGCTATACGTTAAAGAAAAGAAGGCATCATTTTGCGGTCTTGATTGAATCCATAATATCGCAGCAGCTTGCAACAAGGGCCGCAGACGTAATCTTTTGCAGATTCAAGGATCTGTACCCCAAGTTTCCTACAGCAGAGGAGGTTCTTGCCACAAGAAATTCCAGGCTTCGTTCTGCGGGACTTTCAGGTATGAAGGTAGAATACATCAAGGATTTGGCAGGAAAAGTAAGTCAGGGCAAGGTCAGGCTTGGAGCGCTTTCAAAGATGAGTGACGAGGAGGTGGTTGCCCACCTGACGCAGGTCAAGGGGATTGGGAGATGGACTGCTGAGATGTTTCTTATTTTTTCGCTTGAAAGACAGGATGTCTTGCCTGTACATGATCTTGGATTGCAAAAAGGCGTTCAAATTGCATTTTCATTGCATGAGCTACCAAAGCCAAGCGAGGTGGAAAATATAGGCAAGAGGTGGAAGCCATACAGAAGCATAGCTACTTGGTATCTTTGGAAAAGCCTCCAAAATT
Source organism: Nitrososphaerota archaeon (assembly GCA_028867735.1). GTDB lineage: Archaea > Thermoproteota > Nitrososphaeria > Nitrososphaerales > Nitrosopumilaceae > Nitrosotalea. The sequence goes on from JAGWFW010000005.1 coordinate 15,883, forward strand.
TTAGCAAGATAGGGTGATCTTATTAGTAAGAATGACCATTAGTATGCCACAGTGTATCTAGATACAGAGGAAGCCATACGACGCAGGATGGAATTCTACACTAGTGATGTTGTAGATAATTTCATCAAAAAGCATGGCGTGCCAAAGACTAGGATTGCGATGAAAAACCTAGTGACTCTGTCAGGTGGAAGATCTGGCGTGGACGACGGACTGGTAGAACTTATGGGTCATGTCTATTTTCAAGTTCATTCACAACAGGTAAACATACGAGACAAGGCAAATGGGAAAATTATTGTGTCAATTAGAAAATAGCCCATCATAAAATCAGACAATATTTGTAAAACAGATTGTAATTGACAAGAAGAAAAAGCCTTCGAATAATTACAATGAGTTAAGTAGGTACTAACAGCAGGGGTTTTCATAACCTGAGAAAAAATGAGCAATGTTTTAGAACATTTTCCAGAAGAATTTCAGCCAAGGCAGATACAGAAGGACATACTGCATGCAATGGAGCAAGAGCTCAAGTCGGGATACAAGATTGTCGTACTTTCAGCACCGACGGGAGTTGGAAAATCTCTCATTGCTGCAACACTTGCAAGATACTATGGCAAGTCATTTGTCATTACGGCCTCAAAACAGCTTCAGGACCAGTATTCAAAAGACCTCAAGTTCCTCAACCCTGTCAAGGGAAAATCTAATTTTGCGTGCCTCAAACTCATGGAGCACCAAGGAATATCCAAGACAGAAACTAAGAAAGCTGTTCAAAGAGGTCTGACATGTGAAAAGGGATTGTGTGAGGAGACCGTCAAAATAAAAGGAAAGGAGGTCAAAGAGTTTTGCAAGTTCAAGCCCAGGATTGGCGAGCTTGAGCCAAATTCCAAGAATCCTTATTGTTTCTACTATGAACAAAAATATCGCGCCCTAGTTTCTGATCATTCCATTTGGAATTATGCTGCATATTTTCAGCTTATGAGATTTGGCAGGAAAGTATATGCCGATTACATCAACAAACCAGTTGCCATCTTTGATGAAGCGCACAAGATAGAAGACCAGATAATCCAATTCATTGGCATTGATGTCTACAATGCACACATAACGGAATGCAAGATTGACATAAAGAGTTATTCACTTGATGATGCCAAGATGGTCGTACAGCTGCTCAATGATCTTGCAATATCGTACTCTGAGCAGATCAAAGAGTTGCAGGAAAGCAGATCATTTCAAATAAACCCAGACTATATGCAGCTTGCAAGGCTAGAGTCTCGTTATGAAAAGATGGCAAACGCCAAGGTGGAACTGGAGCTAAACAAGGACAATTTTGTCATAAACAACCCATACTTTGACGAGAGGGGAAACCTGAGATCGCTATCTGTAAAGCCTCTTGACATCTCAAAATATGTTAAAACATTCTTTGACATTGATACTCAGGTCTTCATGTCTGCTACAATTGACAAGGCCAGCTTTTGTGAAAATACCGGGCTTGATCCTGAAGATGTTGCCTTTGTGGATACACCAAAATCACCATTTCCTCCCGACAAGAGAAGAATCAGCTTCCTAAACATTAGAAAGCTTAGCTATTCATCTAGCTGGGATGACGAGCGTGCGGTAATATCAAAGATTGATGATATCTTATCCCAGCACCAAAATGAGCGGGGTCTGATACTTACTTCATCGGAGAAACGATGTATTGACATACGGAATAATCTTTCACAGAAAAATAAAAGCAGGATTAGAATTTGCCACAGTAGAAATGAGAATGGAATGACACAGGATGAGATAATTCAGCAGCATGCAACGGACGAAGGTGGAGTGTTGCTATCATCGTCGTTATGGGAGGGAGTTGACCTGAAAGATGATCTGTCAAGATTCCAGATTATAGCAAAATCTCCATATCCTAACTTGAGTGAAAAAAGAACCAAGGATAAGATGCAGAAATTTCCCTTGTGGTACAAGTCTCAGACGTTAGTGAAGCTATTGCAGGGGTTTGGCAGGTCGATTAGAAGCGAGAATGATTGGGCAGTAACGTATGTGCTCGATGAGGCTGCAAACGACTTGTTATATCAATGCAAGCCAATGGTTCCCAAGGCATACTATGATGTTCTGGGGTTTCCAAGCTATAGAGATCTACGTGAAATTTAACGAGTTTACTTGTATCTAAAAAAGAAAGACTAGCACGCGATCTCGTGTATTGGGTTTTCAAGTTCTGCTAGGGTAAATACAAATCTGGACCCCTCAAACTCTGTCGTGCCTTCTCGTTCCCAGTTTATCTTGTAGGTCTTTGTTGTGTGCCCCCCGACTATTGAGATTGTTTTTGGCACTGCAGCATACAGTTTTTCTACCTTGTCCTTGTCGCGTGTCATAAGAAGGGATCTGCGCCTCTTCATGAGATACTTGATTGCCACATTCTTGTGCTGATGGCCCTCTACCTCTATCTTCTCGTTGCCAAGGTCTATGGTAAATTTCCTTTTTCCCATGCTTGTCTAAATTACAATTTTCCTCAAAAGACGGGCTGACAAATTGACATTAGCTTCTGCATTGAAAATTATGACAAAACCTCATGAGATGGGGTTATGACAAGTTGCCGAAATTAGAACAAGGCATAGATTAGACGCTATTCAGATTTTTTACACTATTACTTTCAATGATCTCTTTTTTAACATAAAGTATAGCGGAGTGCCAATGCAAATCGACGAATAAGTACCGCAAATTAGGCCAAAAAGTATTGCAAGAGAAAAGTTCTGTAACGGCTCTGCGGCAAAAAAGTAGACGCAAAGAGCAGCTATTACGACCGTAATGAGTGTGTTAACTGATCTGGTCATCATCTGCCATATGCTTTGATTAATGACTGCATGAAGTTCCTCAGTGTTATTCACTGCCTTGAGGCGCAGATTTTCACGAATCCTGTCAAATATCACGATGGTATTGTATGTTGCAAACCCGATGACAGTCAGTATGGCTGCAATGAATGTGACATCTATTTCCAGTTTGAATATGGCAAACATGGCCAAGACAAAAAAGGCCGAGTTTAAAACAGAGATTGCGCTTGTAATAGAGAACCTCCATGAGAATCTTATGGTAACAAATGTTACTACCGCAGCTACTGCAACAAGTATAACATAGAGCGCCTTTGTTGCAAGGTCTTGTGCAACAGCAGGGTCGTATGTATTTTCCTCATAAGATACGTTTTTTGTATAGTTTTCCTTGAAGGCGGAAATTACTGTATTTATGTCAGTAGAATTTAGTATATTGTCAAATCGTACAGCAATCGTATTGCTATTTTGGCCACCAATTGCTACAGTTGCAGGTGGAACACCAGCATCTTCCATTATTGTAGTTGCGATATCCTGTGTGATTGGCTTGTCAAGTGTTATATCAAGTGCTGTTCCTGCCTTGAAATCTATATCATAGTTTAGTTCAGTGGTAAATAGCATAAACACACCTAATGCTGCTATGCCTGCAGAAATTGCGAAAAATTTGTAGCGATGTTTTACAAAGCTAAAGTGCTTTAGTGATTCCGGAGTTGGTCTTATTCTAATGCCGAAAAAGGACAGCCTTTTTACCAAGTCTGACTGTACAAGTAGTTTCAACAATATTCTTGAGAGAAAGACATTGCTTGCAATGCTTACTATGATGCTCAGTATCAAAGTAAACGCAAATCCCTTGATGGGGCCTATTCCCGCAAAAAACAGAACCAAACCTGCTATTACAGTAGTGATGTTGGCATGCATGATTATGTGGAACGAGTTGTGTTCTCCTCGCTTTAGCGCATCAGTGATGGATTCCCCCCTTCTTAATTCCTCTCTGATTCTCTCATATGCTATGATGTTTGCATCAACTGCAATTCCCATTCCAAGTACAAAGGTTACCACCGCTGCAAGCGATAAAACTCCGTGGAAAACGTTGAAGAAAAGAAGCAAGAGCCACAGATACGTTGCAACAGTAAAACTTGCTACAAGCCCCACACCACGGTAAAATATCATCATGAAACCCAAAATTATTCCAAGTGCGATTACCCCTGACCAGAAGGTAGCCTTGAGATCGCTTTTGCCAAGTACGCCGCCTACTGTTTCGGAATATTTCTCTGTCAGTTTTACTGGCAAGCCATTCTGGTCTTCCATGATTGATTTGACCTGGGAGTTGTTTGATACTCCTGCAAGCTCCACTTTTATCTCATTATTTCCCTCTATGCTTACCTGCGGTTCTGATACCCCAAGCGAGTTTGCACGTGTAGCCAAGATCTTGGCAGTATTTAGGAGGACATTTTGGTCTACTGGTTTTCCGGGCTGGAGAGATTCTGCCGTATACAGTATCTCGTACCCTCCTTTGAACTCTAGTCCTATCACGGTATGAGATATGAGATACGGGGTTGTAGCAGCCATGGTTGCAGATAGAGCAAGAATTATCAGCAGAAAAAGTCCGAGCGGTTGTTTTTTCAATTTGCCTTTTTTCTAGCAACTATGTATTTTACAATATAGGTACATTCAACTAAGTTTTCCAAAACCAAGTATAGTTAACCCATGAATTTACTATATGAAAAATAAAAAATTAGAAAAATAGAGAATAACATTTTCTCTATTTTTAATTTGATCTAGTCTTGATGTTCTCCATCACCAGCGGAGCCTTGGTTTGATGCGTTATTGTCATCGTTCGCCTCGCCATCACTGTGATTGTCTATGTTGTTGGACTGGCTGTTCTGTGAATCGGATTGGTCTGGCTGATCCACTGCTTGAGAATTTGCATTGTTCGTAGTAGCTGGCTGTGCAAAGACTTTGTCCTCTGCCATCATTGCAATTCCAGCAACTACTACAACTGCAATCAGGTGTAGTGCTACGATGGTCTTTGTTTTGTTTATCTTTCTCACCTCGAATACCAAATTGCCAAAATTTGTATATTATAATTGAGGGACGACTGACTAAATTTTGTTTATTTCCAGTCACACAAATTTCATTATAAGCAATAACATTTAGCTAACCGCACCTGTAATGTAATTAGCCTTTATTATGGCACATTTTCAGTGATAGAAGGAGAAGACTGTTGCGCGATGGAAAAAGTCAGGACCACGACGATTCTGAAATCAGATCTAGAATATACAATTACATTGAAAAAAATCCCGGTGCGCATCTTAGAATGATCACAAGAGAGTTGCAGTTAGGAATGGGTGCAACCCAGCATCACCTTGATGTATTGGAAAGATCTGGAAGAATAAAATCTCAAAGAATCAATGTGTACAGACACTATTTTGTGATGGGAGTACTTGATACAGAGCATCACATACTTGCTTTTTTAAGGCAAGAGACTGCGCGTGACATACTCATATATCTACTGGAACATCCTTGGTCTACACAGAGCGATATTGTAAATTTCAAGGGATTTTCTGCACCGACAATAAGCTGGCACATGTCAAGACTTGAAGAATCTGGTCTTGTCAGGTCTGTGAAAGAGGGGCGGACCATGAAATATTCCATAATAGATAGTCAGAGTATTGCCGGTGCACTTAAAACATATCATACAAACATCTGGGATAAATTGCTCAGTAGATTTGCAGAACTCTTCATACAGATATCATCAGACATGAAGGAGGAAGATGACTAGTGCCGCAGAACATCTTCTTGGCTGTAACCAACATGAGGGAGGTTGGAGGAGAGATGCCGGATCTTCCAGAATCTCTTGATTTTGCTACGGGAGTTTTTGCAGCAGTCTTGCTTGTAATGTCATTACTAGCATACAAACGAACCAAGCTGAAAAGGCTCATTTTTGTTAGTGCGGCTTTTGGTCTTTATGCATTTAGGGCAATACTTCCAAGATTGGAAATTCTATTGCCGTCAACTGAAGCAACCACGGTAGAGGTCATACTATCCTCGATTGGATTTGTAATACTGGCTTTGTTTTTTGTGGCAATAGTAAGAAAGAGATGAGAAATACGTATCGGGAGAAAAAATAGTTTGTTAAAAAAAATGTTTAATGTTTGATACCTGATTATACGATTTCGAAGTCGGACCAGATCCAAAAAAAGTCAAATGAGCCCATGCTGTCTTTACTCTCATGAAATGGTGGGACCGGCCGGACTTGAACCGGCGACCTCTAGCACCCCAGGCTAGCATCATGACCAAGCTAGACTACGGTCCCTCAAGTTGCTGGCCAGTATTGAAATTATTAAATGGTAGGATTAGATATTCAGAGCCACTTTTCTAGCCGCTCTTTTTCAAATTTTTCCTTTTCCAAGAAATAGTCAGGTGTCGGAGGTTTCAGTTCGGTTACAGGAGCTGGATCTGCATACATGTCTACCCTAAGATATCCGGCAGTCTTTTTTCCCGTCTCGAGATAACATCCGCCTTTTCCATCAAAGACTGCCCCCTCGAATTCTTTTTTTATCTTTGAGACTATGTTTTTTGCAACAGCTATTCCCTCGCCTTCTGCAAATATTCCAGCCTTTGGTACAGCAATTTTGTCTGTTACCATTATCTGGTTTACATCGCCTATTGCGTATACATTGTCAGACTTTGTCCTGCAGGTCCTGTCTACCTCAATAAACTTGCCTGGCTGTGCCAGCCCACAATCAACTGCGACAAGCGGTACCTTGTGCGGAGGAACGGCAATCAGCAGATCAAACTCTGCCTCCCCGGATTCGAATTTTATCTTGTGCTGTTCCACAGATACCGTCTTATGGTTTCCATGAAATTCAATGTTTTTTGATTTTAGAATCTGCAGTATTTCTTCGCTCACCTGAGGCCCCCCGGCTGGAAGCGTGATGGGAGTGAGACTGTAAAAGTCCATTTGGATGGAATTGCTTGTCCCGGTTTCTTCCAGTACGGATCTGATTAATAGTGCAGCTTCATATGGCGCTGGAGGACATTTGTATGGAAGGCCGGTAATTGCCATCGCTATCCTGCCTGATTTCATGCTGCGTACTGCATCACGAATCCTTGGAACGTCGTTGATGTCATATAGCACAAGACTGTTTTCTTTCAGGCCTGGAATCTGTTCCGGTGCAAGCTCGACTCCCAGTGCAACTATCAGATAATCATAGTGCAATCTCCGATAGCTTGTTCTTACAATTTTATTCTGCAGGTCTATCTTGGTCACGTTTTCATTGATAAACTCGATTCCCTTTTTTGTGATACCCTCAAGGGGTTTCTTTGAGGTTTCAAACTCCCTCGAGCCTGCAATCATCCAGAGTTTGACAAGGTCCATCATGAACCAGTCTTTCTTGTCCACGATTGTGATTCGTGTGTCTTGGGTAAGATTCTCCCGTAGCTCGTTTGCTGCTGAAAGGCCGCCAAATCCTCCGCCCAGAATTACTATGTTCGTTGGCCTAATACCAAGACACGCCCTATCTTTCTTGAGTTGTCGGCCTTATGGTTATCTCGTTTACGTTCATGTGAGGCGGGGACTCTACTGCAAACAGTATAGAATTTGCAATGTCTTCTGACCTGAGGGCCTGCATGGTTTTGGCAGATTTTACAAATGCCTCAAGTGATTTGTCAGTGATTGTGTTTGTAAGCTCGGTATCAACCACTCCAGGTTCAATTGTTGTAATGCGTATGTTGTTTCGTGCCGAGAGTTCCTGTCTTAGCCCCTCGCTGAATGCCCTTACCGCATATTTTGTCGCACAGTATACGCTTCCTGCAGGAAATACTATTCTTCCTGCAATTGAGGATATGTTTACTATGTGACCAGAATTTTGTTTGAGCAGATGCGGAACCGCGGCAGCGGTACAATACAGGACACCCTTGATGTTTACATCAACCATCCTTTCCCATTCGTCAACTTTGAGGTTTTTTACAAAACTCAACGGCATCAAACCGGCATTGTTAACTAGAATATCAATTCTATTCCATTTTTTTATTGCTGCATCGATTAGGTTTTCACAGTCACTGCGTTTTGTTACATCGCATGCAACCGTGATGCATTCCCCTCCAGATTTTTCAATTTCTTTTTGCAGCTGATCCAGTCTGTCTTTTCGTCTTGCAGCTGCAACAACCTTTGCGCCTGCTTTTGCAATTGATAGAGCAGTAGCATATCCAATTCCGCTGCTTGCACCAGTTATTACAGCAACATTTCCCTTGATCATATCAAAAATCATTTTTCATCAAGGTCTTTTTGCTTAAAAGTCTTGTCAATTAATTCCAATAATTATAGAAACTAACTTTGTTTCTTAACATTGATTTAGGATCAAGTTCGATCAGAGCTATGGAACAAGTGGACTGTGCATACTGTGGAGAAAAAACTGATCTTCCATTTCAATGCAATTACTGTAGCGACAAGTTTTGTGCAGAGCACAGGCTGCCAGAAGATCACAGGTGTGTCAAGCTGCATCAGATTAGAGCAAAAAGATTTGGGGAAAATAAAGTTCAAAGAAGAAAAGGTACTGGCAGGCAAGGTTTTATGAAGCGGGTCTTTGGCAAGTTCGGCTAGTATAGGGCTTTTTGTGGATTAAGTTTTGATATCTTTGCTTGGTAAAACAGAGCAATTGCCAACGCCAGCAACACACCTGCAGTAAGCCAATGGGCCACGTGCATGAGAAGATACGCTACTCCAAATCCAATGCATGATATGGCCTGGGTTAGGAGCTTTATCCAGTTTGGTATCTTGGCTGCCCTGCTAATCATTTCTATGATAAATAAAGCCGCAACAGGATAGATTATTATCTCAAAGTAGACGTCAAGGTCTATCCCGTTGTGCATGCTGCATCATCTGTAGTTGCCCAATTTCTAGTCTTCCCAGATTATCTTCGCCGCTACCTTTTTGGCAATCAGGGCCCGTGCGTTCTCAAACGGCAAGGTTGCAACATCTTCAGCCTCAAACGGGCCATATGTCTGAAGATCTGTTCCTACAATCTGGTCTATTGGTTTGAGAAATCTCACGACTACAGTCCTAGATCTGTGATTTTCCGCTACGGTTTCTAGAAGCTTCAACCTGCCGTTCAATGTTGCGGAGAGAATGGTCTCTTTTCTCTGCCTTAGTTCATCCTCAGAATCAAGGATGAATCTTTCTTCATCAAGAAGATTCGAATAGTCAATCTCTTCAGAATCAGCTGCCTTTTCAATTCTGATTTTCAAAAGAAGAGATGTCATGTCGGTTATCATTTTTACAAGCGAGTCTTTGATTTTGGATTCAACTCCATCATAGTCCTGATTTTTTAAATTTCCAAGAAATTCTGCAATGTTGTTGTACAGCTTGGAATCTAGCTCCTGTACTGAATCATTTTCTACTTCCCGGAGAAGCAAGGAATACAATGAATTTGCATCAATTTTTTTTGTTTCTGACATTTACACACCCAACAATACTTAAATCATAGACCCCTTTGTGTTATGATCAAGGTGCAAAATTGCCATATAAAGTGATTGGTGGGGAGCCAGTATCAACTTCATATTCGGCTGACGAGGTTTTTGCAAAGATAAAACACGATCAAATAAAATTCATTGATTTGCAGTTTACAGGCCTTAGGGGAAGGTTTCACCATACTACGATTTCGGCCAACTTGTTTACTCCACAACAAATGCAAGACGGCCTGCCAAAACTAGATGGTTCCTCAATTGTGGGATTTGCGTCAATTCAGGATTCTGACATGATATTAAAGCCAGATCCCAACACATATGCGGTAATTCCTTGGATGACAAGTTCCAAGACGGCCAGGCTGATATGCGATGTATATTGGGGCTGGGGAAAGGGCAGGCTGGATGCCGATCCTAGAGGCATAGCGCAAAAGGCAGAAAAATATCTTACCACACAAGGTTTTGATTCAAGTTATTGGGGTCCCGAGGTAGAGTTTTTTGTCTTCGACAAGATTCAGTGGGACGTATTAACGCCATACAAGGGCCAGTCATATTCAATCGAGTCGAAGGAAGCTCCATGGAATCAGGAAGGGAAGGGATATCCGATGGCATTGAAGAAGGGATATTATCCCAGCACTCCTGCCGATACCCTCACAGAATACAGAAATGACTGCGTAGAATGCCTCAATGAATACTTTGGAATCCTGTGCGATAATCATCATCATGAGGTAGCAACTGCCGGGCAGTGCGAGATTGATATCAGATATGATACTCTAACCAATGCTGCAGACGGCGCCCAGACCTACAAGTATGTCGTAAGGAACATTGCAACAAAGTACGACAAGGTGGCCACCATGATGCCAAAGCCAATTTCCATGGATGCGGGCTCGGGAATGCATACCAACATGAGCCTGTGGAAGGACGGCAAGAACATGTTTTACGATAAAGACGATAAAGAGGAGATAAGCCAGGCTGCAAGATACTACTGCGGAGGAGTCATGAATCATGCAAGAGCATTGTCTGCAATTGTTGCACCTACAACAAATTCGTATCACAGGCTGGTTCCAGGATACGAAGCTCCCGTGTACATAGCATGGAGTGCAAGCAACAGATCTGCCATAGTGAGAATTCCGGCTCATTTCAAGGGAGAGAAATATTCCAAGATAAAGAGGCTGGAATTTAGAGCCCCTGATCCGTCTTCAAATCCATATCTTGCGTTTGCTGCCGTTCTTGCTGCAGGACTTGATGGAATAAAAAAGAAGACTGATCCTGGAGACTCGGTCAACGAGGACATTTACAAGATGACCAAGGCTCAGCGAGATGCAAAAGGAATCAAGGACTTGCCTGCCACATTAGGAGAGGCACTTGATGAGCTTGAAAGCGATAGAAAGTTTCTCAATCCAATATTCTCAAATGAAACAATAGACAAGATAATTGAGGTAGAAAGGGCAGACGATCATGAGATTTCAATAAGACCGCATCCTCATGAATTCTATCTCTATTTTGATATCTAGATTCTTCCTATTGCAGCATATATCAAGAACAGGGCCAGTGCCATCAAAGCCAGACCAATTATGAGATAGGCTTGCCTGTGTTTATCGCCGGTTCCTCCCCTGTAGAGCAATACGGCACCGGCAAGGCCCACAAAGAGGATTATTGTTCCGATCACAACTGGATCCCAAGCGGTGTGAGTGATAACAGGATAAAATGCCCCCGATAGTAACGCAAAGAAAACTATCAAATAGACATATTTTGCGCCTGCCAAGATTTTGGTGTCGCCTAGCTGCATAGAATTGCCTATCTATGCTAGTCAAATAAACTTTGAGAAGAGAAATTAATTCCAGCTATTCCATGCCCATGGGTGGCATACCCATTCCGCCCATACCACCCATGCCGCCCATTCCTTCCATTCCGCCACCCATGCCAGGCGGAGGTCCACCGGCGCCTTTGGCCACTGCAATTACATCATCAATTCTTAGAATCATTGATGCTGCCTCGGTAGCGGATGATATTATCTGATTTTTGACGGATAATGGCTCAAAAATGTCTGTGGCATGCATGCTGGCCACTTGGCCTTTCATGACATCAATGCCGGTCCACTTGTTCCCCTTTAGCTGTTTTGATCGTAACGAGGCAAGAGTATCGATTGGATCCATTCCTGCATTTTCTGCAAGCGTAATTGGAATTACCTCTAGCGAGTCTGCAAACTTTTCTACTGCCAGTTGTTCTCGTCCCTCAAGAGATTTTGCCCATTCTCGTAGCTTTGTTGCGGCATAAGTTTCCGGAGCACCGCCACCGGCTACAATCATTGGATTTTCCATTACGTCTTTGACAACCATTAATGCATCGTGAACAGATCTCTCAACTTCGTCAACAACTCTCTGAGATCCTCCCCTCACAAGAAGTGTTACTGCCTTTGGATGCTTGCATCCCTCTACAAAGACCCATCTGTCGGTCTCAACCTTTCGCTCCTCTACTATTTCGGCAGTTCCGAGATCTTTTTCAAAAAGATCATCAAGATTTGTTATAATTCTGGCACCTGTTGCTTTGGCAAGTTTTGCCATGTCGCTTTCTTTTACTCTTCTAACCGTAAGGATTCCTGCCTTTGCAAGATAGTGTTGTGCCATGTCATCAATACCCTTTTGGCAGAACAGGACATTGGCACCGGAAGCAATGACCTTATCAACCATGTTCTTGATCATTCGGTTTTCTTCATCAAGAAATGACTTCATCTGCTGTGGATTCTGGATGTTTATCTTGGCATCAAATTCTGTTTTGTCAATCTCAAGTGCGTTGTTGATTATGGCAATTTTTGCCCTCTCAATCTTCTTTGGCATTCCGCTGTGGACTACCTCCTTGTCAAGCACTATGCCCTTGGTATAGATGGAATCCTTGATTGAACCGCCCGCCTTCTTTTCCACCTTTATATCATCAATGTCTACCAGGTATCCGTCATCTGATTTTTCTGCGACTGCCACAACTGCCTTTACTATCATATCTGCCAAGCTTGCAGAATCTCTTCTGACAAGTTTTGTCTGCATTGATGTCCTTGCTATTCTTTCAAGTACATCCTTGTCAGTTGCAGTAACCTTGTCTGCTATCTTTGCCAGAAATTCTTTTGCTTTTTGGGCAGCCTTTCTATAACCGTCTACTATAATTGTCGGATGAACGTCCTGTAAGATGAGAGACTCGGCATTTTCCAAGAGTGCACCGGCAAGTACTACGGCAGATGTTGTTCCATCCCCTACTTCGTTGTCTGTTGCCTTGGAGATCTCAACTAGCATTTTTGCAGCCGGGTGCTGAACATCAATTTCTTTTAAAATGGTAGCACCGTCGTTTGTGATTGTAACATCTCCCAACGAGTCCACGAGCATCTTGTCCATCCCCCTTGGGCCCAGGCTTGTGTGAATAATTTCAGAGATCAGCTTTGCTGCGGTGATATTGTTTTTCTGAGCATCGCGACCCTTGGTCTGGGTTGCGCCGTCTTTTAGTATAACAACGGGAATTCCTCCTGCGGAAGCTTGAATCGACATGTTTTAGCTGAGACCGATTTTCCCTTATTATTCTTTATGTAGACTAGATGGATTGAATTTCCGTGTTATTTAACGATGTTTTAAATTAGGAAAACTGGCCGAATTTGGCATGGCACGCTCCTCGCCACGTGTTGCTTACAAAGAAGTACTTTCCCTGCTCAAGACCCATAACCAATGGTTTGCCGACTCGATCCCATTAATTGCAAGCGAGAATATCCCCAGTCCGGCGGTCAGAGAGGCAACAATTTCCGATTTTGCAAATAGATATGCGGAAGGCTGGCCGGGGGAACGAGTCTATGCGGGATGCGTCTACATTGACAAGGTAGAATTCAAGTGCATGGAACTTGCACAAAAACTATTCAAGGCAGAGTTTGTTGATGTGAGGCCAATTTCAGGCGTTGTTGCTAATCTGGCAATTTATTCAGCGTTTACCAATCCAGGCGATGTAATGCTTGCGCCGTCTATTCCATCTGGCGGACATATCTCACACGGTAAAAAAGAACATGCCGGAACCGCAGGACTTGTGCACGGACTGGACATAGAGTTCTATCCATTTGATGCAGAAGAGATGACAATTGATGTTGACAAGACAAAGCAAAAAGTTCAGGAACTTGAAAAGGCAGGCAGGACTCCAAAGCTTGCGATGTTTGGCGGTTCAGTCTTTTTGTTTCCCCACCCCGTAAAGGAACTTGCCGATTTTCTGAAAAGTTATAAGATGTTCATAAACTATGACGGCGCCCATGTGGCAGGCCTTATTGCAGGAGGCCAGTTCCAAGACCCGCTCAGAGAGGGAGCAGACGCGATGACTATGAGCACCCACAAGACCTTGTTTGGCCCCCAAGGAGGAATGATATGCTCATTTAACAAATACGGCGACGAGATCAAAAAGGCGACATTTCCCGGAATGACAAGCAACCATCATTTGCATCACATGGCAGGAAAGGCCATTGCATTTGCAGAAATGTTGGAGTTTGGCAAAAAATATGCAGCACAGGTGGTCAAGAATGCAAAGGCCCTGGCAGAAGATCTAAGCTCGGCTGGTTTTACAGTGCTTGGGGAAAAACGCGGATTTACAAAATCACATCAAATTGTAGTAAATGTTCTTTCATTTGGAGATGGAGGTGCCATAGAAGCTGATCTTGAAAAGGCAAACATCATTGTAAACAGGCAACTTATCCCAGGAGACATCAAGGCTGGACGCAACTATTTCCATCCGGGAGGCATGAGACTTGGGGTTGCAGAGTTGACAAGACTTGGCATGAAAGAGTCTGAAATGAAACAGGTTGCAGAGTTTATCAAAAATGTGGTTGCAGACAAGAAAGACAAGAAAAAGATTGCAGGAGAGGTCAAGCGATTTAGAAGGAAATTCCAGAAGGTGCGATATTGCTTTGAAAGCAAGATGGGTGGATATGATTATGTCAAGCTTCGTTAGGCATAGTCTGTAAGCAGGGCTTGGCTTCCATCTTCTTTACCAAATACAAGTTCAAGTTCATCCAGTAAAGAGAGAACCCTGCCCTTCAGATATGGTTCGATCCTGTACTGGCCAAGCATTCTTCTTGCAAGCTTGAGATATTTTTGGACAGACGGTCTTGTCATTGTTTGAATTAGTTTATTTCCGCACTCCAAGCACTTTGCCGCCAGTGGAATTCTTCTATAGCTTGCGCCGCATGTAGTACATCTAAACGACTGTCCGGAATATGCCCTGAGATTTCCCATAATATCAGGCAGGAGGTGAGTGGTCATGACCATGGAGACTACCTCGCTTGGGTCCACCGCATTGATTATATCAGCAGTTCTGATTTGCATGTCAAGTTTTTCAAGTACCGAGCCCAGTGTGGAATATGCACTGCGTGATTTCGAGGTGGTAAGGGTGGCGGTCCCGTGCGTGAATCCATAGTCATAGAATTGTTTTTCAGTCTCTAGCCTTGATTTTAGAATTTCAACTCCCTTTATCTCACTTGCTTTTTCCTTCTGCAATGTTGCCTCAAAAAACGACAGCGGATAACTGGTTGCCAGCTCAAAGTTGTGTGCCTGTCTTTGTACCTCTTGTGGTATAACGATTGGTTGTACAAGCAGTGGTGCGTCCATCAATCCGCCAATTCTATCAGACAGGAAGAGGCGCGAAAAGTTGAGCAGGCTGTCCAGCAATAGCATAATAGAGTCTGCATCCCCATCGGCGTCTCTTCTTTTTGCTGAGTGCCACACTGCCGTGCCGAGGCAGACTTGGGTATTTGTATATCCAATTATTCTTCCCACAATGCCAACAGAAGTGTGCGGTGCAAGCCCGATTATCAAGTGGCCGACCAGACCTTCAGTATTTTTTACGTTGTAGTAAGGAGGATGTGCAAATAGTTTTGCAAGTTCTTGGTCCAGATATTGGCAGACAAGAACTAGGCTGTCACCGCACACTTTTGGAATTATGACATCCTGGGTTTTTAGCTCGACCAGTTGGTCTTGGTTTTCAAGCGGCTTGCCGTTTATGTCATGCGTATATCCAAGATCGACAAGCTTTTCCGGGGCTGTGCCAATCCAAGAGGGTTTAAAATGAGAAAGCGGCGCGTTGGTTGCATCGAATCTGATGGTACCATCTTTGAAAACATTGAGGTTCAGGCTTTGTCGTATGAGTCCTTTTTCCATGGGCTCTGGAACCCTGTCTTGATTGATTAGCTCCTTTACCCCTTTGAATGGCTCTTGGGCGCGAATGCCTGTTCTTTCCTGTGCGGAATAGAGCAGATCTTTGAGAGGAAATGCGCGGTATGAGTGGGCCGATGCCCTAACCCTGCATCTGGGGCAGGGCGATTCCTCCAACTCACTGCGACATTTGGGGCAGACAAGCATTGTAACAGTCTTGGTTTTGCAGCGAGGACACACTATGCTAATTGAGGGCAGGTTGCAGTTTTTGCACATCCTGTTGTTGATGTTGCAGTAGAAATTGGGTTGTTTTGAGGCCTTGAGAAGATCGCGTGAGGCCCCTCCCTTGCTTCCTACGGGAAACAGCGTATGCACTGGAGGTTTCATTTTTCTAAGTGACGCCTTTTCAGGTCTTCCGACCCTGACACCTATGGCAGTGGAGAACTTGGGCGGTATCCTGATTCCGGATGATACAGAGATTATTTCTGGAACTGATAGTGTTTTGTCTAGTTGAATTGGTTTTCTAAAAAGCAGATAAAAGAAAATTTTTGCTTCGGTGTCTTTTAGCACTATTGCATCATCTGCCAATTCATGGGGAACACCGAGTTTTTCCAGAATTTCCTTTGTGTCTGTTTGGTAAACTGCAAGCTCGGGTTCCATCTTGGTCGGGACAAGAAGCTTTTCAAACTCTTGCACTGTTAGTTGGTCCCAGTAGTACAGGTAGTGGGGATGAAGACCTATTCCAAAATTAAGTGATATTCTAAAGGCCTCCTCAAGATCTGGAGTCTTGTCCACATAGTCTAGCAGCTCAAGGTCACGCGGTTCGTATTTTGCGACCTTTTCCTTTAGCTCCTCGATCCAGAACTCTTCTACATACCCAGTGGGTACAAGCTCGGCGTTGTTTTCAAGAAAGTCTCCATAACTTATGAGTATGTCCCCCAGATGCAGAATTTTTTCTATGTGCGGTTTTAGATGAATTCCATGTGCGGTATCTCTTATCTTGACTACGTTTCCATTATCTAGCCTGACAACCGGCGTATCGATTGAATCAACAAACGCGATGGTTGCAGCCTTCCCCGGAATGTCAAGTTTAATCTGCGTGCCTACCGCGATTACATGATCTAAAATTTCCGCAACAACTGGATGGATTCCAACTGATGCAAATCCGGTGTTGCATGCACGTCCATATCGAAGCCTGAATCCCCCGAGTTTCTTTGGCATTGAAAGAACGGATCTGCCAGTGATTACTTCTCTCATTCTATGGGCCGCCGCATCCTCATCTCCTGTCTGGATGGCGCCTTTTAGGTCCTTGAGCCATTCCCAGCCGTCTAGTTTGAACAGGTCAATCAATTTTAGTAACTTTCTAGACCTGCCAATAAGCCCGTCATTGAGTACACGAAGCGCGCCTCCCCGGACCCTGTTTGTGCCTATTCTTGTCATATTTCTATGGCTTACAATCTCGACTGGATCGGTATCTATGCCGTCAAGCTCTACGGCAAGATTAGAAATGACCGTGACCACATCCTCATCTGGAACATGGAATTGAAAGCTTCCTACTTCCCTCTCATAGAGGCGCAGTTCTTCTACAAACCTGCCCGTCTCATCATCGTATGAATTTGCCTTGTATTTGTCAAGGCCGGCAATCTTACGCACATGGTCTGCAATAAGCATTGTAGAGGCAGCTTCTGTACCCCCAGCTGATCGTATAGGTCCTGCAAACGAGACCGAGAGATACTCTGTACCGTCTGCATTCTTCTTTATCTTGACCTCGCTTATACCCTGAAGGGGCGCTATGGTCACGCCTTCAGTAACTATCGCCAGTCCTACACGTACGGCCAAGTCAAGCTTTTCCTCAAGACTTGTCTCAGACCCCAAATACTTGCCTCGGGCTATCTCTTCTGCAAGTTTGAGAGCAGCCAGTTCCTTTGTTGTTGTCTGGATGAGGTTTCTGAGGTTTTCTGTGACATCTATGTCGTGCATTTTTGATACGCGATCAGATAGGTCAAATGCTATCTTGGGCTCTACCATTCCGGAGGAATCGGCCAGGGTTGCTTTGGCAGAGGCGGCCTTTTCAAAGATGGTAAAGACCTCGCTAGATATTCTGTTATAATAATCAAGATACGACGCTGGCATTGGGACTTCCTTGAGCCTCAATGCTACATTTTCGGACATGTTATTTCCTTACGGATTGGATGGTTTTTACGATATCGGCTATGGTTTTGAAGCTTCCGCCCTTCTCAATGAAGGTGCCAATCACTATGGCGTCCGCGCCTGCCTTGACAATTTCAGCAGCAGTCTGGGTATTTCGAATTCCGCCGCCCACTATGAGAAATCCCTTGAAGAGTTTTCGGACAGCTGCTACCATCTCTGGTCTAACATTTGATTTTGCGCCAGAGCCTGCTTCAAGGTATACAAATCTCATTCCCATGAATTGTGCCGACAGGGCGTACATTGCAGCCAAACTTGGTTTGTCAAATGGAATGGTTCTTGCAGAGCCAACATGCCATACCGTAGTTCCCTCGCCAATTATGATATAGGCTGTGGGCAGGGGTTCTAGACCAAATCTAAGTACGCTTGGGGCTCCCAATGCCTGAGCTTGAGAGATAAAATATGGATTATCAGAGTTCAAAAGTGAACTAAATAGGATTGCGTCCGCGCCTGGGACTACGCCCGTGACATTTCCTGGAAAGAGTATCACCGGGATGTTGACAGATCTTTTAATGTTCTTGACAGTCTCGGCCATGCTTAGCTGATCGGTTGCAGATGAGCCTCCAACTAATATGATCGAGGCGCCATTCTTCTCTGCCTCTTTGGCAAGTTTTGATGCAGATCCATCTCCGTCGTTTTCAGAATCGATTAATACGAATAGTAGGGCGCCTTTTTTCTTTCTGGATGCATTTAGGTAGTTTTCTACGTTTTGCATATGACTGGTTGATAGTTATTGATTAAAAGTTTAATTGAATATAGTTATACAGATCTGTATAGCTTTGAGTACATCACCAGAAGAAAATTTGAATAATATAATAAGACAAATTATAAAAAAATCATCATTTACAGAACGACAAATTGAAATTATTTTAAAAAAGAGAAACCTGTCAGATCGTCAGTTCAACATAACTAAGGGGGCATTTTACAGACAGATTGGGCAGTCCCAGGACAAGTTCCGTGCTCTGTGCTATTCGTGGATACTACTCAGGGCGTTACGTGTCATTCGTGAGGAGGATATAGATGTGATAAATCGACTCTCAGAGCAGGTTTCTGTGATAAAAAACAGTGATGTTTTCCCTGAACGTGAGGAACAAGTGATGTCTGTGATACAGGAGCTGCTAAATCGTATGTGTAAATTGTGATTTTCATGTGTGAGATCGTTCATTTGTATGAATAATTTGTGATAGATATGTCTGTGATTGATGTGTATTATGTAAAATTATTTTACCCAAAGATGATAAATCACATTGATCTATGACATGTAGTGATGTTAGTAGACATAGATGTAGGAATGATTCTGGCAATAATAGCTTCATTTGTGATTGGTCTGGCATGCATAGTTGTGTATAATAAAATCAAACCACGCCTAGGTTCACAGTCAAATGATCTAAAAATTTTGATAGAACGTGTACAATATTATGAAAATCTACTAATAGATATGAAAATCAGACTAGATTCGTTAGAATTGGTCAAGGAACCTGAAGAATTTATGCCTGCGCAAATTCCAAGACCAAGGGAGGAGAAAAGTGAGCCAGAGACAGTCATAGAGATAAAAGAGGAAAAGCCCAAGGCTAGGGTTCACAATATGAATTTTGGTAGCGCAACAGAGTATGTGTTGCGATTAATCACGGAAAAACCAATGACGTCACGTGATATTCAGGTCACGATAGGAAGGAGTAGGGAACACACATCACGTATGATGAAAAAGCTTTTCGAAGAGGGTCTGGTAGAGAGAGACATGCAGACAAAGCCATTCATCTATAAAATAACCCAGAAAGGACTTGCTAGACTAGGGACCCTAAAGACACCACCAATGCAATAGTTTGGGCTATTTTTTGATCAGTACCTGTTGTCTGATTTCAGGATTTTAAATTTTGAGGTTTTTGGTTTGATAGGCCGTTTGGTATGCTTTTGATCAAAAATGATGAAAAATTAACATAAATTATTAATCTTATTTTATCATAAAATCTTAAATTATTGAATTTATAATAAATGGTATGTCAACTGTGGAACAGCTTGTAAAGATAACCTCTGCTGGCACAATCTCCATTCCAAAGGACTTTAGAAAGTATCTCGAGCTTCAGAAGGGGAGTTATGTTAAGGTATTAGTTGAGGGAGACCGTCTGATCATCAAGAAAGTGACTATCTCTTAGGTTGTGCTTCGTTCTCTCTGGGCCAGTTTTAGCACTTGGTAGTTCCATTCCTTTCCCTTTCGTTCCCTAGCTACTCTTCCTTTAAGTGTAAATCTTGAGAGATAGGTGGAGATTACGCTTAGTTTGATTGGCTCCTCATATTCATCCTCATATTTTTCAAGGATTATGGAGGAGGTAAACTTGCCCATTGGATAGTGTTTATCCACAATGTTCCAGATCTTGGCTCCAACAGAGTCAGGTTGTGCCGATTCCTCCGGCTCCTCTATGTTCATCAGGTCCATTAATTCAAATATCTTTAACATCTTTTCACGAGTAACATTGCCCTCTAGGCTTAGGTTGTATTTGGCGCCATCTGCATCCTCCAAGTCTATTCGTATTCGTTTTCGGGCCATGTGATCGATCCGGTTAACACCTTAACACTTGAACAGATCAAAGAAGAATTGTTAACAAGGGGGTTTGTTAACATTCACTGCCTAGTCCATTCGTAGACATTTATCCAATCTTAACAGGATGCCTAGCTTTCATATCACAGAATAGGCTGAAACTATGCCTAGAGTGGAAATAAAGGGGTCTATTCAGACATGTTAACAGTGTTAAGAGCCATCTTCACGCCTAGAGTGGAAATAAAGGGGTCTATTTTGGCCTCTTTTTTGTTCATCTTAACAATAACTTAACAATCAGTGAACTTGATTCTAGGAATGCCCACACACCATTCCTTCCACTCTAGCTTTATTAAAAAAAATTTTTTAAGAAAAAATAAAAATAATTAATGATATACTAAATTTGAATTAGTTATTCTATTCTAATCTAGTTACTATGGTAGAGTCCATATGTGGACAGAGAAGAAACGACGGTGTGTGGGTTGATGACAAAAGATCCCATCGATAAATTACTCGATGATGCAGCAAGTGGTAAGTCATTATTCAAAAACCGAGAGGTATTGCATTTTACTTTCATGCCAGATATTGTATTACACAGGGACGACGAGCAAAAGAAGGTCACACAATCACTAATTCCATTATTAAAAAAATCGAGACCCTCAAATCTACTGATATATGGTAAACCAGGTACGGGCAAGACTCTGGTTGTTAAGAAGGTCTTAAACAAGATTCAAGAGCGGGTCAAGGACGGCTCATTTCCAATTCAACTGCTTTACGCAAATGCAAAAGAGGAAACTACACTGTATGGTTTATTGGTAAAGTTTGGCCGCCAGTTGGGACTTGTATCCCAAAAAGAGCTACCAACAACCGGATTGTCAATAAGTGAGGTCTTTAATAGATTAATGACAGTAATTGAGAAAAACACACTCAATACGGTCTTTGTGGTTGATGAGATTGATTATCTTGCGGAATTGGTATCAAAGACAGGAAAGGATGTTTTTTACTCATTAACACGAGCAAATGAAAGGCTGAAGAAAGGCTCGCTTACCCTTATTGGGATATCAAACGACCTGACATTCAAAGAAAGACTGGACCCAAGGGTTCTAAGCAGTCTAAGCGAGGAAGAGATTGTCTTTACCAATTATACAGTAAACCAGATCAAAGAAATCCTAACAGAGAGAATCAAGCAGGCCTTCATTCCAAATGTTCTTGATCCGGCCGCATTGAATCTGTGTGCTGCCATGTCAGGCCAAGAACATGGCGATGCCAGAAGAGCGATTGACCTGCTTCGTGTGGCAGGCGAGATAGCGGAACGCGAACAGGCCGATATGGTGAGGGAAGACCACATACGCGGGGCCTCACTGAAGATGGAAGAGGACAAGGAGACCACCGCACTCAACTCTTATCCTCTGCATGAAAAACTACTCATACTTGCCGTAATGAAGGCAAATGGCAGCACCACAGGCGAGATATATCAATCCTACAAAAATCTCTGCAAGACCACAAGGCAGAAGGAACTCACACAGCGGCGGGTCACGCAAATGCTAAGCGAGATTGAGATGACAGGACTGATCTCAGGCAAGATAATTCATCAAGGCATGCATGGCCGAACAAAGAAATTTGCTTTGACACTAAATCCTGAGACCGTAAAAAAGGCATTCAAGGAAGACCTAGTTCTGGAAGACCTGCTATAGCTTAACCAGACGTTTCAGTAAAATCCTTGGTAAATACCTTCATTGTAGCCAAATTAACAATTATGGCAATGCCTGGAGTTGGGGTTATGCCAACACTTGCCTGATAACCTGTCTGGCTCTGCCAAGCTCCGGAATTAACAATCAACGTTCCCTTGTACATGTCAAGGTCAACTACATGAACATGACCCGAATGAAAAATATCAGGAACCTCGTTTATCACCATGAAATCTTCAAGCTCTGGTGCAATTGGAGTCCGCTTTCCATATATTGGACTGAGATGCCTTGTCCTCAACAATGCACGCATTGCCTTTGCTGGCTGTGCATAGCTTAGACCAGGGGTGGTTCCTACCACATCATCAAGACTCTGGCCATGAAACATCAGCACCTTCACTCCATTAAGATCCAAAAATGCAGGATTGCCCATCATGAAAAAATTCTCCCGATTCCACAAACTCATGTTGTGTTTTTCTGGTATGGCAGGCTGCGGCAGTGCTCTTCTACCAGGATCATGGTTGCCAGGAATAATGAAGGTCTTGATGTGTTTTGGGACTTTGTCAAGCATCTGTGCAGCCTTTGCCATCTGCTCGTCCATGTCAGTCAGAAGCAGCTCCTTGTCCTGATTTGGGAAGATGCCAACACCATCTATTATATCCCCACATATCAAGAGAAACCGCACTTTTCTTGCCACTGGATCGGGGCTTGAAAGCCAAGCGATAAACTCTGCAAACTCCTTTTCCATAAAATACTTACTGCCAATGTGAATGTCAGATATCAAAACTGCATATGTCTCACTCTTCGAGCGATTTGCTATGTGATCTGGAATGTCTGGCACCAAAAGCTCCTTTACTATGAATCCCCCATTCTTACCATTTGTAATGCCTGCCATCACGAACTGGTCCATTAAAAGCGAGTTTGCAGTCTCCTGAAGCTCCTGGTTGAATACCAGGACTTCAAGGGAGCCAGTAGGATCGTCTATGACAAGCTTGGTGACATCCCGTTCACTCTTCCTATCCATCAAAAGACCTGCAACAAATATTTCCTCGCCCAGCTTGCCGCCAGTCACATTTCCTATTGGTATCATCTTTTTTGCCTGAGATCTTTGCATCATTATTCTAAGTAATTTTGAATACCTATCAGAAAACAAGGCCGTAAAACCATCTATTCCCTCTGCAGAAGTAACCTTTTTTGTAGGATCGAATAATATGGCGTGTTGGTCCCCAACACTCTCATCAATTCCCGACTCTACGAACATTTTGAGGTCACTCCGATTTATCAAAAACAGGTTCTGCTTTGCCTTTTCACGAACAACCTGTTTAATTATATTTTGGAGTTCCTTCACATCTATCTTCTCTAATATCTTAAACGCATCAGGATGAATCTGAAATCCCTTACTCAACGCATATGTTATTGCAGACGATACCTCTTCTTTCACAAACTGTCATAATACAGCTTTTAATTAAATCTGTTCGAACTCTCAACCCTCAAATAACTCCTCAAAACAAATTCGTTGTTGGCAAAAAAAAGAATTCTGGTATTCTTGATTTTCATTGCAATCTTTTCTGCTGCATATTCTGTAGGAAGTGCAAGCAACATGTCAGAACAAGATTCCAAGTCATTTATCAAGGAATTTCAACAAGCCGTAGAAGGAATTGATGCAATAGGAATATTTGCACATAACACATCTGTCGCGTTGCCTATGTTTGTACCGGGATTTGGGGTAGCTTGGGGATCTTTTGCCGCATGGTCCACTGGACTGGCATTCAGAGCCTTGGTGTCTACTACACCATCCCTCGCAAAGCTGCCTCCTCTTGCCATCCTCTATCTCTCGCCTTTCGGCATAATGGAACTAATTGCCTATTCTATTGGGATGTCTCGAAGCTTTCTTCTTGTCAATACAATTCTCAGAAAGAAAACCGAGCTCAGATACGAGCTACGCCCGACGATAATTGAGATAGGAATTGTAATTGCCTTGTTGCTTGCCGCTGCATTTATTGAATATGCAATGATACAAGAATTTGGTTCTACATTGGTTAACCCCAAAGCACACTAGATTCATTTTTATTTTAACGCCAAACTAGACATGATGATGCTTGGCCTTAAGATTCACACACTCCCAAAATTAGCCAAACCCGTCATGATAGCAGCACTTCCAGACATGGGAAATGTTGCCGGTATTGGAATGGATTTTCTCGTAAAAAAACTAAAAGCAAAACTATTTGCAGAGATCTATGCCTTCTGGCCACCCGCTGTTTCATATGATCAAGGATTGATAAAATATGAACAATCAAGCTACAAATTTCATTACTCTCAAAAAGAAAATCTGGTGTTCTTTTCCGGAGAGTTTAACCCATCTGATCCCAGACGTCTTTACGAACTGTGCTATGAGGTAGTTAACATGGCAAAAAAACTTAGGGTAAGTACACTTTATTCCATTGGGGCTGCGCTCAGGCAACCGACTCCTGGCGAACCCAAATTGTTTGCAGTCACTACAACATCAAAACACCTAGGTGTGCTAAAGAAAGAAAAACTGGAACTTCTAAACGGAAAAGGTCAGATTACTGGTTTCAATGGTCTGATAATGGGAATTGCAAAGGAAAAACAACTTGACAGTACATGCATTCTATCGGAAATAGACAATCCCGATGTCATTCAACCCAAATCGGCTCAACTTGTACTTGAAAAACTCTTGCAAGTTTTAGACCTCAAACCACTTGACATGAAAGAGCTGGAGGAAGAAGAAAAAAGAAAACAGTTCATGGAACAACAAATAAACTACGTGAATGGACTAGCTAGAAAAGACAATCAACCGGGAATTGCCTAATTGCGTTGTTAAATTATACCTATTGATTAAATACAAGTTTTGGGCTTTGCTAATCAAATGGCATTACGCTTCCTGCCCCTAATGGCAATTGCCGGACTTTTAATTATATTCTGTCTGCCTCATAACGCATATTCTGATTTTACATCCAATAACAAATATCTAATTCAAGCAACTGGTTTTGTAGCAGGCACGCAGGATATACTTGATTCCACATTTGACATACAGCTTACTACAGGTACCCAAAGCGGCAGTAGCATACTTTCTACGCTGGATAACGGCCTTGTTACAATTAACGGCGATAATTATCTTAACACAGGCAATTGGAACACGACCCTGCTGAGGAACGGGAAATACTTGTTGCTTCAAGGAAACGCACAGGATTCGCACGGCAATACCATACAACTCAACCTCTTTGGTAGGCAGATAGATAGCAGTCAAAACGGACTAGTTTACAGTATCACCGGTAAGGCCACCAGCTCAGAGGCCTTCCGAGTTATCTATAGCGCCAAAGCAACCATAGTTGGTTCACAAACATCATCATCCACTACACAGACATCAACTACACAACAAAATACCACCACATCAAACGTTGTAAGAATAAGCATACTTGCCGGCGCATCAAACATCAATAACCAGATTTACTATTCTCCGTCAGCTGTTAGTATCACGCCTGGAACTACGATAATCTGGACCAACAACGACAGCGTACCCCATCAAGTAATGAGCGGGACTGCGACAGTCATAGGGGGTAATACCACCACGCCAAAATTTTCTGCTGATGGAATAATTAACAGCGGAATCATAGCACCCGGAAAATCTTTCCAGTATACCATAACAAACTTTAATTCCAAAGCCTATCTCAGTCCGGCGGCAGCGCAATACCTGAATTTGCCAATGGAACAAACTGCTGGCGATATCACCTTTTTTGATCCAACTTATACCTGGATGATGGGAGTGATACGCCCGTCTTCTACACCCAGTTCAACACAGGCACAAACAGTCCAGATTAACATATTGCAAGGAGCCTCCACGGCAACAAATAATCAGTATCTGTCCCCCTCATCTGTACAAGTAACACCTGGCTCGACAATTGTTTGGAAGAACAACGATTCTGTTGTACACAGAATATTGAGTGGCCAATCCAGACAAAACACTGCAGGAACCCGTGGTGTTGGTTCAACGGGAACTCTGCCAACACCGGTGTTTACTCCTGATGGAAGAATAGACAGTGGCTCGATAGCCCCCGGCCAGACCTTCCAGTATACAATGACTGGAACCGGCGTGTTTTCCTTTTATGATTCCTTAAACACATGGATAAACGGTAATATCATATCGGTTTCACAAATATCAAAAATACCTCCAGTACAGGTAAGCATCCTGCAGGGCTCATCACTAGCCCAAGGATCTGCTGCTCAACAAAATCAAAACTATGTGAACGGATACTATTCTCCGGATCAGGTACAGATCTCTCCTGGAACTACGATAATCTGGACCAACAACGACAATGTTGCCCATTCAATATTTAGTGGAACTGCAACATTCAGTACGGTCAACCCATACGTTCCAGACGGCAGGATAAAGAGCGACTCAATAGCCCCCGGCCAGACCTTCCAGTATACTGTCAATGATACAGGAATGATCAGATTCTATGATCCATCGTATACTTGGATGAACGGCATAATTGTATCAATTCCATCCACACAAACCCACGTTCTAGATAGAAGTCCCCAGAATAATCCAAGCCCAGGCCTTAGATGAGGCGCCAAATTATTTGAAGTTGATGTATGACTCTAGTTTTGTCTGATCGAAAACCATTACTGAAAGATCAGAGAACTGTTTTCCTTCCAAATCCTTTACTGTTCCAACAAAGTGCGTTTCCTTTTCAGTTGTGAGAAACTCAAAGACGTGCACCTTCATTCCTGCGGTATCAAACCCGTGATTTTTCAGGTAAACTGCAATTTCTGACTGCATAAAGTGCTTTGTGGGCTCCTTGGGCCAGGGGCGAGGTACAAGCACTATACTCAATCCATCTATCAACGCTTTTTGGAGCTCAATTTTCTTCTCTTCTATGCTAGTCGATATGTGCATAGTTATGACCTTGCTTTTGTCTAATGGTACCCTTGCCTTTGATGCAGCTACTTGCACTGAGCTTATACCGGGAACTATCTGCACATCCCCAAAAATTTCAATTAATCTATCCACCACCTCGGATTCTGAAAAATTCACATCCCCTGTAAATGGTACAACACATGTCTTGTTCCCAAATGACGAGGAGATTTTCTGGTATGCCTCCTCTTGATTCTGCATTGTTATCTCATGAATCTCCTTGCCTTTGATTAGCTCCTCGATTGTCTTGAGCGTATACTTGTAACCCACTACTATGTCACAATTTACAACAATCTCCTTGACAATATCTGTAACATATTTTGGAGAGCCGGGCCCTACCCCAACTGCAAAGACTTTTCCCATTGGTACACCTCTTGCAATGTTCAATATAATTCACAATTTAAAATCGCAGTTAGCTTTTATTTGCCAATACAAATCATTTCATCATTGGATAGCAGAGCAGCAATCTCAATTTCCCTACTCGTGATTTTAATCAGTTTTGTTCCAACCTCTTCTGCAGCTTTGCAAAACTCTACACTTGATTCGCAGGGAAACTATGACAACCCGTCTCTTGGCATATCATTTCAAGCTCCTGCAGGATGGACAGTTTCAGAACCCAAGAAATACCAGCCTGATGCTCCTGACGTTGCTATAATAGCTCCGTATTCAAGTGGATTTACCGCCTCAATCTCACTTAGTATTGAAAAAGCAAATGGAACGTCGCTTGATGATTATGTCAAAAACAAAACGGACCAGCTTACTAACGACCAAGCTAATGTGGCCTTTCTGTCGGAACAAGATGATACCATAGGGGCTGCTGCTGCAAAAACATTATCCTTTGAGGAAAATTTTACCTCCCAGGACGGCAATAATACGATCAAGTTCAAGCAGTCCATTGCTCTTGCAAATGATGAATTTTATACAATAACTTATGCAAATGACCTGAAAAATTTTGATGCCGATCTGACAAACTATGGCCAGCTTCTAGGCTCTATTAAATTTGTAAACAATACCGCGTCATTTCCGTTTGATTATGTTACTATTGGAATCGTAGGAATTGCATTGGCTTTAGGCGTAATAATTACAATCAAGAGAAAAAAGAAACTCTCGTAAAAAGACCCCAAGCGACCAAATAGTAAACTTCCTTAAATGCCCTAAATTCATGAAAATAATAAACATTCTACAAAATCCTCTTTCCCTTCTGTAGAATGGAGAGAAAGATAAAATACAGTATTATGGAGGAATAGAGTAATGAAGAAGGAGTATATCGTAGTAAGGATTGAGGGGTCTCCAGATGGTGCCCCATATGTCATAGTCTCACTGTCATCCTCGAAGGACTTTAAGGAACAGAATAGTACCCCGATGTCTCCCTTTGGGTCTGGCGTCATGGGATTTACAAATATGGATGACATGATAAAGGGACTAAACAAGATGATGGCAGGTGGTATGGGAGGAATGGGCAGCGGAATTACCTCAATTAAACTAGACATGCATGAATACAAGGAGCTAAACCTGTCTGTAGGAGATAAGGTATACCTGGAATTGACAAGAGCCGAGTCTCTTGGAATCTAAACCCGTCTAATTTTACCTTGAAATCTCGCCACGCAATATCTCATATGCCTTTGCAGCGTCTTTTTCATGCAATACTAGGACAATATTATCCTGCCCAAAAAATGCATTAACAAGCTCAATTCCACTACTGTGTAGAATCTCTGATATGTACGAGACAGCATCTGGACTGTTTTCAGATTGTGGCATACTGATGCTTATCTTTGCAAGTCCTGTCTGGAAAAAGTTCTTGTGTGACGAAAAAGATTCAAGCAATTTTCTGACATCGCTGATATCTTCAGTAAGGAACCTAAACGAATCTGTAAGTCTGAAAAACTCATAATCAGGGTCTATCCTAGTAAAACCATCCATCAGGGATACCGCATCTTCCATGCCGAAATCTTGTGA
Source organism: Nitrososphaerota archaeon (assembly GCA_028867735.1). GTDB lineage: Archaea > Thermoproteota > Nitrososphaeria > Nitrososphaerales > Nitrosopumilaceae > Nitrosotalea. The sequence goes on from JAGWFW010000005.1 coordinate 44,640, forward strand.
AGAAAACTTGATGTCTAAAATTCCATCGGTAAGAGATAACCTTGCATTCTTTAACACAGGCTCATTTTGTACGTCATCCTTTTTCTCAAAGGAATCTGCATATCTTTTAATTGCAACCACAATCGTATTGAGGTTTACAGCGTTACCGACCTGCGCCTCTACCTCTTTTTGGATCTTTACGGCAAGTGCCGTGTAGTTTACCAGATCCATCTTCATGCAGTCATAAATTGACCTGTTTCTGGTGATAATCTCTCGAATAGCTTCAGGAACGGAAACCCCAATACGCATACAAAGAGATTTACTATTGTCAGCTATATTAGTTTATGTAAGAATTTATGCTATGATACCATAAACTTTATATAATGTAATAACTATTACATATTATGAAAGAATATGACATGATAGAATCGGACGAGTTTGATGGTCTCTTCCAAAGAATGATGCAACCCTTCAAAGAACTAGACGAGATCTGGGCCGAGATGGGAAGCTCTGCCAATATGCAGACATTTGGTCCATACTATTACGGATACTCCGTAACAATAGGACCGGATGGCAAACCAGTGGTAAAAGAATATGGAAATGTTCGACAAGGCCTCCTTCCAACTGCAGAAACAAGAGAACCTTTCGTAGATGTCATCGTAGATGACAAGGACAAGACTCTCAAAGTTGTGGCAGAGATGCCGGGTGTAGACAAAAATGACATCAAGATCGAAGTAGTTGAACGCACCATTCTGCTAGATGCAGAACATGGGGAAAGGAAGTATCATGCCAAAGTACCCATCAAACAAAAAGTAGACGAAAATTCTGTCAAGGCAACATATGCCAACGGAATTCTCGAGGTACAATTCAAACTGAAGGAAGAGGAACGACCTAAAGGAAAAAAAGTGGAGATTGAATAAACCCACTTTATTTTTTATGGTGATAAAATTATGAGTGAAATTATATTAAAAATTGCAGAGGCGTCACAAAGACACGTAGGAAAAGGAATCGCTGTAGTTGATCCTAAAGTTGTAGAAGACAACAGCTGGGAGACTGGAAACATTCTGGAGTTGACCGGAAACAGGAGAAGCCACGTCAAGCTGTGGCCAGGCTCTGTTGAAGAATATGGAACTGGGATGGTAAAGATAGATGGAATTACAAGACAAAATATTGGCGCCGGGATAGGAGAAAAAATCTCTGTTAAAAAAGTTGAAGCAGAAGAAGCTGAACAGATAACAGTTTCTCCAGTTGAAAAACTTAGTGCTGAAGGCTTGCAGGAATACATGCAGGTAAATCACATGGGCCATGTAATGACTGTAGGGGATACACTCGTAGTAACTACCCAACTTGGAGGGAAGACCCAACTTGTAGTAGCAAACATCACTCCCTCTGGAAAGCCTGTCGTAATTACATCCCAGACTGGGTTTAAGCTAGGCTCTATGACCAAAGCCATGGATAACACCATTCCTAGGATTACGTACGATGACTTGGGGGGGCTAAAAAGCGAGGTGCAAAAAATCCGTGAAATGGTTGAACTACCCATGCGACATCCTGAACTATTTGAAAAGCTTGGGGTCGAAGCTCCCAAAGGCGTACTTTTGTATGGTCCGCCGGGCACCGGCAAGACACTACTTGCCAAAGCCGTAGCAGGAGAGACCAACTCTCATTTTATCTCAATTAGCGGTCCTGAGATAATAGGCAAGTTTTATGGTGAAAGCGAGGAAAGGCTTCGTGAATTATTCAGACAGGCAGAAGAAAACTCACCAAGCATAGTCTTCATAGATGAGATTGATTCTATTGCACCAAAACGGGAAGAAGTGACAGGCGAGGTTGAAAAGAGAATAGTATCACAGCTGTTGACGCTGATGGATGGAATGAAATCAAGAGGCAAGATTGTAGTGATAGCGGCTACCAATAGGCCAGACTCCATTGATCCTGCACTGAGAAGACCGGGAAGATTTGACAGAGAAATTGAGATAGGAATACCTGACGAGAGGGGAAGAAAGGACATACTTGACATCCACACTCGCGGCATGCCGATTGATGAAAAAGTAAAGCTTGATCAGATTGCCAGGGTAACACATGGCTTTGTAGGGGCTGATCTTGAAATACTTGCAAAAGAAGCCGCAATGAGATCCTTGAGAAGGATACTGCCTGACATTGACCTAAAGGAAGAAAAAATCCCGGCAGAAGTTTTGCAAAAGATAGTGATTACTGAAAATGACTTTAGAGATGCACTAAAAGAAGTCAGGCCGTCTGCATTACGCGAAGTTTTGGTCCAAGTGCCAAACATTACTTGGGAGGATGTTGGAGGCCTGGAATCGTTAAAGGATGAGCTTTACGAGGCAGTAGAGTGGCCACTAAAACACAAAGATGCATTTGAGCACGCGGATGTCAAACCACCAAAGGGAATATTGCTCTATGGTCCTCCAGGCACCGGCAAGACCTTGATTGCAAAGGCAGTTGCACATACAACAGAATCTAATTTTATCAGTATCAAGGGTCCGGAACTGCTTTCCAAGTGGGTTGGAGAATCAGAAAAAGGAGTACGTGAAGTCTTTAGAAAAGCACGTCAAGCATCTCCTTGCATCATATTCCTTGATGAGGTAGATGCGCTTGCACCAAGCAGAGATTCTGGCAGCTCAGACTCGCATGTAACAGAAAGGATAGTATCTCAACTTTTAACTGAGATTGATGGGCTTGAAGAGCTACACAACGTATTGGTAATTGGAGCAACTAACAGAGTCGACTTGATAGACAATGCACTACTCAGACCAGGAAGATTTGATAGAATAATTGGGGTACCATTACCTGATTCAAAGGGACGCCAGAACATATTTGAGATACATACCAAGAAGAAACCGCTTACTAAAGGCATAGACTTTGTCAAGCTTGTAGAGCTGACTGATGGGTTTAGCGGGGCAGAAATTGAGGGTGTATGCGATAGGGCTGCAATAAGTGCAATTAGGAGATACGTCGATAACAGAGAAAAATCGGTCAAATCGATAAAGATAACCCAGGAAGACTTTGAAAATGCGATCAAAAAACTACGACCGGAAAAGATCAAGCCGCAACAAGCCATCGCATCACCACTTATATGATTAAACCGAGAAAAAACATGTAACGACAAAAGAGGCAGTTCTTTATCAAAAACTACCCAACGATAAGGTAAGGTGTACAGCCTGTGCTCGGTACTGTGAGATTGGAAAAGGCCAGATTGGTCTTTGTGGAATACGCTCAAACAACGATGGCAAGCTTGATCTTTTGGCATACGGCAAGGTAATAACCGGCCATGTAGACCCAATCGAGAAAAAACCCGTAACCCATTACAGACCGGGAAGCAGCATATTTTCCATCGCAACCACGGGTTGTAATTGGCTTTGTTCTTATTGCCAGAATCATGATATCAGCCAGAGAAGAAAGATTGAGGGTGCCGACATGACCCCTGAGGAAGTGGTAAGCTTGGCCATAAGGTCAGGCTCTCAAGGAATTGCTTACACATACAACCAGCCGTCAATATTTATCGAATTTGCCAGAGATTGTGGAGTAATTGCAAGGAGAAATGGCCTGTTCAATGTTTTTGTATCAAACGGCTACGATACTCCAGAAACCGTAAAGATGATGAATGAGTTTCTTGACTGCATAACAGTAGATTTTAAGGGAAGCGCCGAGCCTCAATTTACGCGAAAATACGTTGGTGTTCCAGATCCCCAACCAATCTTTGACACTCTCAAGGAAATAAAAAACAAAACCAAGATTCATGTAGAAATCACAGACTTGATAGTTCCACAGGTAGGAGACAGTCTGGAATATGCTACCAATCTTTGCAAATTCATTGTGGATGAATTTGGTCCTGACATGCCAATTCATTTTCTAAGGTTTCATCCAGATTACAAAATGATGGAATTTGAATCGACTCCAGTCAAGACACTTGAGAAACATCACGAAGCTGCAAAAAAAGAAGGCCTGAACTATGCTTATCTGGGGAATGTACCGGGTCATCCTCTTGAGCATACCTACTGTGCGGAATGCAAGAAAATCATAGTAAAAAGATACGGCTTTGATATTCAAGAGTGGAATCTTGATGGTAATAACAACTGTAAATTCTGTGGTAGCAAAATACCCATAACTGGGAAACTTGCAGAAAATTACAAGCAAAACAGATTCCAGTTCATCTTCTAGATAGCTACGGCCCTGACAGGAGATCCAGTAGCTCCCTTTAGTTTGAGCGGCAACACTATCAGTCTAAAATTAGTTCTTTTAATTTTATCAAGATTGCACAAATTCTCCAAAATCAGTATACCGTCTTTCAATAATATGTGATGAACTGAAAACTTGGAATCCTTGCCCAAATCAATGCTAGGCGAATCTATTCCTATCAGGCTTGGTTTTTTCCCTAACAGATACCTTGCAGCACTTGCTGAAAGACCCGGGTTTCTTGTAAAATAGTCCTTTCTTGATGTATTTCTTGACCAGCCTGTTCCAAAAATTATGGCCGAGTTGAAGGAAATCTTGCCATTTCTTTTCTCAAAACTAACAATGTCATTTTTTGTAATCTGTTCATCAGGACCTTTTCTTATGTTGCAAAGAATTGCGCTGGTTATCAATCGGCCAAGCGTAATCTTGTCTATCTTCAGTCCTTTTTCTATGAAATGATATGGCGCGTCAAGATGGGTTCCAGAATGCGAGCTTAGAAAAATTAACTCTAGGTTGTATCCATCGGATTTTTTATCTGCCCATGAAATGAACTGTGGGCGGGGAGATCCCGGAAAGCTTGGAAGTTTGTTTGAAATTTCAAGCGTTAGATCAATTGGCTCCACCAATCTGGTTAGAATTGGCCATAAATCAATTTTGACTTTGCTAGGCAAAGGCTAAATATTGTGCAAATCGAATTATCTCATGCCAACTACTTACATATTGATAAATTCTGATCTGGGCTCTGATATGGAAATAATCAAACAAATCAAGGACATACTTGACAAAGAGGATGCTGTAAAATATGAAATCCAAGGGGTCTATGGCGTATATGACATCATAATCAAGATTACTGCAGATTCAATGGATCATTTGAGAGGAATTATTACTAATAAAATAAGAAAAATAGACAAGGTTTACTCTACCCTTACCATGATGGTAATAGAAGAACAGGAAAAGTAGCTAATTCTTAATCACGTCAATTACTCGTAAAATCTCTGATTCTGTGTTAAAAAAGTGCGGCGAGGCCCTGATTATTTTCTTGGAAAATACCTCCCTTACAGCAAGTATCATGTTTGCCTTTTCAAGTCTCCTGACCACTGCCTCTGAATCCTGGTCTTTAATGGTAAAAGATACAATGCTTGTCCTTTTCTTGTCCTCCTGAGGCCCAAGCAGGGTAATACCTGGTATCCTTGCTAATTCCTCGCGCATCAAATTTGCAAGCTTTATGTTCTGATCTCTTATCTTTTCAATTCCTAACTTGAGAAGATAGTTGACAGAAGCCTCAAGGCCTGCCACTCCTACCCAGTTGCGAAATCCCGCCTGAAACCTGGCAGGCATTTCTTTATGGATTATCTTGTTATCATGAAAAATGGCAGATTCGCCACCAACCTGTAGCGGTTCTATCATTTCACTTGATTCCTTTCTGCAGAAAAATACTCCCATGCCCATCGGACCACATAACCACTTGGATCCGTTAAAAGACATGAAATTGCATTTAATTTTATTCACATCTATATCATTGATGCATCCAACCGTTTGTGCCGCATCGATAAAGTAGGGTATGTTTTTTTGTGCAAGATAGTCTCCTATTTCCTCTACTGGGAGTATGGATCCAGTATTAAACAAGGCATGACTGAGAACAACAAGCTGGGTATTATCATCAATTGTCTTTTTTAGTGAATCAAGCTCAAAATAGCCAGTATCATCGTCAATTGCCATCTCTCTCAATTCTACTTTCTGACCAGCCCTAACCCAGGCATAGTGGTTTGCAGGGTGTTCATGGTTTGAGCCACGTGTTATGATATTGGAATTTGGCTTGAACTTCATACCGTTTGCTACAAAGTTTATCCCATCCGTTACGCTCTGTGTAAGAACTAGCTCCTCTGGTCTGCATTTGATTAGCTGAGAAATTGCCTTACGCAGATTGTTAAGACGATCTCTAACATAACTGTCTGACAACTCTGAATCTGGACCATATTCATTATATCTGGAAAGAAAATTGTTCATTGCTTGTATGCTTGTGTTTGGCATCCTGGACGTAGAAGCGTTATTCAGGTAGACCCTGTCTTTGTAGGGAAATTCTTGTGAAAAATCAAAATCCGAGTTCATTATTATATTACAATTTCATACCTATTGTGTTGTTTAAAAATCATGATAATAAATCGCAGAATTCAACTCCAAAATTAAAAGACATTCTTTCACAAAAACAGATCAATTCTGTCTTGTATTCTGATCCTTTCCTAAAAGCTGGTTTTATATCAAAACTTGTTAGCGAAACAAAAGATGATGTCTTGTACGTTGATCTTGATTTATTATACAGCGGATACATCACATCGGGCATTCTTGTACTGAGGGAAAACCTTACTCTGTACCAACCTTCAGAGGATACAATTAATGACGTATTAACAGAGATACTGGTCAAAGCGAGCATGTCCCAAGTATTAATTATCATAGACTCGATCAACGGACTTTACAACGTACTAAATTACGAAAAACAGGTTGGAAAGGCAGTGGTATCAATTGTTATGTTGCTTGCAAGTGTTATCCGCAAAACCAACTCCTCTATTGTTATAGCTAGTATGGCAAGATACAAGAGAGAAGAAGGCTGGGTTTTGTCACCCACTGGAAAGCGATTTATTGAAACAAAAAACAGTAAAAAGATTCTACTTGAACACGGAAAGGAAGGAATTATTGTAAATTTACTCGATGATTCAGGCAAAATTCTACTCTCAGCTGATTCTATACCGCTCTAATCCAATCTCTTAATTATGTGATATCCAAACTGTGTTTTTACAACATCGGAAATCTGCCCCTTTTCCAGCGCAAATGCAGCTTTTTCAAACTCTTTTATCATTACACCCCTGCCAAATAGGCCCAAGTCCCCGCCTCTCTTTTTTGAAACATCGATTGAATATTGCTGAGCAAGTTTCGAAAAACTTTCTCCGCTTGATATCTTTGCTTTGATCTCTTGAGCTACACTTTGCTTTTCTACCAATATGTGTGCACAGTGAATCTTGGTTACCATGGTTATGGATCAGAAACAAATTATAAAAAAACGTTGATTTGAAAACCGAGCCATCATTCTAATTTTGTAGAATGAGAGATTTTGTTTTAACGCTGTTATAAAATTCTCAAACGCCGTTATAACATCGATTTTTTCAGCAAGTTATATTAAGATCATTAAAAGTAATACTCAACATGCCAGTTGGAATTATTCCAGATATAGGCGAACAAATGTGCATAGGATGTGCACTCTGCGTAGAGATCTGTACATCACTAGGCCCGGACGTATTAAGAGTAAAACCAGTAGAGGGCTGGAAAAGAGGTAAAGCATTTGTATTTTATCCAGAAAGATGCATCTCAGACGGTGCATGCATCGGCGTTTGCCCAACAAAGGCAATCTTTTGGATGAGACCAATGGACTTTACTCCAGGACAGCCAGTACCACTGTACAGAAACTCTGTATTCGTCAAAGGTTGGACCGAACTAGTAGAATAGGTCTGACAAAAACTTCTTTTTATTCTTCTTTTTAGTTTCATTACGTTGTATACATATATGGAATAATGATTATCTCTAACAGTGAGTAAACCAGGAAATCTCTGGAGAAAGGTACACGGCAAGATCACAAAGAAGCCTACAAACTTTAGCTGGTTGATAAACAACAGACTTGCAGGCAGCGGAATGCCAACTACTTTATCAGAAATAGACTGGATACAAAAACAAGGAGTAAAATCAATTATTACAATGACAGAACAGCCACTTCCCGAATCGTGGGTTAGAGGCGTCAAATACCTGCACATGCCGACAGAGGATTTTTCCGCACCTGATATGGATCAGATTGACCAAGCAGTAGAATTCATTCAAGAAAGACTTGAAAATGAGGAACCTGTCATGGTCCATTGTGCCGCCGGAATAGGAAGAACTGGAACAATCCTTGCATGTTATCTTGTAAAATATCATAAATCATCTGCAAAAAATGCCATAGATAAAGTGCGAAAAGAAAGACCGGGTTCGATTCAATCTGAATCTCAAGAAATAGCTATAGGCTTGTATTACAAGCATGTGAACAAGTAGCTATTCTGGTATTGACGTTGTTACCATCTTTCCATTTTCAAGTTTGATGAAGAGGAATCTGTTGTCTTTGAAGATCAATGTTATCTCGTTGTCTCTTTCAGACTTGTCCTCGACTTCAAGCAATTCCTGTCCTCTGACACCATCGAATTTTGCCATGGCGTTACTCTAGTACTTCCATTTATATCCTATTTGGTGATTTCAACCTCTATTTCTTTAGAGTTTGATTTGGTATCAATTGCTTCGGTATAGTCATGCTTGAACCAAGACACATAGACTTCTGCGCCAATCTTGTGTTTTCCTGCACCAAGATCAGATGCCTTGATCTCCATTTTTTCATCAAAATCAAGAAGGAGTTGTTGTGCTTCTGCCTGGTTCATTGGAATGTGCGGCTCGAAATTCTTGGATATTTGTACCCAGACCTTCTTTTCTGCCATCTGGGTAAGCTTTGGGTTTCGTGTCCAAAAAAGAGCAGCCTTTTTGTACGTATCAAGGGGCGTTCCTATCTCGCGCTTTCTCAATCCGCCTGAATAGAGCTTGACACCGTATTTTAGCTTGAACACATTATCATGTTTATTGTATGCTCTCTCCCAATTCTTCTCATTGAACGCTTCACGAAGTCCTCCGGTTACGGAGAATTTCACATTTATTGTTATGTTATCACTCGTGCCGAATTTATCAGCAGATTTTTCTAACAAAACCTCACCTATTGCACTCTTTTCGTTAGTCAACTGTTCATAAGGATTATATCCTCAATAAGTATTTTTTTGACTTACGCATGGACGTTCAAGTCAAAAAGTCTTCCTCAAAGGAAGTTCTCCTGGATATAAGAAAATCTGATATAAGCACACTGTACATCGTCCAGCACGAACTGCTAAAGGACCCGGCAGTAGAGTTTGCCGGCGTGGTTCTAAAACACCCGCTTACCAAGGAATATGCAATGCGCGTAAATACATCCAAGGGCAACCCAATCAAGGAAATTGAAAAGGCTACCAAAGCTGCAATAGACTATTCTGACGAACTAAAAAAAGCAATTAATTCAAAAATTAAGGGTGTTTGAATGAAATTTTGCCCCAAGTGTGAAGCTAGGCTTAAGCTATCTAACTCAGAGTCTGAATTTGTATGCCCCAAATGTGGTCACAGCGAGAAAGGCTCCAAGGCATCAAAACAGGTGAAGGTGGAAGGAAGCTCTACAATCAATGTTCTTGATGAAAACGAGAAAAAGGAATCACTGCCTGTCATAAAAATAGAATGCACAAAATGCGGCAATAATGAAGCCGTCTGGTGGATGCTGCAAACCAGAAGTGCAGATGAGCCGACAACCCAGTTTTATCGTTGCATAAAATGCAGCTATACTTGGCGAAACTATGCATAATATTCTAGATCGTGTTTATCCCATAATCCGATGGATTCCGCATAACGTTTAACTTGAACATGATGGACATGTGAATAAGTTTGGTGTTTTCTGCAAAGACCGGAGGTTCTGACGAATGGAAGGCTGTAATATCTGCCATTTCTACTCTGGTCGAGGAAGCAACCTTTGAGGCAACCGGCGAGGGCATTGCTTTTCGAGGAATGGATCCGTCTCATGTTGCATTAATAGACATCGCATGGCCAAATTCTGCATTTGAAAAATATGTATGCGATGAGGATGTAAAGTTTGGTGTAAGAATTGACGAGTTTGCCAAGCTAATCAAGAGGGCTGATAAAAAGGACAACATTGAGATCAGTATCTCAGAAGAAAAATTACTGCTTGTAGCTATCGGAAAAAACAAGAAATACAAAATGAGGCTGATAGAAAGCTCTGCAACAGATACACCTCTGCCAAAAATTACATACAACTCTAAAGTTGCCGTAACCTCTGCTGAATTTGATAAAATTTTAGGTGACATTCAAGTAGTCTCGGAATATCTTTCAATTGCTGCCAGTCCTGCAAAGGCAGAGTTCTCTGGCAGGGGCGATTCTGGGGAGGCGGTGATAACACTGGAGAAAGGAATGCCTGAAATGCCGGAGATTGAAGTAAAAGAAGACAGTATTGCCACTTATAGTCTGGAATATCTTAACAGCATTGTAAAGGCAGTCGGGGCTGCAGCTGGAACAGTAGTATGCGAATTTTCCAGTAAAATGCCGTTGCGGCTGGAATTTAAGGTTGCAAACATTGGCAGGATTCATTTCTATCTGGCCCCGAGAGTAGAAAGTTAAACATATTGAAACATCATCATATTCATCAGCGTTCTTTTTTGCAAGTCCTTTCTTCACGCTTTTACTGCCTGTTGATCCGCCTAGTATGACAGCTTTTGATACACTGACGTATATCAATAAATTTAATATTTGTGAACCAATGTTACTCAATTTTTAAATCATAAAATCACTGACAAGACCTAGGGGAGAAAGATAGTGAAAAGACTGGTTGCATTGCTGTTTGCAACTGCAGCATTTCTTCTCGTAATGTTATCACCGCTTGACAAGGAATCACTTGGATTTCAAAATACAACCAACACAAGCATCCCGGCAAGTCCGGCCGGTCCCCATAGGTACAGGACGGTGGTTATTCTGCCTGTCTTTACACAGGCGGCGTACGGCTCACACGGGTTCTATCAATTCTATAGAGGGAGGTGCAGCCTGAAATGTCTGACCGTGCAGATACCGAAACACTTTACTCCTTCATATGTGGCTGGTGGAGGACTGGACGGGATATTGTTGCACCAAAACGCTACTTATGTAACCGACCTCGATGTTGACAAAGATCCGGGCATTCTCGGTAAATATGACAGGGTAATCCTGCTTCATAACGAGTATGTAACCCAGAAAGAGTTTGACGCAATAGTACACCACCCGCATGTCATCTACATGTATCCAAATGCGCTTTATGCCAAGGTCAAGGTTGATTATGACAAGAACACCATAACACTGGTAAGAGGTCACGGATACCCGCAGAAAAGCATCCGCAACGGTTTTGGATGGGCCTATGACAACAGCAAATACGAGTACAACACGGCGTGCGACAACTGGCACTTTTACAGGATACAGAACGGCTACATGCTTGACTGCTATCCTCAGCTAGTGGTGGAAAATGACAATCTCATGCTTGATGAGATGCTCCTGCTTTAGATGCAATGCGTACAATACCAAATCCGTCTGAGTTTGTTAAAACTAATGACCCCTGTGCAGAAACTTTAGCCCTCATTGATAATGAGACATTTCCATGATCCGTAGAAAAAGCCATTGTAAGCGTTGACCAGATAGATGTGTATTTTTAATTCTACACTGCAATAATTACGGCAGTATCTCAAACCAAACGAAAAAATGTCAGTTCAAATAGACTAATTTGCGACAAGGCCAACAAAAGCATTTAAGGATATTATATTCAGGTATTACTGGTTTGAAGCTAGTTCTAAAATTTGGAGGTACATCAATTGCCTCTGTAACAAACATTCGAAATGTGGCAAATTTGATAAAATCGCTGTCAAAAGAACACAAGGTAATACCTGTCTTTTCAGCAATAAGTGGAGTTACAGACGATCTAATTAGAATAACAAATCACATCAAAGACAGAAATGGAGAAGCTGCAAATTCTCTTGCAAAAAAAATTATCAAAGTACACATGGATACTTCCAACCAGTGTGCAAAAAATCCAAAAATTCGAAAGGAACTAGTAAGCAAAATGAGATCTGATCTTGACGAGCTTGAAGAGCTACTGCATGGAATGCTCCTCATCGGTGAAGTTACCCCAAGATCCTCTGATTACCTGATCTCCTTTGGAGAGAGATTGTCCGTTAATCTTGTTGCTTTTACGCTAAATGACATGGGCGTAAAGGCGGTGCCATTGACAGGAAAGGATGTTGGCATTGTTACCGACGCAAGCTTTGGTGAGGCAAAGCCATTGATGGATACTACAAGATTGCATGTTTCTCACAAGATTGAAAGCCTCTCGCAGAAGAAGATAATGCCTGTAATAGGCGGGTTTGCAGGTGCGGACCAGCACGGCAACATAACCACATTTGGGAGGGGTGGCTCTGACTATACTGCCACCATAATAGCATCTAGCATAAAGGCAGATGAAGTATGGCTAATGAGCGATGTGGATGGATTGATGACAACGGATCCCAAGATTGTAAAAAATGCCAAACTCATCAAGGAAGTATCATACATTGAAGCAATGGAAATGGCCCTCTTTGGCGCAAAACAAATTCATCCAAGAGCACTTGAACCGCTAGTCACAAAAAAAATTCCACTGCGCATACGAAATACATTCAATATGAAAAATTCTGGAACAATTGTAACGGCTGATCCGCAGCCTGACACGCAAAAGACAGTCAAGTGCGTAAGCGCAATAAGGCATACTGGGTTGATTGATGTTAGGGGTGGAAGCATGGTCGGCGCTCCTGGAACTGCCGCTACTATATTCTCCATCCTTGCCAAATCCGGGGTCAATGTCATGATGATCTCACAGAGTCCCTCAGAATCGAGCATCTCAATTATTGTAAAAAAGAATGACATGGACAAGGCGGTGAACGCACTTGAAATGAACCTGCTTGGCAAAATAATCAAAAAAGTAGACGTCACCGTAGATGTATCCATTATTGCATTAATTGGCTCTGGAATGAGAGGAATTGCAGGCGTTGCATCAAAGGTATTTACCGCAGTTGGAAGAAAAGGAGTGAATGTAATCATGATTGCACAGGGCTCCTCTGAACTCAACATTGCCTTTGTTGTAAAGGACTCGGACTGTAATGCTGCAGTGCAGGCGTTACATGACGAGTTTGAGCTTGCAAAAGGCAACTAGATGATTTTACTAAAGCAGTTTATCAAAAGGGATAAATTTACTCTAAAAATTTCTTACATATGTTGACTGGCAAATTATACATTGTTGGAGTCGGACCAGGACACCATGATCACATGACTTTTCGAGCTAAACAGGTAATTGAAGAAAGCAATACTATTGTGGGATATGAGACATATGTAAACCTGGTACAAGACCTCATTGAGGGAAAAGAAGTTCACAGATACGCCATGACGCAGGAAGTCGAGCGCGCTCACCAATGCATAGAACTTGCAAAAGCAGGCAAGATAGTCTCTCTTGTCTCAAGCGGAGATCCAGGCATCTACGGCATGGCTGGCCTGATATATGAAATTCTTGCTGAAGAAGGCTGGGACAGAAAAGCAGGCCTGTACGTTGAGATCGTGCCAGGAGTTTCTTCACTTAATTCATGTGCAGCACTAGTCGGTTCTCCACTTATGACCGATTTTGCCGTTGTTAGCATGAGCGACCTGCTTGTTCCGTGGGAAATCATAACAAAAAGAGTTGAAGCTGCAGCACAAGGAGATTTTGTAATTGTGATATACAACCCGGCAAGCAAGAAAAGAATTCACCAGCTACAAGACACAAGAAAGCTGCTGCTAAAATACAGAACCCCCAATACTCCGGTAGCCATTGTCAAGGGGGCATACAGGGAATCGCAAGAGATTGTTCTCACTGATCTGGAAAATATGGAAAGCCACCAGGACAAGCTGGGAATGATAACTACTGTGATAATAGGCAACTCCTCTACATACCAGTACAAAGATATGATGATCAATCCTCGCGGATACACATCAAAATACAATATAGTCGAGCCGCAGAAAAGCAGAAATAAATGAAATCAATCCGGGTAGGTCTTACCTTACCCCAAGGATGGCTGGATGAGTTTCCTACGGGCAATCCCAACGAACAGTTTCTCTTTTCCAAAAATGTTGCGCTAAAAGCTGAAAAACTTGGCTATGATGCAGGATACGTATATGATCACTTTATTCCATATTATGGAAACAACGCCAATGGACCATTTTTTGAGGCATATACCCTACTTTCTGCTATTGCATCGGTTACATCAAGACTTAGAATTGGACAGGTAGTGACCTGCAATTCTTACAGGCATCCGTCTCTTTTGGCCAAAATGACATCCACTCTAGATGCAATCAGCGATGGTAGACTGGAATTTGGGATTGGCGCAGGATGGTTCGAACATGAGTATGTCTCATACGGATACAAATTTGACAATGCCGTGTCAAGGATAGAACAGCTAGACGAATCACTCACTATTATCAAGAAAATGTGGAAAAACGAGAAATCAAGTTTTAGAGGCAGACACTATTCAATCAAGAATGCAATATGCAGCCCAAAACCCGTACAGAGTCCTCATCCTACAATAATGATAGGTGGTGCGGGAAACAAGTTGATGGAGGTTGTAGCAAGACACGCCACCAGATATAATCATCCGTTTGGTACTCCGGAAATACTGGAAGAAAAGATCAATCTACTAAAGACAAAATGCAAATTGGCAAAACGTGCACATGATGAAATTGAAAACTCTGTTCTTTTGCGAGTACTTGTAGGAAAAGATGGTGATGATGTAAAACAAATCATCTCAAACCTGAAGAAGAAAAATGAATCAATAACAGATTTTATTCTTCGTTCAAGGGACAGCATTGCTCTGGGCACTCCAGACGAGGTAGCCGAATATCTCAAGCGCTATCAGAAAATTGGTATCAATTACTTTATAATCAATTTTGTTGGTCTGTCAAGATCGCTTGACATGCTTTCGACGTTTTCAAGAAAAGTAGTTACTGCACTCAAGTAGTGTCTCTGATCGAGTCTCTGAGTTCCTGCGACAAAACAATCTTTTCTCGTATGGGCCTGATTATATCAGACACATATTTTCCCGCAGCAGTTTTCAGGTCTGAAGGATGGAGCTTTTTCTCCGCAAAATCTTTCTCCAGTTGTTTGTATCCGGTATATCTTACATTGCCGCCAAACTTCTCTGGCCTTTCAATGACTATCTCACTGAATTGATGAAATATGACGTATCTGAAAATCTCAAGAACAGGGTTTTTCTCCACAATTCCTTCGGGACACCAAGCTTTTTTGAATTTCAATCCGATCTCCTCATCTGTATCATGAATGAATATTCCAGACGAAGACTTGGATTTGCTCATTTTGCTTGAGATGATTTGCGAGTCGGAATCGGAACTTGTCTCAGGCTCGCTCAAGCCTGCAAGTATGTGATGGTGAACTGCTATTGGCACTTTCCATCCCATCTTGGGAAAAATTTCCCGTACCAGCATGTGTATCTTTCTCTGATCCATTCCTGCATGCACTATGTCCAGATCCATAGAGTGAATGTCTACTGCCTGCATCGGGGGATAAAAGAGCTGACCCAACTCAATTTTGTCCTTATCCGCACTTCTTCCCATTATTGTAAGCGAGCGCATAGTTCTTTCAAGCGACATATTTTTTGAAAACTTGACGAGATCCATCCAGTATTCCTTTCGTGACTCGTAGAGATCAGAGCCCTCGATAATTTCTATACCTGGACAGAATAGCTTGAAGGCATCTGCATAATATTTCGAAACTATCCTGATCTTGTCCCAATCCCCGCCAAGTTTGTTATTGATGTAGGTGTGCCAGTCTGCCAAAAATACGGTGCACTTTACTCCCGCCTTGATAAAGTCATTTATCTTAAAACCAGTAAGTATGAGGCTGCCAAGATGCAAAAATCCAGAAATTTCTAATCCTATGTAATGCTTGGGATGAGAATTTGTATTAAACAGGTTTACCAGTTCTTCTTGCGTGACTACTTCCTCAGTAGGGTCTCTTGTAACGAGATTGATTTTTTCTGTAATGTCCACTGCAAGTCAAATCTTCCCTTGTGACCCTATAAAGTTACGCGTCAAGATCGTCTGTTTTCTTTCTTGGTCTTGTACTGAGATATAGTGCATGTGAGCTTATGATGATGGCAGCAAGGAACATTTTTGTAGCAAAGTTCAGGTTCCATGGTCTTGTGGGATCGGGATAGGCAACAGTCAAAGAGTCTATGTCCGGCACCTTTCCATTTATGATTCCGGCCGTGATCTGTGCATTGAGAACAATAAAATTGTAAATCACTTCGTACAGGCATATTGCTGCCAGCCCTGCCAACATTAACTGCACCAACGTAAGTTGCCACGATGGAACTGATACGGTCCTCTTCCATCCAATTCTTGTGACGCAATACCAGCCAATTATTGAAGAAAAGAACAGCCATGAAGTTAGTTTTGCAAAGTGAGCTGTTGGAAACTCTGTTTTTTCTAATATTTCACCCATTACATATGTCCCGTTTTTTTGCCATTCAACTGTCATTTCGTAAATTCCATAGAAGGTTATGGACAGCATTATGAATCCGCACACATAGAAAATGTACAGAAATACTTTGTATCCTGATTGATCCTCATGCAGGTGAACCTTCATTAAATTACGATTGCTGCCACCTGAAATATAAAAATTGGTTTTAATCTCATTCATGAGGTTTAATTATAGTGTAAAATTTGATAATGTATAATTGAAAATTCCTATAAACACTCCAGTAATAGGAAGGGAAGAAATCAACGAAATACGATCTGTGTTACTAAAAAAATCGTTAACGACTGCTGCAAATACAGGCGGCAAAAGAGTTCAAGAATTTGAAAAACTACTTGCAGATTATACCGGATCAAGGTACGCAGTAGCAGTAAATTCAGGAACAGCAGCATTACAAGCAGCTCTTTATGCCCTTGACATAAAACATGGTGACGAAGTACTGTTACCGTCATTTACCTTTGTAGCAACTGCAAATGCTGTCGTATCTGTTGGGGCAAAGCCGGTATTTGTTGACATACTTCCAACCAATTATACCATGGATCCGGACGATCTGAGAAAAAAGGTTACAAAAAAATCAAAGGCGATCATACCGGTACATCTATACGGGAATTTTGCATACATGGATGAAATTTCTGAAATTGCAAACAAGCACAATGTGGACATAATTGAAGACGCCGCACAGTCGCTGGGAACTACATACAAAAACAAACAATCGGGGACATTCTCGCGTCTAGGTTGTTTCAGCATGTATGCCGCAAAGGTTGTGACGGCAGGAGAGGGCGGGGCAATTGTCACAAGCGAAAAAGGGCTATATGAAAAACTCCGCAAGATAAGAAATCACGGAATGCTACATGGATATGACACCAGAATCTTAGGACTAAACCTTCGACTTCCTGAAATATCGGCCGCCATAGCCAAAGTCCAAATGAAAAAACTTCCCCAACTTCTCAAAAAAAGAAAGAGAAACGCCGAGGCCTTAACCAGTCTTTTAGATGAATTGGATATTACACTGCCAACCGAAAGAGCAGGCGTCAAGGTAAACTGGTATCTCTACACCATCTCCACAAAGAATCGCAACAAGTTGGCAAAACAACTAAACGCAAAAGGAATAGGCGCCACGGCTTATTATCCGATTCCAGCTCACAAGACCCCGTTTTATAATGACAAGACAAAGCTCCCAATCACCGACTGGGCCGCTTCTATTGTTCTAAGCTTACCTGTGCATCCGCTTGTTACAGAAAATGATCTACACTACATTTCAAAAACCATGCATCAACTAGTTAGAAAATGAATCTAGTAGAAGAGATAGCAGGTGAACTATGCAAGATCTTGCTCCCCATAGAGGACAGAGTTTACTTTGGAAATTCAGAATCTAATGTATCAGTATGCACCCTGTCTAGCATGAATCTGCTTGATGAAATTGCCAATTCCTCACTCATGTCTAAAATCAATGTTGCCGGACGATTGTTATCAGAAAACAAGGGAATCGATATGCTTGTCAGACATGTAACATCAAATGCAAAAATTCGTGTCATTGTGCTATGTGGCAAAGATACGACAGGACACAGGCCCGGATACTCATTATTGTGTTTGCACAAAAATGGAACGGACAAAAATGGAAGAATAATCGGATCTCAAAGCCCAGATCCAGTTGTGTCATTAACAAATAGTGAGGTGAGCAGGTTTCAAAATCAAATTAAAATAATAGACAGGATAGGAGAAACTGACATCTCAAATCTCAAAACAACAATCATTAAAATTCAGTAACCGTCAATCTGCCTTTGTTTGTTGATCTGGTGTTTTTTCTGATATTCTTTTAGTATGTCTTCGGGGGTCATGTTGAGTTCAAGTGATGCCTGGACCACAAAATGCCAGATGTCAATAAGTTCTTCCCTTGCTGCGGCCTCGTCAAACTCTGATGGCTTTTTCCACCATTTCCAGTTTGTTGTCCGCTGTAGTTCGACTGCCTCATGAATTATGGCAGTGCACAATGAAGAAATCTTCCCCTGCGCATCCTTTGGATAACGCTCAAGATTCATCATCTTTTCCAGATTCTTTTGTAGCACAAAAATTGTATCAAGTTTGTCTTCCATGGGCTATTTTTTCGTTTGATATCTATAACCTTTATCAGAATTGTATCATTTTCTTATAATGCCTAAATCTGTTCTGTATGTGGGACCTGTTCAGCCTTACAAGTCCGTCTATTCCGTATTTTTCTACTGCAAACGAACCCATGACGTTTCCATGTATGGTGGCCTCTTTAATTGATGAGATCTTTGTACTGTTTTTACTGGCTAGGTATCCGATCATACCTCCCGCAAAAGAATCTCCTGCTCCAGTAGGGTCTACAATGCTTTCAAGTGAAAAGGCAGGTGAGGGAAATACCACATCATCATAAAATAACAGGGATCCGTGTTCTCCCTTTTTTATTATTACAAATTTTGTTCCCCATCCCATAATTCTCTTTGCAGCTTTGATCAGATTGTGTGTCTTTGTCAATAGCCTGGCCTCTTCGTCATTTATGACCACGGAATCTACCACTCCCATCATCTTTATGACATCATTTCTTTTCGTTGAAATCCAGAAATCTATTGTATCACACATGGAAAACTTGACCCTGTCAAATTCCTTGATTATTTTTGTATTCTGGGCAGGATCATTGTTTGCTAGGTAGACAA